>CAXTUS010000148.1:0-7141 GCA_964247475.1 uncultured Acidobacteriaceae bacterium | reverse complement strand
GTTGAAGCGCGTGGGGCAGTCATTGACACGATCAGGGGCGAGGGATATTCACTTGCGCTCGGTCTCGGGAGGAAGTCGGCTCAGGCGTCGAGAGCAGCCGATGCCAACCTCGCTCCCTTTCCCTTCTCGATACCGCGGAAGCCTTATGTCTATCCTTCGGGGAGGTCTCTTCATGCGTAAGCTGCAATACGTCGACAATACGAAGGTTCGGCTTGGTCGGAACTCTCTCGAGACTCCAGGCACCGATCGTGGTGGCCTGATCGTGACGCGTCGGAAGAACGCCGAGATGGAGATCAGATGGCCAAATGACCGCCAAAGGAAGACTCAGTGAGCGATGAATCAGGTGTTCAGACAAGCGACCCGCGCCTGGTCACTCGCTCAGTGGTTCTGGCAAGCGCCGACGCTGCTCTCCGCCAGAGACTATCAGACCGGCTTACCGAGATGCGCTGGATTGTGAAGCAGGCAGTGGGCGCCGTCGAAGCTATGGCGCAGGTCGACCTCACCCGGCCTGAGGCACTCCTGATTGACAGCTGGCTGCCGGACCTCGAGGTAGGTGAGTTTGCCGCTCACGTTGCCTCGCGTTATCCTTCGATGGACGTGCTGCGGCTTGACGGAAGTCTCAGCAACGATCTCAGAGTATCAAAGAGTCCGCGCCGCAACGAACTCTTCCATGCGCTCCGCCAGGCGCAGGAAGATGCCCCCACGGGCGCCGCGGTCGCGACCGTTCAGCCAGATCTCCAGCCCCGGGCCGTAGCAGGTAAGTCAAAACGTCGAGCAGCCGAAGCGCTCCCGGATATGATCGGCGATAGCGCTCCGATGCTCGAGATGGCACGTATGGTGCGACTCGTTGCTCCACGGTCGGCGACGGTCTTAATCGAAGGCGAGACCGGAACAGGCAAGGAACTCGTCGCCAAAGCCATTCATCGGCTCAGTACGCGCTCAGCAAAATCCTTCACGGTGCTGAACTGCGCTGCGATCCCCGAGTCGCTGCTTGAGGCTGAACTCTTTGGACACACCCGTGGAGCATTCACCGGGGCAGTACAGTCTCGAACCGGCCGCATTGAAGCCGCACACGGAGGCACCCTCTTCCTCGACGAGATTGGGGAAATGCCCTTATCGCTGCAGGCGAAGATGCTCCGGTTCCTCGAGTGCGGTGAGTTGCAACGGGTTGGAGACAACGAGACTATGCGGGTAGATGTGCGAGTGATTGCGGCCACCCACCAGCGTTTGCAGGAGCGATCCGCAGATGGCACCTTTCGGCTAGATCTTTACCACCGACTTGCCGTCTTTCCCATAGAAGTACCTGCGCTGCGACAACGGATGGATGATCTGCCTAAACTCGTGGAGTCTTTTCTGAACTCCTTGGCGCGCGAGATGTGTCGCAAGACCATCTCCTCTTCCGCTATGGCCAAGCTCGCTGCGCATGATTGGCCCGGTAATGTTCGCGAGTTGAAGCATGTACTCGAACGCGGCGCCATCATGACAGGAGAAGAGTGCGAGATCTCGGCGGAAGATCTGAATTTGCGAAGCCGCGATGACACGACGAGCCACAACGTTTGCACTCTGGCATCAGCTTAGAGGATCGCGGTAGGTTATCCGACACCAGTGGTGACCCTTTCGCGAATCCACCTACTTTAGCTCGGTGAGCCGTCAGTAGAACGGACCATGGAATCCGCACGCACACGATGAGACAGTGCTGCCAATCATGAGACGGCTCTCATCTCTTCCCGGTCTCTTTGGACAACTGAATGCAGGACCTCAGATGGAGAGACTTCTATGACTATCACAGACCGGCTTTCAAGATACCTCGATCTCGCTTCTGACCAGATGAAACTTACAGCCGGAAACCTTGCGAACGTTGACACGCCTGGATACAAGACCCAGGGATTTGACTTTGTCGCGGAGTATGCCTCCGCGACCAGCTCCAAGGCTTATGACGGACCAAAGATCGACGATGTCGACGGTTTAGTTGCAAGACCGGATGGGAACACCGTTTCGCTGGATCGCGAGAGCATGCAACTCGCTAAGTCGCAGCTTGAGTTCAGAATGGCCGTCTCGCTTCTGAAGCATGAATTCTCACAAACGATGTCTGCAATTCACGCCGACGCAAAATAAGAGAGCAGCGATGAATCTATTTGGTTTGATGGATGTAAGTGCTTCAGCGCTCAAGGCACAACGTGTGCGGGCGGAAGTCGTCGCAGCGAACATGGCAAATTCAGAGACCACTCGCACAGCAGATGGCGGACCCTACCGCCGGCACCATGTCGTCTTCTCTGCGCTCGCAGATACGGCTTTTGGCAGAACTCTTCTTGGGGATCGCGGAAACTTCAACGAACCCGACACCCGTACGCTTGCCGTTGCGCGTGGAAACCTTGACGCGTCAACGCTCGGAGTCGCGGTGAGCGGCGTCGTTGAAGATGCGGGCGCTCCTCTGATGCGGTTTGATCCAACCCACCCGGATGCGGCGGGTGACGGGTACGTTGCTTATCCTGACATCAACCCGGTGACCGAGATGGTCGATCTGATGGGTGACGCGCAATTCCGTATACGGGGTGCCATCCTCGACTCTCTCCGGACGCTTGACTGGAGCCCGCGCGAACTCCGCCGAAAAGGGCGAGCGGTCGAGGAGGCTATACGTTCCACCACCCAAAGCCTTGGTCGTGCACCAAGTGAATCCGAGATTGCACAAGAGATGGGCCTCGATCTCGGAGACTACCAGCTTCTTCTCGGAGAGCTGAAGGGGCTCGAGATTGGGAGTCTCCACTTGGAGCGGTCAGAAGACTCAGGCGATGAGGAACTCTCTTATATCCCCGGGCCTCCTGAAGATGATCCACTTTTTCGCTGCCTCAAAGGCGAGATGAAGCAGCGTCTCGCCGACGCCATCGAAGATCTCCCCGAAAAAGAACGCATGGTGTTGACCCTCTACTACTATGAGGAACTCACGATGAAAGAGATTGGCCTCACGCTTGGTGTCGTCGAATCCCGAGTCTCGCAGATCCACTCATCGGCTGTGGTGCGCCTGCGCTCGGCACTGCGCAACCTATCGCGAAGGGGTATCGAGGTACCGTTGGCAAAGAGCCGGGCTGCGCGTTGAGCAAGCAGGTTGCTCTAAGCAAATAAAGGAGCAGGAGAGGGGGAGGATCAATTGGCAAAGACACTTGGCCAGGATGAGATTGATGCAATGTTTGCAACCGCCCGGGCAGAGGCTGACCAGCCCGCGCCTGCCGCGGACGCAGTGGAAGGTTACAATTTCGGTCGAGCGGGCCAGATTTCAAATGAGCAGATGCGTGCCATCGCGACAGTGAATGATCTCTTTGCCCGCAACTGCATGCAGTCTATCGGGGCCTGGCTGCGCATCGAGTACAAGGTGACGATGGTCTCGGGCGAACAGTTGGAGTACCTCGAGTTTGTTGAACGCCTGTCTGAGCAGACCTACGTTTGCTCCATGCGGCTCGAACCGCTCGGAGCAATAGGCCTCCTAGAGATCGACACGGCACTTGCTTCGCCAATGGTAGAACTGCTGCTCGGAGGTAAAGGAAGGCCGGAGCCTCCACGTGCTCTGACCGATATAGAGGACCTCATCATGCTCTCCGTGGTGCAGGTAATCATCAAGGAACTCAATACAGCTTGGACCGCGGTCGGTCTTCATTTCAGCTTCGAACGGCGCGAAACCCACTCCCAAGTCTCACGACTGATGGCCGCAGGAGAGAAGACCCTCTGCGTATGTTTCGAGGTCACCATGCCGCAAGCCCAGGGAGTTTTCAACCTGTGCCTCCCGGCAGTGCTGTTGAACACGATCCTTAGGCGCCTTATCTCGGTCAGAGAGCGTTCTCGGCGAGGCTCGGAAGATGTTCGGCACCGGATCCGTGAGCTGCTCAACGATTGTAAGGTCCCCAGCGTCCTCCAGTTCCCGCCGATGCGCCTTCAGGCAGGGGAGATCGCCGGCTTGCACGTGGGTACGCTTCTGCGGCTCCCTGTTCCAAGGCATGAAGCTGCTGAGCTCAAAGTACTCGGTCTTTCGCTTGGTGGCGCGTGGCCAGTTCGTATCGGAGAGCACCGTGGTGCACGCATGGAGAGCACCGAACCACCGCTCGGCGATACCTCCGCACGGGTAACCCAATGACCGAGGATCAGGCACCGCAACCAGAACGATTCGACGCATCGGCAATCGCATTGCTGCACGACATAGAGCTTGAAGCAACCCTGCAGTTCGGTTCGCGAGAGCTTGCCCTCCG
Source organism: uncultured Acidobacteriaceae bacterium (assembly GCA_964247475.1). Taxonomy (GTDB): domain Bacteria; phylum Acidobacteriota; class Terriglobia; order Terriglobales; family Acidobacteriaceae; genus Edaphobacter. Next base: position 2,906 of record CAXTUS010000148.1, on the reverse strand, counting down.
AGAGGTGCTTGAACTTGGCCCTGGAGACGTCGTCGAGCTCGATCGGCACATCTCAGAACCCGTTGATCTTGTCGTCGGTGACCGCATCGTCGCACGCGGAGAAGTTGTCGTCGCGAACGGCAACTTCGCACTGCGGATCACTGAAGTGGCAACGCCGCAGCTGCGGCTGGAGAGTATCAGATGTCTGTTCTAGCCAAGGTTCGAAGCGCTTTGCTGCCATCAAGAAGTTCACTCGAACTTACCGAGCCGCTGCCTAGAAGCATCGCCGCTCAACCCGTCAGAATCTGTGGAGCCGCCGGATGCACAAGCGGCTGGTTGAAGCCATGGAAGAGCCGCCAAAGACCAGTCTTTGAGGATGACTGGGCTTGCAGCCACCGTTGCTTGGCGAAGATGGTGGCGCAGGCGGTTCTACGTGAGACCGGAGGCACTTTCCAGGCTGTCGACGAAGCTCCGCACAAGCACAGGATCCCACTTGGCTTGGTTCTGCTGGCACAGGGTTGGATCACCCATCCTCAGTTACAAGGAGCGCTCGCCGCCCAACGCGAGAGCGGGCAAGGCAGAATTGGTGACTGGCTCGCCGAGCGCTGTGGCCTTGCGGAGGATCGAATTGCCAGAGGTCTCGGCGTCCAGTGGAACTGCCCAGTTCTGACGATGGAAGGATTCTCCGCAAAGGCGATGGCGCTCATGCTCCCGAAGCGCTTTGTTGCGGAGTTCAAGATGGTGCCGATCCGGGTAGCTGGGACCCGCATCCTCTATGTCGCCTTCCAGGAGACCCTGCACACCGCAGCGGCGCTCGGCTTAGAGCACATGTCCGGTCTGCAGGTAGAAGGAGGCCTGCTGACGAGCAGCCAACTTGAAGTTGCAAGGAAGCGTGTCATGGAGGCAGAATCTGTTCCTGTACAACTGCGGACCGTCACAGATGCCGATGATCTGACTGCCGCACTGCTCAGATTGTTAGAGCAGCGTCAGCCGGTTGCGTCGCGTCTTGTCCGGATGAATGAATACTTTTGGATGCGAATGTGGACCGGGGAAACAAGCACCGTGAAGGAACAGATGAACCAAACGGGAGCGGACGATGTCGAGGATCACATCTTCCTGAGTCAGGACTCAAGATAGATTCACGGGACTTGATCTTGCGACTAGGCCATACTGGCTGGAAGAGCGGTTTAGCGCATCAAGTTCGCTCTTACTGATTTGCAGGATGAACTGCAGTGCCGAAGGATGTGGACGAAACCTCACCTTCCCCATTCGCTTCGCCGCGCTGGCCGGCGAGAGCAGCGTTGGGCCCGAGACCCAGCTTGATAATGGCGCGGGAATCAGGAACAAGCTTTGTCTGCCAGCCATTGTCAGATTGCAGTTTTTCCATGGCACTTTGCGACGGCGCATCCCATGTGCCTGAAGGGGTTCCAGTCAAGTAGCCGGCTCTAATAAGGGCGGTTTGCAACTCGGTCGCCCGCTCCGGGCTCATGCTGATGTGGCTTGCGGCGGACACCCGCGAAGCGCTACGGTTGCCGCGTCCATGCGCCAAACGCTGCGCCGTCGGCCCGCGACGAAGATGAGGCCCGGCGATAGCCGGCAGCGCTGATGCAACCAGAGTCGCTACGATGAGCCCGCTTCGTATGTGCAAACGCATAAATAAACCTCTTCCGCTAGTATCGGCCGGGTAGCCACGTTTCCCGCTTCCAACCTGGGGAAAGCGTAACCTCTCAGTTAACCTCGTGCAAGAGGGAAAGAACTTCCTCAATCAAAGCTGAAAGGTTTCACCCTATTCCAGGCAAATCCCCTAACAGGGTAAATATTCCTCTTGGCAAGGGCGGCACTTAAGGCCCGCCCTCGCACAAGATCTTAGCGGAGCGTGCCACCTACGAAGGTGTTCCCTGACTGCCCCTTGATGCGAGTCACAAAGACCACATCATCACCCGACTTCAGCTTGGTTACTATCGCGTTGTAGCTTGTCACATCCGTGACTGGTTGCTTGTTGATCTCGACGATGACATCACCTTGCGCCAGCCCGATGTCATCTGCGAACGAACCTGGTGTTACAGAGGTTACGCCGACGCCGCCGGAGATTTGCATCTTGCTTGCGGCTGCGGGTGGCACCTGCTGAACAGTGATTCCCAGCTTGCTCTGGCCCGCGTCTGGTGGAGCCGGGGCCTCCTGGTCAGGCTGCGCTCCTGCCAGATCGGTGTAAACCTTGGCGCGGTCGCCAATCACCACTGCGGCCGTATGCTGCGTTCCGCCCCGCAGGTAGCCCAGCTGTACCGTAGTGCCAACCTTGCGCCCAGAGATGTCATCGACAAGATCATCGCCATCCTTGATATGGCGTCCATCGATCGTCACCAGGATATCGCCCGGCTTGATGCCTGCTTTGGCTGAACCACCGTTCGGAACGATCGAACCCACGATCACGCCGCCGCCGGAGAAGCCATAGACCCGGCTCACCGCAGAAGAGGTAGCTGCCTGGAACTGAACCCCGATCGACCCGCGGGTCACCTTGTGCGCAGGTCCAATAAGATCGTTATAGACCTTTGCCAGGATGTTGGCCGGCATCGCAAAACCCACGCCTTGCGACCCCATCGACTGCGTGTAGATGGCCGTATTCATGCCGACCACCTGCCCGGCCATATCAACCAGTGGCCCGCCTGAGTTGCCCGGGTTGATCGCGGCATCGGTCTGCAGGAACTTTTGGAACTGATTTACTCGTCCCGCTGCATCCCGATCATTGATGGCCCGATTTTTCGCCGACAGGATGCCGGCCGAGACCGTCTGCGAGAGTCCGAACGGGCTGCCGATCGCAAGCACCCAGTCGCCAACCTGGGCGCCGTCTGAGTTACCTAGCCTGATCGTCGGCAACGGCCCCTTGGCATCGATCTTAATAACCGCAATGTCTGTCTCTGGATCCACAC
>CAXTUS010000147.1:0-7193 GCA_964247475.1 uncultured Acidobacteriaceae bacterium | reverse complement strand
GGGGAAGGCCGGCTGGGCGGGGGTGCGGATGGCCATTCCGGCTTGCGTTCCAGCCCCTTCTCGCGTTCCGGTCTCGCGTTGCGTTCCGATCTCGCGTCGCGTTCCGGTTTTACGCCGAGTACGCGCGAGTTTGAGACCTCGGCCGTTGCTCCTGATGCTTCCCGGTAGTGCGCCTTCGGGACAGATGCCCGTGCGCCGGGTTCAGAACGGGAATCGTCAGCTTTGGCCCGCCGATTCGCGTGCTGCGCCGCGATCCCGCTGCTAGGATCGCTTTGCGTCAGCCTGGTGCTGGAGGGCCGCGAAATGACCTCCCGTCTCACCGCAGGTCTTACGTCAGGATCAATCGGCAGTCGGATCCCGACCCTCGATGGTCTTCGCGCGGTTTCGATCTTCCTGGTCCTGTGTCTGCACAGCCAGCAGCGACTTGGCACGGCTCAACGTCCGAGCCTGTTCTGGTCCGGCCTGCTGAATGGCGAGTCGGGGGTGTTCATCTTCTTCGAGATCAGCGGATTTCTGATCACGACGCTGCTGCTTGAGGAGTACCGCAGACGGGGTTCGATCAGCCTCCGCGGCTTCTATCTGCGGCGTGCCTTCCGCATCCTGCCTCCGCTCTACGTCTATCTCGGGGCGGTCGTGCTGCTGGGGATGGCGGGCAGGCTTGCGTTCTCCGTCAGGAGCACCTTGAGCGCGCTCTTCTTCCTGCACAACCTGTACGCCCCGGGCGGCATGTGGTCGCTCGAACACCTTTGGTCGATCAGCGTCGAGGAGCAGTTCTACCTGGTCTGGCCGGTCCTGCTGGTCGGCGCGCTGCGCTGCTCCGGGTCGCGGGCGCCTGCTCGAGGGGGCCGGTACCGGGTGACTTTGATTATGCCGCTGCTGATTATGCCGCTGCTGATTGCGCCGCTGCTGGTGGTGGTGCTTTCGCCGGTGGCAAGGATGGTGCTGGGCCACTGGCGTGCGGGCACACCGCACTTTCTCGCGACTCACCTGTTCCGCTTCGACTTCATCATGTTCGGGTGCCTGGCCGCCCTGCTGCAGAACACACCTGCCTTTGAACGTTTTTACCGTGCTGCGACGCGCGCCTGGTGGGTGCCGCCGGGGGTGATCGTCGGCTGCAACTTTCTTTCCGCGAGGTATCAGAACTACTTCGATCTCACGATCGGGTACACCGTTAGTGGAGTCGCGATCGCGCTGTTTCTGCTCTGGTGTACGCGCAACCCTGCCTCGGCGGTTGGCCGCGTGCTGAACCACCCGTTGGTCGCGAGGATCGGCGTTCTGTCGTACAGCATCTACCTGTGGCAGACATTGTGGCTGCATCCCGGCAATGCGACGGTGTTCAAGGGGGTGGGCTGGCTGGCGAGGCTCCCGGAGAGCTGGCTGGCGATCCTGCTTTGCGCCGTCGCCTCGTATTACCTGGTGGAGCAGCCTGCGCTCAGGACCCGGGCGCGGCTGCTGGCGGGCGTGGCGGCCGTTCGTCTGCGGCTTCATCCGGAGTTGCAGGAGGCGCTGGGAGCGAAGCCGCTCTGAAGCTGCTTCTAAGCTGTACCGGGGTGCTGCTGTCTGGTCTCCGTCGGTACCTCTGGTTCCTGGCAGCGCTTCGGCCGTGCGCGGTGGGGCTCTGCCTGGCGGCGTCACTCGAAGTTGGGTGGGACGCTACTTGCTGAAGAAATGCGGGTTGTACCATTAACCAGACTGTGCTTCGGGGAAACGAACCACATCCCGCGTACATCACATCTCCGATGCAGACGCTGCCCAATTCGCCCGCGCTCGAGGAGTCGCCTGCCCCGCACGCGGGCCCCTTCCTGGTTCCCGAACCCGGGAGCCGAAGGCGTTCGCCGGCTCTGCTCGAAGCGCTTACCGCCGGGATGATGGCGATCGCCGGCGTCTTCTTCCTGCTGCACTTCGTTCACCTGAAGGCGGACTTTCCGAACTTCGCCCCCTGGATGGACTGGTCGAAGTACACCGACGAGGGCTGGTACGGAGATGGCGCGATCCGTCACTTCCAGACCGGCCACTGGTTCGTTGCCGGCGACTTCAACCCGGCCGCGGCTTTGCCGGTCTGGCCGGTGCTTGAGGGCCTCCTCTTCCACTTCACCGGGGTGTCTCTGGTTGCTGCGCGCGCGTTGACCGGCGTCGTCTTCGGCGGCATTCTGCTGTTGAGCGGGCTGCTGATCCTGCGTTCAGGCTCTGGTGGGTGGGCAGCGCCTGGGGTCAGCCTGACACGGGGCATCCAGCAGGTGCGGCGCGGCAGCATGCTCCGCAGCACGCTGCCGCTCACCGCCGCTGTGGCACTGGTGCTGCTTGCAACCAACCCCTTCTGCTACGTCTTCGGGCGGCTGGCGATCCTTGAACCGTTGCTGGTCCTGCTGATGCTGGCCGCGCTTGCGGTGGCGCAGGCGGCGAAGATTCCCGGGCTTCCGGCGCATGGCCTCCACTCGCGTCGGAGGCTGCCGCCCCATCTGCTCACGATTGCGGGCCTTGGGGTGCTGCTGCCGGCGATCATCCTGACCAAGACGACCGGGCTCTTCTTGTTTCCGGCGATCGCCTGGATGCTGTTTGCGAGCCTCGGCTACCGGTGGCGAGCCTTGATGCGGGTGGGCGTCCCGGCCGGGGCGATTGCCATGGCGATCTGGCTCGGCTACTTCGTGTTCCTGGTGCGGCCGCACTACCTGCTGGACTACCGGTACCTGTTCAGCGCGAACGCGTATACCGGCATGACGCGCAGCAACTGGATGTCGGCGATCTTCTACACGCTGCACGGCGTCGCCTGGATCGGACGTGCGCTCACGATTGCGACGACCGCTGCCCTGCTGGTCGCGCTTGCGAGCCCCAGGCGGCTGCGCGAGCATCCTTTGATCGTGTCGCTCATCCTCTGGGCGGCCGGGTATGGGGCCTTTCTGGCGTACCACAACAACCTGCAGCCGCGCTACTACCTGGTGGTGGTGGTGCCGCTTACGCTGCTGGTCCCGCTGGTCTTCCATGACCTGATTCTGCCGCGCCTCCGGACGCGCACAGTGCGGACCGCGGCAGGGATCGCAGCGGCGGCGGTCGGATTCTCGATCGTGGCGCCCGATGCAGTGCGGACGGTGAGCTTTGTCAGGCATCCGCAGTACACCTTCCTGAACGCGGCGCAGAGGCTGAATGCGTATATCGCCGCCGACCGGCGCCGCGATCCGAAGCACAACCCGCTGCTGCTTTCGATCTCGGGCTCGGATATCTCGCTGATGACCGGCCTGCGCAGCATCTGCGACGACTTCGGCAGCTCTGAGCTTGAAGACCGCGTGAACCGCTACAAACCGGGCTGGTATGCCTCGTGGAACCTGATCGAGGACGACAAGATGGACGCGCTGACCCCGCTGTTCCACGTTGAACGGGTCGCCGCCTTCCCGGCCATGGACGACCAGGACCGGAATGTCCTGATCCTTTACCGGCTGGACCAGGGCGATCACAATGAAGACGGCACTCCGCACCGGACGCACCTGACGGGCCGGCGTTTCCGCACAAAGGTCGGTCAGCAGCCGAGCACGATCCAGCTCAAGCATTAGGTGTGGACGCGTGGCGTGGAGCGTCGCTCAGCCCCGGCCGCTGCATCGTGCGGGCCGCTAGGCAGTCTTAACCCTTGGGCAGCCTTGGATCTTGGGTAGCCTTGGATCTTGGGTAGCCTTGGATCTTGGGTAGCCTTGGCCGCTGGGCAGCCCCGATGCCGGGTGATATAGATCGCTGCGTAGCATTGATCGCTCCGCAAACGCATTGACTCCCCGTCCTCTTTCCCCTATGCTTGAGACTCGCGCAGTCCCGCGTCCACACGTCTGTACCCAGCCGTGCTTGTCCGGGACCCAGGTGGTTCATACCGGACACCCAGGCTGACAGACCCTTGGCGCACGCACGCAGCACCTCTGTCCCAGGCAGGTCCGGTCACGAAGGGAAGTGCAGGCGTCAGCCCGCTTCCTGCGAACCCCATCGCCAGGCTCCCGAAACCGAGTTGCAGCCGGTGTCTTCCGCCGTCTGTCTTCAAGCTGTTGTTTCTAACCTACCTTCGTGCACCATGCTGGGCGCCAAGCGCGCGAGACCGAAGCCAGCAGAACCAGGGAGTACACCGCACTATGAGCAATCTGAATCAGACCACCACCATTCCCAGCGGAAAAGACATCAAGCGCAAGTGGTTCGTCATCGACGCCACGGGCAAGACGCTTGGCCGGCTTTCGACGGTCGCCGCTTCGGTGCTTGCGGGCAAGCTGAACCCGCTCTACACGCCTTATATCGATATGGGCGATCACGTGATCGTGATCAACGCCGAGAAGATCGTCCTGACCGGCATGAAGAGCGACCAGAAGCTTTATCGCCGTTACACCGGTTTTCCCGGTGGTCTGCGCGAAGAAAGCTTTATCAAGCTGCTTGCACGCCGTCCCGAGGCCATCGTCGAGCAGGCGATCAAGGGCATGCTGCCGAAGTCGAAGCTCGGCCGCCAGATGGCTACCAAGCTGAAGGTGTACAAGGGCGCGAACCATCCGCACCTGGCCCAGCAGCCGCAGCCGCTTGAGTTCCACGCCTCGAACGCGGCCAAGACTCCCGGCACGCCGAAGCCCGGCCAGCCGACTACCGGCCAGCCGACGCCGATGCCTGACACGCACCACGTTGCCCTCGAGGGCTAAGCCGCTGGCATGGTGTGAGCCGTGTTCGTCCAGTTCAGGATTTTCGATCCCCGGGGTTCAGGCCCCCAGCAAGTTCTAAGGAGCACCATGGCAGATCTGATTCAGTACTACGGTACCGGCCGGCGCAAGAGCTCGATCGCACGCGTCTTCCTGCGTCCCGGCAGCGGCAAGTTCTCCGTCAACAAGAAGGACGTCGACGTCTACTTCGTCACCCCGCAGCAGCGTGCCTCGGCAAAGCGCTCGCTTGGCATCGCGGGCATCGAAGAGACCTTCGACGTTCTGACTACGGTTCGCGGCGGCGGCGTGATGGGCCAGGCCGATGCGGTCAAGCTCGGCATTGCACGCGCGCTGATGGAGTTCAACCCGGAGCTCCGCAAGGCGCTCAAGGCGGAAGGTCTGACCACTCGCGACTCGCGCGGCAAGGAGCGCAAGAAGTACGGTCAGAAGGGCGCACGCGCACGCTTCCAGTTCTCGAAGCGGTAGAAAGCTTTACAGCAGAGTCGTTTGTCCTGGTTGTTGTCTCCGCCTGACGCGGCACTTTTGGACGACCCACTCAGCGCCATTCTGGGGGAGTGGGTCGTCCAGAGATCAGCTTCACCCTCCGTACCCAAACCGGCGGAGGCAAGGAACTCAATCTCCCTTCCGAGGGATAAATCCAGACTCCGAATACCTACGGGGTCTATAAACAGGAGCCTCACCATGGCAAGCATTACGATGAAGGAACTGCTCGAAGCCGGCGTCCACTTCGGCCACCAGACCAAGCGCTGGAACCCCAAGATGAAGGAGTACATCTTTGGCGAGCGCAACGGCATTTACATCATTGACCTGCAGAAGACGCTCAAGATGTTCAAAGAGGCTTCGAAGTTTGTCACCGATCTGACCTCGACCGGGAAGCTCATCCTGTTTGTGGGCACCAAGCGCCAGGCCCAGGACGCGATCGCAGAAGAAGCCACCCGCGCCGGCATGCCCTACATCAACTCGCGCTGGCTGGGCGGGCTGCTGACCAACTGGGTCACGGTGCAGAAGTCGGTCAAGCGCCTGCAGGAGCTCGACGATATGTCGACCGATGGACGCTATGAGCTGCTGACCAAGAAGGAAGTGATCAAGCTTGAGCGTGAGCGCAAGCACCTGTCGACGAACCTGTCCGGCATCAAGGCCATGAAGCGCCTGCCGGACGCCATCTTCGTCGTTGACTCGAACAACGAGGCGATCGCGGTTGCTGAAGCGCGCAAGCTTGGCATCCCGGTGGTGGCGGTCGTCGACACCAACTGCGACCCCACGGTCGTCGACTACGTGATCCCTGGCAACGACGACGCGCTGCGCGCCATCCGCCTGTTCACCATGAAGATGGCAGACTCGGCGGCTGAAGGCGTCCAGATGGTGTCGGAGCGCGCCTTCTCGAACGAGGCGTCTGACGTGCGCGCACTGCCTGTTGACGCACACATGATCGGCGAAGAGGGTGAAGGCTCGAGTGAGCCGGTGCAGGAGTCGACCGGCACGGCTGAGGCGTCGATCGAAGATGTCGCGGGCAACGAGGATGTCGAGAACATCGATCTCGATGCGGTTCTCGGGGGCGGCATCAAGAAGGCCCCGGCGGCAGCGACCGAGCCTGAGCCTGAAGCTGAGACCACGCCGGTCGAAGCCACCGCCTAAGCGTCTCGAAGGCGGCGATCGAGCGTGGAGGCCGGCACATCGCTCCACGCTCTTGCTGCGTTCGGTGCCTGAGCTGAAATGCATGCCCAGGCAATGCATGCCCGTAACAATTGCAGCGTAGCTTCAACCAGAAGGGAATCACATGTCCACTGAAACTGCTGTCAAGATCGACGCCAAGCTCGTCAAGGAACTCCGCGAAAAATCCGGCGCGCCCATGGGCGACTGCCTCAAGGCCCTGCAGGAAGCCAAGGGCAACATGGAAGACGCGTTCGTCGTGCTGCGCAAGCGCGGTATGGCCTCGGCGGCCAAGAAGGCTTCACGCACCACCAACGAGGGTGCGGTCGGCACGTACATCCACGCCGGCGGCAAGATCGGCGTGCTGATCGAGCTCAACTGCGAGTCTGACTTTGTGGCTCGCACGGAAGACTTCCAGGAGCTGCTGCGCGACATCGCCATGCACATTGCGGCCACTGATCCGCGCTTCGTCGGCCGGGAAGAGGTTGCGCAGGCTGACCTTGATCGCGAACGCGAGGTCTTTCTTGCGCAGCCCGCGATGAAGGGGAAGCCCGAGGCGGTTATCGAAAAGATCCTCCAGGGCAAGATGGACAAGTTCTACGAGGAGGTCTGCCTGCTCGATCAGCCGTTCATCAAGGAGGCCTCGCAGACGATCTCGCAGCTGATCGCGTCCAAGGTCGCGAAGCTTGGCGAGAACATCTCCGTCCGCCGCTTTGCGCGTTTCAAGGTGGGCGCCAACGACTGGACGGTAGCCCAGACGAAGCCGGCCGCTGAAGAAGCGACAGCGTAGTCTCCTCGCAAAGCCAACCAACAGCAAAGCCCGGGTGTCTGCCCGGGCTTTGCTGCGTCTGGAAGAAAAGGCGAGTGCAGCCG
>CAXTUS010000146.1:992-7275 GCA_964247475.1 uncultured Acidobacteriaceae bacterium | reverse complement strand
CGCTTCAGCCACGGCTGAGGAGGCTACCGCAACGGGGCCTGCATGGCGCGCAGGCTCGGCGCCGAAGAGCGCCGCCGCCCTTGAGGCTGGGATGGTTGAAATCACCTTGATCGACTGTTCGAGCTCGGGAACTTCGTTACGCGGTGCGATGAATTCGGCCATGGCGGTCTCACTTCTCCCAGCGTTGCTTTCGAAACTTTCAGTGTGGCAGCCCTGGCCTTCAAGCCGCGCTGTGACTGCCCTGACTCTTCATCGTAACAAACCGGCGGCTGCTGTTGAGCCCGCATATACTTGCGCTTGAGACCCTGACGACATCCATGGCTGAAAAATTATTCCTCGCCTTCGCTGCGCTCATCGAATCCACCCGCTACTTTGGCGTCCTCATCCTGATGGCGATCCAGTCCATGTGCATCCCCCTGCCTTCCGAGGTGATCATGCCGGTGGCGGGATGGAAGCTTGCGACGGGACAGTGGCAGCTGGTCCTGCTGGCAACTGTCGGTTCGATCGGTGCGAACCTCGGCTCGATCCCGGCTTACTGGGTGGGTGCGAAGGGTGGCCGGCCGATGATCGAGAAGTACGGCAGCTATATGCTGCTAAGCGGGCGCGACCTTGACCTGGCGGATCGTTTCTTCCAGAGGTATGGTTCGATCACCGTCCTGGTAGGACGCCTGCTGCCGATCGTGCGTACCTTTATCGCTCTGCCTGCGGGCATCGCGAAGATGAACCTGCTGCGGTTTCACCTCTATACCTTCATCGGCTCGTGGCCCTGGTGCTATGCGCTGGCGTATATCGGGATGAAGCTGGGATCGAAGTTTTCGACGGATCCGAGATTCAAGGAGATCTTTCACCGGTTCCACCTGGGCGTCGAGGCCGTGATCCTTGCGGCGTTCGTGTGGTTTGTGGTGTCGCACTGGAAGAACCGGATCCGGGTGACGGCGTAAGGGCAACAGCAACTGCGTCCTTATCGCGGACGGCGATCACTTCGTGGGGTAGAGGGCTTCACGCGCAGCCACGCGAAGCCATATACCCCACGAAGCGGCGCCGGTCCGGCGTCAGGACGCGGTTGCCGCTGTCGTCAGTTCGTCATTTGTGTCGGCTGTATCCGGTATGGGAGACTAGAGAGTCCGAAACTCGGAACATAATGCATCACTGAAGGGTCAACACGAGAATGTCTACACCCAGCGCCGCAGCTCAGCAGGCGGCCAGCATCAAGCCTCACACTGGAAAACTCGGCATCATGATCCCCGGTATGGGAGCGGTTGCCACCACCCTGATCGCAGGCGTTGAAGCGGTTCGCCGGGGAATGGCGAAGCCGATCGGCTCGATCTCGCAGATGGGCCACATCCGTCTCGGGAAGCGCACTGATGCGAACTCTCCGTTGATCAAAGACTTCGTGGATATCGCCCCGCTTGAAGACCTCGTCTTCACCGGCTGGGATATCTTCGGCGGCAATCTTTACGACGCGGCCAAGACAGCCGAGGTCCTCGACAAGGAGACGCTCGAGGCGATCCGGCCGTTCCTTGAGTCAATTGAGCCGATGCCTGCGGTGTTCGATCAGCACTATGTGAAGCGGCTTACACCGAAGAAGGTGAAGGTAGGCAAGAACAAGTGCGACCTTGCCAACCAGATTCGCAACGATATTGCGGAGTTCAAGACGAAGACCGATCGTCAGGTGATGATCTGGTGCGGTTCGACCGAAATCTTCCTCGAGCGTACGGCGGTGCATGAGTCGCTGGCCGCGTTTGAGAAAGGCCTGGTCGATGATGACCCGGGCATTACGCCTTCGATGATGTATGCCTGGGCGGCGCTGAAGGAAGGGATTCCGTTTGCAAATGGCGCACCGAACCTGACAGTGGATATCCCTGCGTTGAATGAACTCTCGAAGCAGATGAACGCGCCGATCTGCGGCAAGGACTTCAAGACCGGTCAGACGTTTATCAAAACGGTGCTTGCGCCCGCGTTCAAGACGCGCATGCTGGGTGTGGCGGGGTGGTATTCGACAAATATTCTCGGGAATCGCGATGGCGAGGTGCTGGACGATCCGGAGAGCTTCAAGACCAAGGAAGAGTCGAAGCTTGGCGTGCTCGATATCATTCTTCAGCCGGAACTCTACCCGGAGCTTTACAAGGATCTTTACCATAAAGTGCGGATCAACTACTACCCGCCGCGCGGCGATAACAAGGAGGGCTGGGATAACATCGACATCTTCGGCTGGCTCGGCTATCCGATGCAGTTGAAGGTCGACTTCCTTTGCCGCGACTCGATCCTGGCCGCGCCGCTTGCGCTTGACCTGGTGCTGTTCATGGACCTCGCGGCGCGCACTTCTACGCTGCAGGGGCTTGGGATCCAGGAGTGGCTGAGCTTCTACTTCAAGGCGCCGGATAGTGCGAAGGGCGTCTATCCTGAGCACGATCTGTTTATTCAGTCGATGAAGCTGAAGAACACTCTGCGGCACATCATGGGAGAGGATTTAATCACTCACCTCGGGCTGGAATATTACGGCGACTAGTTCCGCCACCAGGTAAGTCCACTTACAAACAAGCCGCAACCGGAGGTAACTCGGTTGCGGCTTGTTGTTGGGTCAGCAGCATTATTCGGCGACCGCCATGATGCGGCTCCACAGATCCTTGATGCCCGTGCTCTTTTCGGCCGAGACCGGAAGGACTTCGTCTACCGCGTGTGCCTTGCGCAAGGCCGCAAGCGACTTTTGCAGAACGTTGTGCGAGATGCGGTCGGCCTTGGTCCCGACGACCAGGTAAGGCCGCTGCATTTCTTTGAAGAAGGCGATCAGCGTGGTGTCGGACGCCTGCGGGGGGATATTCGTGTCGACCAGGCAGATGCCCAGCGCGAGGGTTTCGCGCTCGGCGAGGTAGGGTTCGATGAACTTGGGCCACTCGGCCGAGATCGACTTCGAGATCTTGGCGTAGCCGTAGCCCGGAAGGTCGGCGAAGATGATGGTCGGGCGCGGCTTGACCTTGTCGCCGGAGCCTTCGTGCAGGGCGAAGAAGTTGATGGCCCGGGTGCGGCCGGGGGTGGAAGAGGTATGGGCCTGCTTCGAGCCGAGGAGCGCGTTGATGAGCGAGCTCTTGCCCACGTTTGAGCGACCGAGAAAGGCGACCTCTGGGGCGTTGAAGGTCTTTTGCGCGGTGGGAAAGTGATCGGGATCGGTCGCCGAAAGCAGAAAGGCTGGGGTGAGGCGCATGAGGCTAGTTTAGAGATAAAAGCTTCCCGGCGCCGATAGGACCAAAACGGCCGGCACAGAACTCCATGCCGGCCGATGCGTAGCTCAGTCACCCGCGAATCAATTGCCATTCGCGGTGAGAAGCGCTCTAATCTCTACCTCGAAACAGCCGAACGAAGACGGAAGGTGATAACCGACTCGGGACGGATGATAACGTCACGGCTGCCCGTGTAGGCGCCTGCCGCGGTACCTCCCCCTGCGCCGGCGAGCGAACCGATCAGCGCACCCTTGCCGCCGCCTGCGAGGCCGCCGATCAGCGCGCCAACGCCCGCGCCGCCGCCGATGAAGCCTGCGGTCCGCTTGCCGCGTCCCTTGTTCTGAAGCACGTATTCGCTGGTGGTGACGGACTTGCGCCCGATTGCTGTGAGCGTGATCCCGAGGTCTCCGGCGCCCTTGAACCGGCCCTTGCCCTTGGACGCAGTCACTTCACCCGAGACCGGTGTTCCGCTCGTGAAGATGGTGGTGCCGCGGACGACGATAGGCCGTTCCAGAGTTCCGTTCCAGCGGTCGCCTACTTCGTTACGGCTGGCTGCAATCTCGCCGTTGGTGCGGATGGTGACCGACGTGCCGGCGGGTGCGGTAACCACAACTGGAGCGACCGGAGCGGCTGGCCGGGTCGCCGCAGGCCCTGTCATGGCTGAGTCTGTGGTGGCCGGCCCGGTCTCGGCGGCTGAGGCATTCGTCGCGGGCGCGGTCGTCGCGTTGGTTGGAGCCGCAGCAGGCCCGGTCATGGTATTGACGGGTGCGCCTGCCGCCGCAGCCGCGGGGGCTACTGCGTTGGCGCCGTTTGCAGCAGCAGCAGCGTTGCCCACTGTGCCGTTCGGGTAGGTGATGGTCCCATTGGCATTGGTCACCGAGCCATCCGGATTGAGTTTGCCGCCGGCGGCGAGCGCGGCCTGTACGGTGGTTGGGCTATAGCCCGGGGGCACGGCAGGTGCCGAGTTCTTGCAACCAGTTGCCAGGCCCATCGACAGAACTACCGCTGTGGCTGCTACACGCATGGGGTTCATCGCACGCTCCGTTTCAATTTTCGTCTTCTAAGCTAGATGGTTCCCGAAAGGACCCGGTTGCACAAGCTGCCGAATCGCCGGCCGCAGGTTCGCCCGCGCGTGCCCGGGACAGAACCACTATAATCCGCGTAACGGCGATACCGGCCGGGACCGCGGACGTTCATGGGCAGCCTGAGCTGTACACACCCATCCCGCACTGCTCTTCGCCTGCTGCGGAAGCGCCTTTGCTGCGCCTTCCTGCTGATGCTTCCGGACGGTGTGCTGGCAGGCCAAGCGAACGCTCCGCTGGTCTTGCCGACAGCGATCGCCTATGATGCGGCCGGCAACCTCTTTATCGCTGAAAGCGGAGCACAGCTGATACGGCGGCTGACGCCCTCGGGTGGGCTTACCGTCGTCGCTGGTACGGGTGTCCAGGGCTTTGCCGGCGATGGCGGACCAGCCATCCTGGCGAACCTCGATACGCCGTCTGGTGTGGCGCTCGATGCGGCCGGCAATCTTTTCATCGCAGACACCCACAACCATGCGATCCGCCGCGTGGACGCGACCTCTGGTCTGATCTCGACCGTGGTGAAGACGCCGCAGCCGGTGGCGCTCGCCGTCAATTCGCTGGGCGTGCTGGTGTATGCAGACCAGGCGCTCAACGAGATCCTGCGAGCAGACACGGGCGGCGTGACGTTGCTGGTCGGCAACGGCACGCAGGGCTTCGCAGGCGATGGCGGTCTGGCGACGGGGGCGTCGCTTGATACGCCGAGTGGCCTGGCCTTCGACTTCCAGGGCAACCTGTTCCTGGCTGACAGCCACAATCAACGGATTCGCCGGGTAGATGCGCGTACCGGGATCATCACCACCGTGGCGGGGTCGGGTGCGATGGGCTTCGATCGAGAAGGGGCGCCTGCACCGGGGACGCGACTGGCGCTGCCGCGCGGGCTTGCGGTTGATGCGGCTGGCAACGTGTTTGTGGCGGATTCGGCGAACAATCGTGTCCGGCGCCTTGATGCGGAGACCGGAATGATGACCACGGTTGCCGGCAGTGGGGTGCAGGGTGCCTCGGCACCCGGGACCGGGGCAGTCCTGGCGGCTCTGGACTCGCCGCGTGCCGTGGGGCTCGACGCCGGGGGAATGACGACCCTGGCCGACACGCGCAACAACCGGGTGGCGCAGGTGGATGCGGCCCAGAATCTGCAGACGATCGCGGGGGCAGGCGTGGTGTCAGGGGTTGCCGCCCGGCAGCGCACATCGACGGTTCTCGATGCGTCGCTGGGAACGTTGGTGACAGCGGGCAGGGGTGTGCCTGCCGGCGTGGTCCAGCTCATCGACGGAACGTTGCCAGTGATGTCGCAGCCGCTGGCAAATGGGCGGGCGAACTTTTCGGGCGTTGCCTTGAGCAGCGGCGCGCATACGCTGAGCTCCGCCTATATGGGCGATGGAACGTATCTGCCGTCTGCTTCGGCGCCGGTCGTGATCACCATCGGTACGGCGCCGACAGCCGACTTCACGCTGGCTACGAGCGGCGGTGCGACGGCGCCCAGCCTGCCCGCGACGTTCGGCTTCCTGCTGACACCGACCGGTTCGCCGATTCCCAGCACGGTACAGCTTTCGGCTGCGGGTCTGCCGTCCGGTACCTTCGCTTCCTTCAACCCTGCGTACCTTGTGCCACCGTCTGCACCGTCTGCGTTTACCTTGACGATCGGGCCGGCGCTGGCTGCGGGAGAAGCCGCGCCGTGGGTCGGATTGGCCTGCGTGGTGTTGCTGCTGGCGGGAAAGCGACGGCGGAGAGTGGTGTACGGGTTGATGCCGTTATGCCTGATGCTGACGGCTTGCGGAGATCGGACGAACGTGCAATCTACCAAGGCAGCCGCGTTCCGGACGTATGTCGTCGTGGTTTCGGCCTCAGCCACAAGCGCAACCGGTACAACGCTTCTGCATACCGCGCAGGTAACGCTGGTATTGGCGCAGTGAAGGAAGGCAAGAGCAACCGCGTCCTAGCGCCCGACGGGCGCGCCATACTGGCGTGGGGGGGGGGCGCGGGGCG
>CAXTUS010000146.1:0-982 GCA_964247475.1 uncultured Acidobacteriaceae bacterium | reverse complement strand
AACCGCAAACGCGTCCTGACGCCGGATGGGCGCCGCTTCGTGGAGTGGAGGCGCTGCGCGCGAGTGAGGAGAGGAAGCCTCAGAAGTTTCTGCGCGCAGCGCTTCCACCCCACGAAGTGGTCGCCGTCCGCGATCAGGACGCAGTTGTTGTTGCTTTCCCTTCGCGTGACATGAGGAAGAGGACGCTGAAGCCAAGGAGGAGGGTGGTGCCGGCTACCTTTTCCGAGCGTGCGTGGAGCTTGTTGAAGTGGAGGCGCGCCGGGTTGGTGGGCTCGACGGTATTGATGTCGCCGCCGGCCTGCCGCTGGTCCTGGTCCATGGCAGGGATGATGTTCCACTCGAGATACGCGGTGGCGAGGATCATGACCAGCGCCAGGAGGAACTCGATCTCATACCGCCCCTTGATGCGGTGGACTGCGGCGCGGAAGAGGACAGCCGTGGCGGCGAGGAAGATGGCACCGCACCCGAGCTCGATCCTGTCGAAGACGCGAAGCGACGCGCCGACGATCATGCCTGCGTCGTGCACCGGCAGCAGGTGAAAGGCGGTGGGCGCAAGCACGAAGGCAAAGAAGGCAAGGCCGCCGACCCAGATCGCCATCGCTACGAGTTGCAGGAGACGCATAAGGCCTTGCATGGTGGCTACTCCGCCGCAACTTCCTGGACAGCCGTCTCGGTCCCTCCTGCGCGTGCGATGGCACGACGGATGACCATGTCGTAGGCGGCTTTCAGCTTGACGTACTCAGCTTCTGAGATCTTGCCGGAAAGGCGATCGGTCTCGAGCGCGAAGAGCTCATCGCGCAGCGCCTGCAGGGCACCGGCAGGGCCCGCAGGAGCGGGGGTGGTGGCGGGGCCTTTGAGCATAAAGCCCGCGGCTGCGGCAAAGACCAGGCCGAGGCCGGCAATGATCCACCAGCGGTACTTGGTCCAGGGGTCGCGCTCTGCGTCCTTGTCTACAGGGACGCCGAGCCCGCCGCCGGGCCGG
>CAXTUS010000145.1:0-7304 GCA_964247475.1 uncultured Acidobacteriaceae bacterium | reverse complement strand
AGCCGCCGCCAAGCGCCTTGATGAGCAGGACGGAGGCATCCATGCGCCGGCGCTCGATGTCGATGTCGTTGCGCTCGTTCGAAAGGGCGGCGTTCTGCGCGGTGACCACCTGCAGGTAGGTGTCGAGGCCGCCGACGTAGCGGTTGTCGAAGATCTTCTGCGCGCCCTGGGCGGCGACGGTGGCCTCGTGCTGCTGCTGCGCCTCCTGCTGCAGGACGCGCAGGGCGGCGAGATTGTCTTCGACCTGCTGGAAGGCGGTGAGGATGGTCTGGCGGTAGTCGGCTGAGGTCTGTTCAAAGCTGGCGCGTGCCTGGGCGGAGGTGCCGCGACGTGCGCCGAAGTCGAAGATGTTGTAGTTGACGGTGGGGCCGAGCGCGTAGACGAAGTTGGACGCGCTGAAGAAGTTGGCGAGCGACCCGGACTCGAACCCGGCCGCGGCGGAGAGCCCGACGGTGGGGAAGTAGGCGGCGCGTGCGATGCCGATCTGCTCGTTGCCTTCAGCGGCCCTGCGCTCGGCGGCGGCGATGTCCGGCCGGCGCTCGAGCAGCTGCGAGGGCAGGCCGGCGGGGATACCCGGGGGCACGGCGTTCAGCGGGGCCTCGGGCAGAGCAAAGCTGTTGGGCGGCTGGCCGATCAGCACCGCGATGGCGTGCTCATACTGGGCGCGCTGAACCTGGATGTCCTCGAGCTGGACGATGGCGGCCTGCAGCTGGGTCTTCGCCTGGAAGACGTCCGACTCGTTCGAGACGCCGCCGTTGAAGCGGTTGGTGGTGATGCGGAGAGCCTCCCGGTAGTCCTTGACGGTGTCCGCAAGCAGGCGTGCCTGGGCGTCGTCGGCGCGCAGCTCGAAATAGTCTACGGCGAGCTCGGTCTGGACGGAGAGCTCGGCGGTGGCGCGATCGGCGGCGGTGGCCTGGGTCTCTTCCCTGGCTATGTTGACCTGGCGGCGGATGCGTCCCCAGAAGTCGACCTCCCAGGTGGCGGTGAGGGGCAGCTGGATGTCGGAGACGCCGGCGCCCTGGTTTGAGCCGGAGAAGTAGGGGCGCCCCTGCGAGTAGCGGACGCCCTGGGCGAGAGCCTGGGTGCCGATGGTCGGGAAGAGGCGTGAGCGGTCGATGCCGATCTGGGCCTGCGCGGCCTCGTAGCGCGCCTCGTAGGACTTGAGCGACTGGTTCTGGATGCCGGCCTTGACCTCGAGCAGGTTCAGCTCGTCGTTGCCGAAGATGGTCCACCAGTCGCCGCGCAGGGTGGCGTCGGATGGGGTGGCGGGATGCCAGTTGGGGGCGGCTTCCTTGTAGGGCACGGGAGCCTTGTCGACCGTTGCGTCCGGCGCAGTGAAGGCGGGCTGCAGGGGCTTCTGGTACTTGGGGCCTACCATGCAGCCGGTAAGGAGAAGCGATAAGCCGAAGCCGAGGCAGGGGCGCCCTGGTCGCGGGCGGCGACCGCTTCGTGCGGTGTTGGACGCTTCGCGTGGCATTACTTGGCGCCTCCTGCTACGGTGACCTGCTGGCCTGTGGTGAGCGAGTCGGAGGGGTCGAGCATGACGGCATCGTCTTTTGAAAGACCGGATGCTACTTCTACCGTGGCTCCGTGGTCGGCGGCGATCTTGACCGGCACCAGCTGCACCCTGCCGTCGCGTACCACGCCCACCTGCATGCCCTGCGCGCGGAAGAGCAGCGTGTTCGATGGCAGCGAAAGATTGGTGCCGGTGGTGGGGACCTTGAAGTGCACCATGACGTAAGCGCCCGGCAGCAGCTTGCCGTCGCGGTTCTGCACGTCGACTTCCACGTTCAACGTGCGCGAGGCCTGGTCGATGGCGCTGGCGTTGCGCGCGATGGTCCCCTGGAACTCCGTGCCCGGGTACTCGTCGGCGGTGAGGGTGGCGGTGCCTCCGTTGCGGATCGAGGTGGTGAAGGACTCCGGCACCGAGACGAAGACGCGCAGGATGTTGGCGGCGGCGAGCTGGAAGAGTGGACGTGCGGTGCCGGTGCTGGTGGAGCCGCCGTTGATGAGGTTGCCGATGTCGGTGTTGCGGGCGGTGACGATGCCGTCGTAGGGGGCGTAGATCAGTTCAAACGATTGCAGCTGCTGGAGCCGGCGGACGGCGGCCATGCTGGCTTCGACGGCAGCCTGGCGGGCCTCGGCGTCACCGTTGGCCTGGTCGGTCTCCTGTTTCGAGACGGAGTTCGACTTGAGCAGGTTCTGGTAGCGGTCGCGGGTGATGTTGGCGAGATTGAGATTGGCCTGGGCGGCCTTCAGGTCAGCCTGGGCGACCTGCAGCTGCTGGTCAACTTCCGGCGTCTCGATGGTGGCCATCAGCTGGCCCTTGCGGACGTGGGCGCCGATGTCGAAGTACCACTTTTTCAGGTAGCCATTGGTGCGTGAGTAGATGGGGGTGTCCACGTAGGCCTGAGCGTTGCCGGGCAGTGTCAGGCTGCCGCCGGTGCCGCCGCCCGAGGGATAGACGACGTGGACCTCGGGCACGGCCTGCGCCTTGTTTTCGACGGCGAGGGTGTTGTCGGCCTTTGCACGGGTGTGGATGCCGCGGACGATGATGGCGGCGAGGACGATCGCGGCGAGGATGAGGCCGAGCCAGAAGCCGCGGCCGAGGCGGTGCGCGGGTGTGGCCGCCGGCTGCCCGGAGGCCTGGGCGAGGCGATCGTGGTCGAGCCTCTGGGTGCTGTTGGCGTCGTAGCCATGGCTTGCGCTGGTTGCTGTGTCCCGGCCGATGTGGACGCCGGCGAACTCGTCCGGGCGGAGGTGATCGCGCTCGCTGCCCGGGTTGTTGCTCTGGCTCGGTTCGGTCTCTAGGTGGTTCATAGGGTGTCAGTCTCCGAAGGATCTTTTCTGGATGGCGGCGCCAGTGCGCCGGGATGTGGGCTCAGGCGTGGGCGGTAAGGGCGTGCTGTTCGGCGGCCAGAGGCTGGGTGGATTTTGCTCCGCGCTTCCCGAAGCTGTGCAGGAAGGCGAAGACCGCGGGCACGAAGACCAGGGTGGCGACGGTGGCGGCGCACAGGCCTCCGATGACGGCGCGGCCGAGCGGTGCGTTCTGTTCGCCGCCTTCGCCGAGGCCGAGCGCCATGGGGATCATGCCGATGATCATGGCGAGCGCGGTCATCATGACCGGGCGGAAGCGGGTGGCGCCGGCCTCGAGTGCGGCCTCGATCGCGTTGCCGTGGAGGGCGAGCTGCGAGCTGGCGAAGGAGACGACCAGGATGGAGTTCGCGGTGGCGACGCCCATGCACATGATGGCTCCCATGAGCGCGGGGACCGAAAGCGTGGTGCCGGTGGTGAACAGGAAGAGGACGATGCCGGCGAGTGCGGCGGGCAGGGCGGTGATGATGATGAAGGGGTCGAGCCAGGACTGGAAGTTGACCACGATGAGCAGGTAGACGAGCACGATGGCGAAGCCGAGGCCGCCGATAAGGCCGATGTAGGAGCTGTTCATGGTTTCGACCTGGCCGCGAACTTTGACGAAGTTGCCGCGCGGCATGGGGATGACCTTGCCGTTGATCTTTACGATGCTGCCCGGCATGCTGCCCTTTTGATTGACTGCGACGATGCGGTTGATGGCGCGCGAGACGGAGCCGAGGTCGCGGCCTTCGACGTTGCCGTAGATGTCGAGGGTGCGGCGGATGTTGTAGTGGTTGACGACGGGCATCTCGGTGGTGCGGGAGATTGTTGCAATGTCCGTCAAGATCTCGGGCTTCGTCGCCGATGAAGAACTCAAGGGAATGTTATTCAGGTCGCTCATCGACTGGATGGTGTACTGCGGGGCCTGCGCCTGGATGGGATAGACGACGCCGTTTTTGGGGTTCAGGTAGAACATGGGGCTGAGCTGCGTGCTGCCGCTGAGGATGTTGACCAGCGAGCCGCCGACGTCTTTGAAGTTGTAGCCGCCCTGCTGCGCCTTGGTGCGGTCGACGTCGATCTTGAGGGCCGGGTAATCGTTGGGCTGCTGGATGCGGAGGTCAACCAGGCCGGGGATCTTTTTGAGCTCGGCGAAGACCTGGTTGGCGACCTTGCGGTTGCCTTCCATGTCGGCGCCGTCGAACTGGATATCGATGGGGGCGGGGAGCCCGAAGTTGAGGATCTGGGTGACGATATCCGAGGGAAGGAAGTAGAAGACGGTGCCGGGGAAGGCATTGGGCAGCTGCCTGCGCAGCTCGGCGACGTACTGGTCGGTTGGCTTGTGGTGCTCGGCGAGTGAGACGAGGATGTCGGCGTCGCCCGATCCGTAGAGACCGGAGGTGGCGTGCTGGGTGTTGAGCGTCGAGTAGGGGAGCCCGATGTTGTCAAGGATGTTGTCCATCTCGGCGGGCGGGACGATCTTGCGGATGCGGTCTTCGACCTGGTCGGCGAGCTTGGCGGTTTCTTCGATGCGGACGCCGTCCGGAGCCCTCATGTGCAGCAGAAAGGAGCCGGTGTCGGACGACGGGAAGAAGTTCTGGCCGAGAAAGGGGATGAGCAGGAAGACGGCGACGCAGGCGGTGAGGAAGATGGGGACGAAGAGCTTGCGCGCGTCGATCAGCGAGGCCAGCAGGCTCGCGTAGGAGCTGCGCACCTTTTCAAAGCCGCGCTCGAAGCCGCGCTGGAAGCGGGCGAACGGGTTGTTCGAAGGCACCGCATGGTGGTCGTGCTTCTTGAGCAGGTACATGGCAAGAGTGGGGACCAGGGTGCGCGAAAGGGCATAGGACGCGAGCATGGCGAAGACGACGGCTTCGGCGAGCGGCACGAACAGGTAGCGTGAGACGCCGCTGAGGAAGAACATGGGCAGGAAGACGATGCAGATACACAGGGTCGAGACGAGGGCCGGGACGGCAATCTGCGCGGCACCTTCGAGGATGCCTTCATTGAGCTCGGCGCCCTCTTCGAGGTAGCGTTCAATGTTTTCGATGGTGACGGTGGCGTCGTCGACCAGGATGCCGACGGCGAGGGCGAGACCGCCGAGGGTCATGATGTTGATCGTTTCGCCGATCAAGCCGAGGATGATGATCGAGGTGAGGATCGAGAGCGGGATCGAGACGGCGATGATGAGCGTGGCGCGCCAGCTGCCGAGGAAGAGCAGGATCATGAGGCCGGTGAGCGCGGCGGCGATGACGGCTTCGCGGATGACGCCCTGGACCGAGGCGCGGACGAAGATGGCCTGGTCGGCGAGCGGGGTGATCCTGAGCGCCGGGGGGAGCGAGGACTTGACGCGCGGGAGCAGGTCGCGGATGCCCTGGACGACCGACAGGGTGGAGGCGCTGCCGGACTTGAGGATGGTGATGAGCACGCCGCGCGCGCCGTTCTGGCGGACGATGTTGGTCTGCGGGATGCTGCCGTCGGCGACGGTGGCGACGTCGCGGAGATAGATGATGGTGCCGCCGACCTGCTTGACGGGCAGGTTGCTGAGGCCTTCGAGGCTTGCGGGCGAGGAGTTGACCAGGATGTCGTACTCGTTGCGGCCGATCTTGGCGGTGCCGCCGGGCTGAACGACATTCTGGGCGGCCATGGCGCTGAGGACGTCGCTTGGCGAGAGGCCGGTCGACTGCAGGCGGCGGGGGTCGAGGTTGATCATGATGGTGCGCTGCTTGCCGCCGTAGACGTTGGGCACGACGGCGCCGGGGATGGTGACGAGCTGCGGGCGGATGAAGTTGAGGCCGAAGTCGTTGAGGTCCTGCTCGCTGAGGCCGGCGCCTGAGAGGGCGAGCTGCAGGATGGGCACGGACGATGCGGAGAAGTTGATGATCTGCGGGGGGAGGACGCCGGGCGGCAGCTGGCGGAGCTCGAACTCTGAGGCGGCCGAGACCTGGGCGTTGGCGGTATCGAGCGAGGCCCCCGGCTGGAGGTAGACCTTGATGATGGCCTGGCCGCGGTAGGTGGTCGATTCGACGTGCTGGATGTTGTCGACCAGCGTGGTGAGTGCCTTTTCGTAGGGCGTGGTGAGGCGGCCTTCGAGCTCTTCCGGCTGCAGTCCGGTGTACTGCCAGGCGATCGAGACGACCGGAATATCGATGTTGGGGAAGATGTCGGTCGGGGTGCGCAGGATGACGACCGGGGCGGCGATCAGGATCAGGATCGCGAGCACGATGAAGGTGTAGGGGCGGGTCAGCGCCAGTTTTACGATCCACATAAGGCAGGTTCCTCGTTTGCACTACGGTCTGACCGGGCGCTGGTATCGACCGGGACCTGAAAAGCCGTGTTGATAGGACAAGTTCCGCGAGCGTTTGGTTTCACATGTATTTCCGTACAGCTTGAACGGAAATACCGATCGGCCGATAATCGTGGCCGGGGAGCAAAGCAATGGAGCTTCGACACTTACGTTACCTGTGCGCGGTGGCAGAGTTTGGAACTTTTCGTGAAGCGAGCCGGCATCTGCATGTTTCGCAGTCGGCGATCAGCGAACAGATCGCCGACCTTGAGGGGGAGATCGGGGGCCCTCTGCTGGACCGGGGACAGAAGAGCACGCGATTGACGGCGCAGGGGCGGATCTTTGTCGAGGAAGCCAAAAAGACGCTGGCGCAGGCGGATCGCGCAGTTGACCTGACGCGGCGGTCTCTTCTCGGTCAGGAGGGGACGCTGTCTATCGGATTCTTTATCTGGGGGGCAGGTGGCTTCTTTGCTTCGATCATTCGCGACTATCGCAAGCTGCATCCGCAGGTACAGCTGAGCCTGATCGATATGCTGGCGCATGAGCAGATGACGGCGTTGCTGAATGGGCGGATCGATGTGGGGTTCACGCGGCCGCTCGAGCCTCCCTACGACGCCAGCCTGAAGGACGAGCTGCTGTACGAGGACCCGGTGGTGGCGGTGCTGCCGCGCGATCACCCGCTGGCCAAGGGTCCGGTCGACCTGAAGGCGCTGGCCGGCGAGCGGTTTGTGCTGGTCAAGCGGCAGCCGACGCCGGTGCTGTTTGACCGGATCCTGGCGCTGTGTAACTCGGCCGGGTTTTCTCCGAATATTGTGACGACGTCGGAGTCGTGGTCGGGCGTGTTGACGCTGGTGGATTCGGGCGAGGGCGTGGCGCTGGTGCCGGCGGGGGTGCGCCACCTGCGGACGCCGGGACTGGTCTTCCTCGAACTTCGCCCGCAGACGACGCACGTAGGCGTTTCGGTCGCCTGGAACCCCCAGAACGAAGGCCCGGTGGTCCGGGACTTCCTGCGCCTGGTGCGAGCGAATAAGGAGCGCATCCGGCGGTCGGCCTGAGACCGAAGAACAACAATAAATGCGTCCTCATCGCGGACGGCGACCACTTCGTGGGGGGGGGGGGCGGGGGGGCGGGGGGCGCCGGAGGGGAAAAGAACTTGCCGGCGGCCGCCCCC
>CAXTUS010000144.1:0-7365 GCA_964247475.1 uncultured Acidobacteriaceae bacterium | reverse complement strand
GGCCACGCCACGCAGATCGGGCGGGCGGGGGGGGGTCGTCCCCCCGCCGGCCGCTTCGCCGAAGGCCCTGCTTATCCGTGACGGAAGTGGCGAACGCCGGTGAAGACCATGGCCAGGTTCAGCCGGTTCGCGGCCTCGATGACCTCGTGATCGCGCATGGAGCCGCCGGGCTGAATGACGGCAGTTGCGCCCGCCTGAGCAACCACTTCGAGGCCGTCAGGGAAGGGGAAGAACGCGTCCGAAGCCGCTACCGAACCGGTTAAGGGGAGCACCGCCTTCATGGCGCCGAAGCGCGCCGCATCCACGCGCGACATCTGCCCGGCGCCGATGCCGACGGTCTGGCCGTGGCCTTCGAAGAAGCGGGCGTAGACGATGGCGTTCGACTTCACGTGCTTGGCGATCGACCAGGCGAAGAGCAGCGCGCGCAGCTCTTCGGCGGTCGGCTTGCGGGTGGTAGCGACAGTGAGGTCGGCGTCGGTGATGCGCTTGAGGTCGGAGGTCTGCACCAGCAGGCCGCCCGAGATCTGCTTCAGCACGCGCGGCGTGTGGGCCGGCCGTAGCTCGATGAGCCGGAGATTCTTCTTGGCTGAGAACCGCTTGAGGGCGTCTTCAGAGAACGCGGGGGCGACGATCGCTTCAACGAAGAGCTTGGCGATCTCTTCGGCTGCCGCGCCATCCACCTCGCGGTTGATGCCGAGGACGCCGCCAAATGCTGAGACCGGATCGGCGGCAAGCGCGCGGGTGTAGGCAGCGAGGACATTTGCGCCCGTCGAGGCGCCGCACGGGTTAGTGTGCTTGATGATGACAACGGCGGGCTCGGTGAACTCCGAGACCAGCTCCCAGCAGGCGTCGAGGTCGACGAGGTTGTTGTAGGAGAGCTCCTTGCCCTGCAGCTGCTTCGCGCCGGCGACACCTGTGCCGGTGCCGTCTGAATAGAGCGCGGCCTCCTGGTGCGGGTTTTCGCCGTACCGCAGGACGGCGCTCTGCTCCTCGATGATGCGGAGGGTCTTCGGCAGCGCCTCGGTATCGAACTCGGCGGCCAGGTGGGGCGTCTCGTGCGGGCGGATGGTGTCGAGGGTGGAGGCGATGGCCGCGTCGTAGGCGGAGGTGACGGCGAAGGCCTGCTTGGCGAGCTGCCAGCGGGTAGCGCGGCAGAGTTGACCGCTCTTTGCGGCGAGCTCTTCGATCAGCTTCGGGTAGTCGGAGGTGAGCGTGACCACGGCAACATCTTCGAAGTTCTTGGCCGCGGACCGCACCATGGACGGGCCGCCGATGTCGATGTTCTCGATAATCTCGGCGGGCGAGACACCGGCCTTCTGAGCGGTCTTTTCGAACGCGTAGAGGTTCACGACGACCATGTCGATCGGCTGGATCTCGTGCTGGTTGACGCTTTGGACATGCGCTTCGTTCGAGCGGATGTGCAGGATGCCGCCGTGCACCTTGGGGTGCAGGGTCTTGACGCGGCCGTCGAGCATCTCGGGGAAGCCGGTCAGATCGCTGATGTCGCGCACCTCGAGGCCGGCGTCACGCAGCGCCTTGGCGGTGCCTCCGGTCGAGACGAGTTCAACCCCGTGGCTTGCGAGCGCCCGGGCAAAGTCGACGAGGCCGGTCTTGTCGGTGACGGAGAGAAGGGCGCGGCGGACCGGTTTCAGGTCCAGGGGAGCGTCGTGCTGGGCGTCGGTGATGCACTCAATGTTCACAACGAGATTTTACCGTTTCTAGGGGAGCAGGGAGCAGGGGCGGAAGGCCGCCAGACGAAAGTCGTACCCCCGATGACCCGGTTGCAGCATCGATCACCGGCGCCCACGCCGATACTCTGGGAAGCGTCAACTGCCACGTGACGTGCAATTCATAGAGGCGACCAGGTCGTTCAAGCGCGTGGCGCAAGACGCTCTGCCATGGCGGCGAAGCCCTGCGAGTGCTGTTTTTCGCGCCGTTTCGTGGAGCATGGGATCTGACGCGGAGGAAGATGGATGGGATTGCAGCAGCTGGATCAGAACGCTCAGGCAGAGACTCTCGACGAGCTGTCCGCAAGGCTTCAGCGCCGCCTGGAGTGGTGCCGTCGCCTGAGCGAGGATCAGGGCCAGGCAGCCCTTGAGTTTGCCCTGTGCGCGCCTGTTCTGCTGCTGGTGGTGACGGGCATTATCAGCCTGGGAATGACGCTGAGCAACTACACGACGCTGGTTGAGGCGGTGAATACCGGGGCTCGCCAGTTCGCGATCAGCCGCGGCCAGCAGGGCGACCCCTGCGCCACGGTGCTGTCGACCATCAACGCGGCCGCTCCTACGCTGGTGAAGTCGGACCTGGTGGTCACCTTCCAGGTCTTCTCGACCGCCACCAATAGTAAGAAGTACACGGGCACCTGCAACGGCGCGACGCTGAATGCGGCTGAGCCGGTGATTGTGAACGCGACCTATCCCTGCTCACTTTCCTGGTACGGGGTGATCTTCAAGTCCGCCGCTACCTGCAAGCTGCAGGCGCAGACGGCCGAGGTGCTGCAGTGAAGCAGCTTCAACGTCTGCTGCGAGGCCTCGGACGCGACGAGGCGGGCCAGGTGATGCCGCTGATGGCGCTGATCATCATTTTGGTGATGGGCCTGACGGCCATGTCGATTGATGGCGGCAGGGCCTATTCCACGTGGCGCGCATTGCAGGCTGCAACCGATGCCGAGGCACTCGCGGCGGCGCAGACGATGCAGCTCGCGAATGCGCCGTCCGAGGTGTATGCGGCCGCGCTGAAGTACAGTGCATCCACGGGGAATCTGAACGCGAGTCCCTATCTGCCTAACGTGAGTTCGCCCCAGCCCACGCTGCTTTGCCTGAACCTGCTGGTCGCTCAGAATCAGTACTGCGTCGGCCCGGTTCCGGACAACGCGGTGCGCGTGACCCAGACCCTGAAGCTGCCCATGTACTTCGCAGGCATCTTTGGCTGGGACTCGCTGACCCTGACCGCGACCTCAACGGCTGCGGCTCATGGCGGGGTGCCACGCTATGCCAATATCGCCGTGATCATGGACACCTCGCTCTCGATGGGCCAGTTTGATTCCTACTGCGGCGGCGTGACGCAGATGAACTGCGCCCTGAATGGAGTGGCGGTGCTGCTCCAGAATCTGTTTCCGTGCCCGGTGGTCCAGGGAACCTGCGTCGCCTCTTCCACCCCGGGCCAGGTGCAGAACGACATCCAGCGCATCAGCATGTTTGCCTTCCCGAACGTGAGCGTGGATACCGCCGGCATCGATACCGGCTGCACAACCGCCATCCCCGCGCCTACTTCAAGCAACGGGTACTGGGGTCCTTACAACGGCGCAAGCAGGGTGGGGAACTTTGTCATGCCGAAGGATCCAAGTGGAGCGAAGGCGGTCGGACCGTGGTCGGGTGTGCCAACCGCCGTGCCTTACTCGTTTCCGGCAGCGGGACTGGGATCTTATCAACCGGGTACCGCGCCGGGCACACCCACCTACCAGCTGACCCCGTACGTGAGCGACTACCGAACCTCGGCTTCGATCACCTCGCTCAACAGCACCTCGAAGATTGTCCAGAGCTCCTCGAATCTGGGCAGCTGCACGCCGATGCAGCCGCCCAACTACACGGGCGTCTTCGGAACATATTATGCGGGCGTGGTGTATGCGGCGCAGGCATCGCTGGTCGCGCAGCAGGCCAAGTTTCCCGGCTCGACCAACGTGATCATCCTGCTGAGTGACGGCGATGCAACGGCTCCGCAGTCGAACTTCGGGATAAACGTCATGCCGGGCGCGACCGGTAACGGGAGTTATCCGTCGTGGGTTGGCGAGTGCGGTCAGGCGGTCGATGCGGCCCACAATGCCACGGCTGCGGGCACGGAGGTTTATACGGTGGCCTACGGCTCGCCCCCGACCGGGTGTGCGTCCGATATGTTCGGCGGCAGCCATATGTTCATTACGCCCTGCCAGACTCTTGCGACGATGGCCACCTCGACCCACTTTTTCTACTCTGACTTCAACCAGTCCGGCACCTACAGCAACTGCACGACCAGCTATCCTTCGGTGAGTTTGAGCGCAATCTTCAAGACCATCGCCGTCGATCTGACAGTTCCCCGGCTGATTCCGAATACGACGACCTGAGCGGGTCGCCTGAGCGGGTCGGGGTTCGATGCTGCGCGGGGCGGGCTTGAGGGAGCACCGGGGCTCACGGTCACGCGATAGACGAGCCTGGTGGAGAGTGACAGGTTTACCTCTCCGCTTTAGTCTGAACGGATCGCCTGCACCAAGAACGCGGGCCCTCCCCGGCCCCGGAGCGCGTTAAAGGTGTGACCCTTGGAAGGTGGCATGCCTCGTAGCACTAGCTCCAGCTTCGCTCATCCTTGTAGCTCCAGCTTCGCTCCCACAAAGCGGCGAGCGACGCTTAAGCTGCAAACACGAGCGAAGCCTTGCAGGTAAAGCCGCCATCCTGGATCGTGAACGCGTTACCCAACTGGCGATGCCAGTCAAGGTGTCCGGAGTCGGCATCGAACGCGTAGACACTGTTGCTGGTCGTCGCGAGGAAGACCAAGTTGTGGGTTCCGGCCGCGATCGGAGCGTTCGCCATGTAGAGCGGCTGCGCATAGATCTGATCATCGACCGCAACCTTGAAGAGCAGGCCGAACTGGCTGCTGTTCACATTCGCAGGATTCAACAGGATCTCGTTCGAGTGCTGCGCTTCCCCTCGTTCCGCCGTTCGTCTGCTGGGCCACATCGACAGGCACAGGTCAGCGTGTTGACGCAGCATAACGACAACAACCGCGATAGAGTGAACCGTGTTGGTCGGAGCGGATGCGAAAGCGTTCGCGCTTGCTCACGGCTTCGGGAGCAAGGAACTGCTTACCGAGCGCACCTGGAAGACTACATGCTTTGCAAGGAGATCACGTCCGGGGCGGATCAACCAGGCAACGTCACGTACAATCCTTCGCTGCCGTAGCCGGTTCGCAGGACGCGCTTCCTTCCTGCTTCGCAGCGGGAGTTTGACCTGCTGGTGCATCGTCACGAGGCGCTTGCGAAGCAGACGGGAGTCAGCCCGGAGCTGACATGGCGTGCGGTCTTTGACTCGGTTGCCCCGGCGAGTGAGCCGCTTCATGTGTCTGCGATCGACCGCAAGGGTCAGATGTCGGCTGCTTCTACCTCGAGCGGGCTTCCGTGGCGAGGCCCCGACAGGATGAGCGATGTGGCGACGATCGGTGCCGGCTGCTTTGTCGACCCGGATGTTGGCTCGGCGGGCGCAAGCGGCAATGCTGAGGCGAACATCAAGATCGCCGGGGCACACCATTATCGAGAACATGCGCACGGGGATGTCGCCCGAGTAGGCCTGCATGGACGCGCTGCGCCCCCTTGCGCCCGCCTACAACAACGACATGCAGGCGCTGCGTTTTGTGGAAATGGTCTATTACATCCTGCGCAAGGACGGAGCGTACGGAGGCGTGTCGCTGTGGGATTGCGACCGGTCGGGTCACAGCCGCCAGTTCACCATCATGGATGCGGAAGACATCCGCCGCACCGAGTACTGCGTGGCGCTGATTCCGTGTGGCCCAATGAACGGCTGCAAAATGAACGGCTGGACGAGAAACGGCTTCGCAATGCGGAAGCCCTAGCAGCGACGGGCAGCAGCCATCGCGTGCTGCCACCGGAAGGGCTCCCGCTCGTGGGTTGAAGAGCGTTTACACGCCTGAGCGCTACTATCCCGCAAAGTTGCCGCCATCTGCTTTCAGGACGAGCTGGCTGCTGCCTGTTCGCCATCTTCGGACCTGGCGGTGTAGTTTCTCTCCGTTCCAAAAAAGGAGAGTTCTTCCATGTTTGAACCGCAGGTGAGTCGTCGACGGTTTTTCGGGCTTGGTGCATCAGCCGCCGTGCTGGCCGGAGTGCCGGCAGGGATCGGTGCAGTCACCGGAACGGCAGAGGCGGAACAGAACCCTCGCAAGTTGTTTGGAGCGCTGGAAGGACTTCCGGATTCACTAAACCGGGCCTTCACCTTTGCCAATACGATGATGGACGCGTATGCGACCGGCTCTACCGTTCGCCTGGCGCAGAGCTATAGCGACAACGGGCTGCTATCGACTGCGTTCACGTATGACAACGCGGTGCTGATCCATGCATACCTGGGGAGTGAGGATCCGGACAACCTGCCGCGGGCGGAGGTCCTGGGGCAGGGCCTGTTGTATGCGCAGGCCAATAACTTCCCGTTCAACGATGGGCGGTTTGCGCAGGCCTACTTTGTGAATGTCGCGGCGTCGGATGGAAGCGGTGCATTCATTACGCCGGCTGCTGCTCCCTTCTACTTCTATACAAGTGCGGTAGGAGATCAGGCGTGGGCGGGTATGGCGCTGGCGCAGCTCTATGCTCGGACGAAGAAGCCGGCGTACCTGGACGGCGCGTTGAAAATGGCGAACTGGATTGTGGTGAACGCCTACAGCACGATCGGGGCGGGCGGCTACTCGTTCGGGACCAACATCGACCAGTACAACCAGTCGGTGCCTTCGACCAACGGCAAGTCCACTGAGCACAACATCGACACCTATGCGTTCTTCACGATGCTTGAGAAGCTGACGGACGGCGGGTATGCGAAGAACGGGACGACGTGGAAGACGCTGGCGCACCATGCGCTCGAGTTTTTGCGCGCGATGTATTACCCGGCCGGTCCTTACTTCTACACAGGAACGCTGGGGGACCAGGCCACGGTCAATCCGACGCCGGTGCCGGAGGATTGCCAGACGTGGTCTTATATGGCTCTGCTCGGCAGCGGGATCGATCTGCCGGAGCGCAAGCGGACGATTGATTGGGCGTTGGCTAACCTGGCGGCTACAGATACTTCATCTGCTCCGCATACGAGCCTGACGGGACCGGCGAAGTTTAGCGGCCTGGTGTTTGATACGGCAAGCCTGACGACGACTGCAGATGACCCGAACGCAGTGTGGCTTGAGGGTACGGCTCACGGGGCGGCGGCACTGGCGGCGCGGATTCTGCGTGGCGGCGATCCGTTTCCGCTGCTGATCCGGGACTTCGAGCGGATCGTGCAGCTGTTTGAGGACTGCATGCATGCGCAGAAGCTGCTGGGGGTCGGGCAGACGGTGGGCGGCAAGGCGATCCCCGCGGGGCATGGACTGGTGGCGGCGACCAGTGTGCTCGATACCGGCTTCGGCTATACGTATGGGCCTTCGCTGCATACCGGCGCGACCGGGTGGTTTCTGATCGCGGGGTATGCGGGTAATCCATTTCAGCTGGGGTACCGGGTGCTTGGGTAAGGGAAGACGAAGCAACAACGACCGCGTTCTCTGGCCGGACGGGCGCCATTCGTGGGTGGGAGCGCTGCGCGCATAGCGTCTGCTCAGCGGCGAAACAGCAGCTGGCGCGCAGCGCTTCCA
>CAXTUS010000143.1:6055-7547 GCA_964247475.1 uncultured Acidobacteriaceae bacterium | reverse complement strand
TAGGGAGGTTGAGCACCAGCAGGCGGCCGCCAAGCAGCGCCGCCCGGAGATGCGGGACTGAAGAAAGCCGCATCCCCGGGGATCGAAGCCGTATGCCGCGAGGAACGAAGTCTCCCCCTCCGAGGATCCATCCGAAGATGGAAGGATCAGAACCGAAAAGACCGTGGACAGCAGTCCGCAGACACAAGACACAAGACTCAAGACTCAAGACACAAGACCCAAGACCCAAGACCCAAGACAGAAGACCGAAGACCGCAAACCGAGGAACCACGCCTTTGCCGACCATCAAGCCCCTGCTGACAAAAGCTTTGCTCGCCCTGGGCCTTGCCGGCCTAAGCTGCGGCTCGAACGGAGATGCGCAGCAGCAAACCGCCGCCCATGCCGATCCACTGAACTTCGACCCCGCCGTCCGCGACGCCTACAGGCACTTCTATAACCTTGACTACGACGGCGCCATCGCGCGCTTCGACAAGGTCATCGAGCAGCACCCTGACGACCCCATGGCCTACGGCTACGACCTGATGGTGACGATCTTCCGTGAGCTCTATCACCAGGACCTGCTCGACACCACCTACTACGCGCACGATTCCTTCCTGTCGACCGCACGCAAGGTCGACATCCCGGCTGCTCATCGCGAACGCATCGAGTTCCTTGCCAACAAGGCGTCGGAGCTTGCCGAGCAGCGCCTGAAGATCAACCCGCGCGACGCGAGCGCCTACTTCGCGCGCGGCTATGCACGCGGTCTCCACGCCGCGTTCATTACGCTGGCCGATCACTCCTTTGTTGGCGCCGCACGCCAGGGACTGGCTGCACGCAACGACTCAGAGGCCGCTTTGAAGATCGATCCTGACTTCTTCGACGCCAACATGGCGATCGGCATCCAGCAGTTCGCGGTCGCCAGCCTGCCGCGGCTGGTGCGCATGGTGGTCGGCATTGCGGGCGTCGGCGGCAACAAGGAGCATGGCCTCGAACTGCTGAGGATCTCGGCGTCGAAGGGCGTCGTTACCCGCGTTGAATCGCGCACCGCGCTCTCGCTTTTTCTGCGCCACGATGGCCGCTACCCGGAGGCGCTGGCGGTCGAGCATGGCCTCGCCACCGAGTTCCCCCACGACTATCTTTTTCGGCTGGAGGAGGCGAACCTGGCCAAGGATGCGGGCAATGCGCAGCTCGCCATCGCGACCTACAAGGCCGTGCTCGCCGATGCCCAGAAGCCCGGCTTCTACATCGATCCGCGCCTGCAGATGGCTTGGTTCGGACTGGCCGACACGGAACGCGGCCAGAACGATATCGCCGACGCCGCCAGGCACTACCTTGCGGCGGCCCGTCAGCCCAACTGCTCTGACTGGCTCCGCAAGCGCGCGCAGCTGAACGCCGGGCAGATGCTCGACCTGCTGCACGACCGCAGCGGCGCGATCGCGCAGTACCAGCTTGCCTCCTCAGGCGGCGGCGATCAATCGCAGGCTGCGCAGGCCCGGAAGTACCTGGGTTCTCC
>CAXTUS010000143.1:0-5955 GCA_964247475.1 uncultured Acidobacteriaceae bacterium | reverse complement strand
CAGGCGGCGGCGATCAATCGCAGGCTGCGCAGGCCCGGAAGTACCTGGGTTCTCCCTACACCGGCAAATAGCCTGGGCGATGGCCGGCGAGCGAGCCGGGCGAGCACCGGAGTCCTAAGCTCCTTCAGCCGGAGCGCACATCAGCAACCCTGCAGCCGGCAAGATACCAGCTTGCCACGCAGCTTACCGGACGCCCCACTTCAGCTTCGAACGCAGGACGTTGAACAGGCCGTTCGGACGCAGCCGCAGCAGCTTGACCTCGTTGCTTGAACGGCAACAGCGGACCTCGTCGCCGAGCACCAGGTCTACTGCCTCCTGGCCGTCGACGGTGAGCACGATCTGGTTCGGCACGCCTTCGACGGTGATCGTGATGCTGGTATCGCCCGGCATCACCATGGGGCGGATGGTCAGCAGGTGCGGGCAGATCGGCGTAACCAGCATGCAGTTCACGCTCGGCATGACGATGGGGCCGTTCGCCGCCAGGTTGTAGGCCGTGCTGCCGGTGGGTGTCGACACGATGACGCCATCGGCGCGGAAGGTGGCGACCAGCTGATCGTCGAGCCGGATGGTGTAGTCGGCCATGCGGGCGATCGTGCCCTTCGCCACCACCACGTCGTTCAGCGCGTCCCATTCGCGAATCGGTTTGCCATCGCGCACCAGCACCGCGTGCATCATGACGCGGATATCGAGATCGGCTACGCCGCGCATCCAGAGCTCAAGCGTCGTATAAAGATCAGCCAGCGGGATCTCGGTCAGAAAGCCCAGCGAACCCAGGTTCACCGACAGAATCGGCGTCCCGGTGTGGGCAAAGGCGCGCGCCGCGGACAGGAGCGTCCCGTCGCCTCCGAGTACGATCACCAGGTCCGGCTTCTCGGCCGGCAGCCTGGTGCGGTCTACCCCGGCCTGGCCGCAGTAGGCCGCGGAGTCGGTGTCGAGCAGCGTCTCGTAGTCATGGGTCTTCAGCCACGCGATCAGTTGAGGCAGGAGGGTCGCAACCTCAGGCTTCTGAGGCTTCGAGATGATGGCAGCCTTGAACATTGCCTTTAGTGTAACCGCGTGCTCGCCCCAGCTCCCACGGCTCCTGACCGCCGGGGCTTGGCAGCTCCCGGGGCTTGGCAGCTCCCGAGGCTCAGCAGCTTCCGGGGCTCAGGAGCTCCCGAGGGTCGGCAACTCCCGAGGCTCCGCAGCAGTTACGCTTTGTTGAAGCGTGCATGCAGCAGGTACTCATGGTTGCCCTCCATGCCCCGGATGGGCGATTCGATGATCTCGATGCCCATTCCGCCGAGCCCATCGACTGACTGTGCCACGCGGTTGATGGCAAACTGCCGCGCCGCGTCGGTCCGCACGATGCCGCCCTTGCCCACCTGTTCGCGCCCTGCCTCGAACTGCGGCTTGATCAGCACGACGAGCGCGCCGCGCCAGGGCTCGTCCTCGCCACCGAGCGCAGCCACGACCGCGGGCAGGACCAGCGTTGCCGAGATAAATGAAACATCCATGGCTACAAATTCGATGGCGTAAGACACCAGCGCATGCGGCTCGAGCAGCCGCGCGTTGGTCCGCTCCATCAGCTCGATTCGGGGATCGGTGCGCAGCTTTTCGGCGATCTGGCCGTGCCCGGTGTCGATGCCGAGCACCCTGCGCGCACCGCGCTGCAGCATGCAGTCGGTGAAGCCGCCGGTTGAGGTTCCCACATCGCAGCATGCCTTGCCGGTCACATCGAGCGACCAGTGCTCGAGCGCGCGTTCGAGCTTGAACCCGCCGCGGCCTACGAACTTCAGATCGTCGCCCAGCAGCCGCAGCGCAGCATCCGCCGCCACCGGCGTACCGGGCTTCTCGATCTTCTGCTCCTCCACCATGACCCGGCCTGCGAGGATCAGCGCCTGCGCACGTTCGCGCGAAAGCACCAGGCCACGATCCACCAGCAGCTTATCGAGCCGCAGCTTGTGCGCCTTCGCTTCTGTCTCCATAGGTTTCAGTCTAGTTGCTGCCGCGCATTGCACCGTGCCTGCGGTGCGCGAAAACGACTTCCCCAACTGACACCCCGCAAGGTACAGTTCACAGGGAACCGAACTCCGGCAGCACACCTGACCCGCCGTGGGGCAAAGCTGCATCGAAAGTTGAAGGTTGCTGGCAATCTGGAACCGAAACAGGTGCGTGTAAATGTATAGAGACACGGGAGTCCTCAATATGCCGCCGTCATCCGATATGGATGACGCATCCCTTCTCTCGCTGGTTGAGCGAGGAGACGAGGGAGCTATGGCATCGTTGTTCGACCGGTACTCGAAAGTTGTTTACTCGGTCGCACTCCGAGTCCTCCGGGACCCGGCATCTGCCGAAGACGTTCTCCAGGAGATCTTCATGCAGATCTGGCGAGCACCGCAAAGCTTCATCGCCACCCGCGGCAGCCTTGGAGGCTGGCTCGCGGTCGTCAGCCGCAATCGCTCGATCGATGCGCTCCGCCGCCGGCGGCCTACCGACCCGGTCGATGAGATCGTGCTTGCCTCACCGTACAATCTGGCGGATGAGGCGGAAAGGAACTCGATGATTGAAAAGGCTCGCTCCGTGATCGTCCTGCTGCCGGCAGAGCAGCGGAAGACGCTTGAGATGGCCTTCTTTGACGGACTGACCCACTCTGAAATCGCCGAGATGACCGGTGACCCCCTGGGCACCGTAAAAACAAGGATCCGGAGCGCCCTGCTGTCCTTGAGAAAGGCATTTCAGGCATGATCCCAGTAAAGCCCATCGATCCCGACGATCTTCCGCTGTACGCCATGCAGCTGCTCACGCCTGAACAGATGGAGGAGCTCACGCTGCAGCTTCAGCACAGCGTCGAAGGCCGCAGGGTGCTGAGCGAAGTGTATGGCGACCTGTCGCTGTTCGCCCAGACCACGGAGATGCACGCGCCTCCGGCGACCGCGCGTCAGCGCCTGATGAAGCACGTCGCGCGCGAAAAGAAGGTCGTCCCCCAGGACCTTCTGCGCCAGGACGCTCTGCGTCAGGACGCTCTGCGCCAGGATGCTCTGCGCCCGGACGGCTTGCGTGAAGACGGCACGCGCCCGGACGGCGCCACCCCCATCGACAGCTACACCGCCGGGGCTTCGGCAGCGCCCGCGCCGCGAAGTGCAGCCAGCCGCATCGCCCCCTGGCTCGGCTGGGCGATCGCTGCGGGCGTTGGCGCGTTTGCGTTCACCCAGCACCAGGCCAACCAGAGTCTTGAAAGCAGCCTGGCTGCCAACCGGCGCGTCCTGCTCAGCTCGCAAGGCGCGGCAGAGGCCGCCAGCGCCGCACTCAACACGATCAAGGATCCGGCGGCGGTGCATGCGACGCTGACCTCGGCCGAGATCCAGCCGCTGCCTTCGGGGCGCGTTAGCTACGTCGCCGACAAGGGCTCGCTTGTCTTCCTTGCGAGCAACCTGGCTCCGCTTGAACCGAACAAGACGTATGAGCTTTGGGTGATCCCGGCGGACGGCCGCGACCCGGTGCCCGCAGGCACCTTCAAGCCCGACGAGCATGGCTACGCGAGCGTCATCATGCCCGAGTTGATGAAGGGTGTGCCGGCGAAGGCGTTCGGCGTCACGATTGAAAACGCTGAAGGCAGCTCAGCCCCGACCCCGCCTATCCTGCTCAAGGGCGCACCCAGCTAAAGCATGAAAGCCACTCCCTGCGGAGTGGCTTTCTTCTTCTGGAATTGGTTTGCGACTCGATGAGCTGGAAGCGGAGGGGCTCGTGGTGCCGATCCCTACTGAACGTTGACCCGGACCATCACGCCCCGGCTCTGCAACGGCACATGCGTCTGGACGGTGTTGGTGTCGGTCCGGAGCACTGTCATGTCGGTTGAATCTTGGGAGGTGATGTATACCTTGCCCGTTGGCAGGCCGGTGGTTGAAGCGATGAAGCCGGGATGCCCATGGATCAAGCCATCGTTCGGCGCCAGGCTGTCGACTGCCGGGATAGTGGCGATCACTGTCTGCGTGTTCAGGTTGATCACGCTGACCGAGCCGTTGATGCCCGCAGCCACATTGCCCGCATTTGAAACATAGGCGAGCGTGCCATCCTGCAGCACCGTGATCTGCTGCGGGTTG
This sequence comes from uncultured Acidobacteriaceae bacterium, assembly GCA_964247475.1. Taxonomy (GTDB): domain Bacteria; phylum Acidobacteriota; class Terriglobia; order Terriglobales; family Acidobacteriaceae; genus Edaphobacter. The sequence continues at coordinate 1,873 of CAXTUS010000143.1, read as the reverse complement.
ACGCCGACCGGGATGTTCGCGAGCACGGTGCCAAAGCCCACCGCATCGACCGGATTGTTGACGTCGCAGTTCGGGTTCGAGGTGATGGTGGTGGCCGTGCAAAGCGGGATGCTGACGATCGAGACCGAGCCGTTGGTGGTGCCATCGCCCTGATTGGCTACCAGCATCTCGTTGCGCGTCGGCGCGAAGTCTGCCCACACCGGCGCTGTGCCCACGTTGATGGTGCCGGGCGCAGCGGCTGCCGAAAAGCTGTCGAGCGCGTTGGTCTGCGCGTTGATCACCGACACCGTGTTCGAACCCTTGTTGAGTACGAAAGCGCGCCGCGTATCGGCGGTCATCACGCCGTAGACCGGGGTGACCCCGACCGGGATCGTGTTTGAAAGGGTCTGCGTCCCGGTCTCGATCGCCACCGCGCTGCCCGCGCCTGCGCCGTTCTGCACCAGCGCATAGGCGCGCGGCGTGGAGTTCACGGCAACCGTGTAGATCGAACCTGCTCCGGTTGGCAGCTCCTGCTTGAGCGCCGGGGGCACCCCGGTCAGCTGCGCCACCGAGTTCAGCCCTGCCTGCGTGATGTAGATGCTGCCGCCCTGCGAGATCAGCGAGACCGGGTTTGAACCCGCCGGCAGCGTGCTCTGGTTCACCTGGCTCTGGATCAGCGAGGTGCTGATGCCGAAGCTGTTGATCGTGCCGTCGCCGTTGAGCGTATAGGCCTCGGAGCCTGTCGTATCGAGGTTCAGGTACTGCGGGTTCGCACCGATACTTGCCGTCACCAGCACCGTGTCGCCGCTGAAGTCGACCAGGGTGGCAAGCCCGGGGGTCGTCGCGCCGGTCGTCGAGATCACCACGGCAAACTTCGAAGGCTGCCCCGCGGGTCCGACCGGGTTGATTGAGCTCACCACGGGACGATAGTTGCTGCCGCACCCCAGGAGCGAAAGCGAAACGGTTGCCAGGGCAAGGACGGCGAGACGGGAGTTACGTTCTGAGTGCAAGACTGCTCCTACTGCGTTGCTCTTGTTCAAGAAGGCTGAGGTAGATTTGGCTAAGCTCAAGCGTCGATTGTAAATCAAGGGGCTCCTCGGGACAGGCCTCCGAAGACCAAAGAACAGGCGGGAATCAGTGGCGAAGCGCATCCCTCAGGCGCGTGATCAGAAGCAAAGCCGGGCCCTCGTCGCTGTCTCGGGAGCGGCGCTTGCGCTCGCCTGCGCGGCCCTCTGCGGGTCCGTATTCGCGCTGCCCGGGTTCTCCCTGGCGCAGGTCGTACCGGGTTCGTCGCTGCTCCGTGCCGGGCTCGTAAGTTTGACGTTCGGCGTTGCGGTTTGGGCACTGCGCGCCGCGACACCGGCCGCAGCGCTGATGGGCGCCATGGTCTGCCTGCTGGTTTCGGCGGGCTTCGGCCAGCTTGGGCGGCCCGGCCCGGCGCTGCTTCACTCGGGGTTGACGCCACTGATGGCGCTCTTCGTCCTTACCTTCCTCAGCGGTCGCCTCGGTCGGGTTTACAAGCGCAGGACCCACTCCGAAGCCCCCGGGACGGATCCTGACGAAGCGCGCGAGGCGAGACACGGGCGCAGCGCGGCCCAGGTCCTCGCCAACCTGGGGGTGGCCGGCTTATGCGCCTGGCCGGGCGGTCACCGAGGGGTGTTCCCGGCCGGGATCCTGTTGCTCGCGGCCCTCGCCGAAGCAACCGCCGACACAGTTTCGTCCGAGATCGGCTCCGCCTTCGGGGGCACACCGTACCTGCTGACCACGCTCCGCCGGGTGCCTGCGGGAACTGATGGCGCGGTTAGCCTGGTCGGCACCGCTGCCGGTCTCGCCGGGGCGTCTGCCGTCACCGTCGCCGGCGCGTGGGCACTTTCGCTGCCCGCCGGAGCCGCGG
>CAXTUS010000142.1:0-7680 GCA_964247475.1 uncultured Acidobacteriaceae bacterium | reverse complement strand
CGCCGTGTGCTGCGGCCCAGGCCCTCTTCGAACCCGAGCCGCCTAACAGCATCCCGCCCTGTGCGCACGTTAGACCGCCAGAGTACGCTGCGGCGAAGCTCCGGTCCATCGCATGCGTCACCCTCTTCGATCCTGTGTGCACCTTTGCCCGACCCTCGCGGGAATCCCACCTGCACAGGTCCACAACCCCCAAGCAAAAGAGGCGCCCCCGGTCAGGAGGCGCCTCTTCGGCGTTGCCGTGGATCACAGCAGGTCTACGGGATGTAGTAACGCATACCGACGTGCACCATGTTGTTGATCGCCTTCGGTGCGCCAAAGGTCGGCGGTGCGGTCGCGCTGCCGAAGGTGCCGGCGGTTACGCCAGACCACGACTGACGCTCCAGGTAGCTGTAGGTCGCCTGGTACTGCAGGCGGCCGTACTTGGGGCTGTTGACGAGCCGGTAGGTGAAGCCGAACATGCCCTCCTGGATGTAACGCGTGGGGCTGGTGCAGGCACCGGCCGGCGTGATCGAGCTGGTAAAGCCGCTCGTCGTCGGAGGCACTTCGGTCTGGCAACCAACGTCCGAAGCGTTGACCGGACCGTAGCCGGTGAACGGGGTCGCCGCCACACCGGTCCTGTAAACGGTGCGCTGCGCGTATTCGCCGCCATAGTAGGCATACACATCGAGCTTCTTGTTCGGGTGCGTCTCGAGCGAGAACAGCCCGTGCCCGTTCTTCACCGGCTCCAGCTGCCCGTTCGGATGCACGGTCACGTCGGTCAGCTGCGCCGAGCCGTAGCGACCGATGCCGGCGCCGTACATGCCGGTAGCAGCCACATCCACATACTTGCTGGTGTAGCGCGCGCCAGCTTCAAAACCGCCGCCTGTCTTGGTGTCGTTGTAGGGTGCAGCTCCGGGGACCCCAGGCAGACCGACCGCGGCGCCCGCAACCGCCGGATAAACCCGTGCCCGGAAGTAGCGTCCTATCGCTGCCGCCTCGAGATGCAGGTGAGCCGAGTCTGCAGCTACCTTCACAATGACATCCGGTGCGATGTTCGACGTGTAGTTGCCGCTGAACGCGTTATACAGACCGCCGCCCTGACCGGCGCCGCCAAACTGGAAGTTGGTAGGCGCGTTGGTCGTACCGGCAAAGATGATCTGGCCCTGTTCGAGTGCGATCGCGGCCGTGAGCGAGTTGCTGGGCTTCGATCCCACAAACTTCTGCTGCAGGCGAACCGAAGGCTGACGCGCCCACGTGTAACCGACCATGTACTGAGGATCGATCGTGTTCGGCAGCTTTTCGGTACGGACATCGGTCGACTTGCCGGTTTCGGTCAACAGCGACCAGGTCTGGCCACCGGTGAAGGCAAGTCCCTTCGACGTCTCCGCCTTGCCCCAGATCTGGCGCACGCGCAGGGTGTAAGAGTTCGACTGGTTGTCGTTTGAAGTGGCGCCGGCCGAAAGGAAGTCGGTCTCGAAGTAACCCGAGAGCTTGAAGTCCTTCGCCTTGCCTTCAAACAGGCCACCCAGCCGCGACTGGCGGCCGGAGAAGTTCAGCTCGGTCGCGTGCGCGTCCGTCGCGCCCTGGAACGGAGTCGCGTTGAACGGTGTGTTGATATCCGACTGCATCGACTTCTGACGCCAGACGCCTTCAAGCGCGAAGAAAGCCACCGGCGTAATCGTCACGCCCTTGTAGTGGATGACGGTCGGGCTTTCGATCTTGTCCGTCAGCTCCACCTTGTTCGCGGAGATGGTCGAAGCAAGCCCGGCATTGGTGGTCTGCAGATCAGTCACGTTCGACTTCAACGCCTGCACGGCATCCGTGTTCGCCTGCACCGTGGTCGTGATCGTCTGCGCCTGCTGGGTCGCGGTCTGCGCCTGGGTCTCAGCTGCCTGGGCAGCCGTTGCATTCGCCGCAAGCTGCTGGTCCTTCGCCGTGTTCGCGGCGGTCAGCGCATCGATCTCGGCCTGCTGGGCAACCTGCTTCTCCTGAAGCTCACGCAGCTGGCGGGCAGTTGCGCTCTCGACCGCAACCTTGGCTGTCTTCCTGCGGCGTGCTGTCTTCCGCTTCCGCGTCCCCGTCTTCGCGCCTACCTTGCTGCCGCCGGCTTCGGTTGTCACCACCGTTGTCTTGGTCACGCCTGGTGCCACCTTGGTCGTCTTCGTAGTCGTCGACAATGGCTGTTGCGCGTGCATTGGCAGGGTGCCAACCATCAGCATCGCGGCCATCGCTGCTTTCATCTGCTTCGTCATGGAACCTCTCTGAATAGCTTCGCAAGACAGGAGACACAAAACGTCGCACCTTCCCCTCCGGGACTCATGCAACCTTTTCTCCTGTTCTTTGTGGCTATGGTCCCAAATGCGTGTGAATAGACGGAGAATATGGCCGATATTCGCCGGTTTTTGACATAGCGGTACCGCAGGCCACAACTGCCATTCCGCCACACCTCGTCTCGCCCATGAGCCGCCCTCACAATCGCTGATCAAGCGGCTTTCATTTACCCTCTGTGACATGCCTTTTTCCCGCGCCGCGGCGTCCCTTTTGCTCGCCCTCCTCCCTGCTCTGTCCGCAGCCACCGCATCTGCCCAGGCCCTGCACCTGGTCCCCCAGCCGCGAGAGATCAAGGCCGGCGCCACGCAGCCGATCGCCCAGGGCCTGCGCGTTCGCTGTGCCGCCTGCGCCGCAAATCCCGAAGACGCCTTCGCCGAGCAGGACCTCACACAGGCCCTCGCCGCCCGCCAGATCCCCGCCAGCGGCAGCTTCACCGTCAACCTCGGGCGAAGCGCAGGCACGCTCCCCGCGGAGGCCCAGGCCGAGGGCTACACCATCACCCCGGTCGCTGGAGGCGTGAAGCTTGAAGCCGCCACCGGCGCCGGCCTCTTCTACGCCGTCCAGACCCTCAAGCAACTCATCGACAATGACGGCCCAGCCGCCGTCCTCCACCTCGCCACCATCCGCGACTGGCCCGCCATGCAGTACCGCGGCATGCACGACGACATCTCGCGCGGACCGGTCCCCACCCTCGCCTTCCAGGAGAACCTGGTCAAAACCCTCGCCTCCTACAAAATGAACCTCTACTCCCCCTACTTCGAGCACACCCAGGCCTACGCCTCGAACCCCCTTCCAGCACCTCCGAACGGCAGCATGACCGCAGCCGACGCGCGCGCACTCGTCGCCTTCGCCGCCCGCTACCACGTCACCATCGTCCCGGAGCAGGAGGCCTTCGGACACCTGCACCACAACCTCACATGGGAGAACTACTCCACCCTCGCCGAGACCCCGCACGGCGACGTCATCGCGCCCGGCCAGACCGGCTCGCTCGCCCTGATCAAGCAGATGTTCACAGAGCTCGCCGCCCTCTATCCCGGCCCCTTCCTGCACATCGGCGCCGACGAGACCGTCGACCTCGGCCTCGGCCAGACCAAGTCAGACGTCGACACCCGCGGCCTCGGCCCCGTCTATCTCGACTTCCTCGCCCAGATCAACACCACCCTCGCCCCGCTCAACCGCCGGCTGCTCTTCTGGGGCGACATCGCCCAGTCGATCGTCCAGGGCTCGACCGCCTACAGCTCGCAGGCCGGCGCCTCGTCCCCCGACAAGGTCGATCCGGATCTGCTCAACAAGATGCCCGCGGCCTTCAAGAAGAACACCATCGCCGTCGCCTGGTGGTACTCGCCGCACCCGACCAAGGGCTTCTCGAAGTTCCTCACGCCCTTCACCACCGCAGGCTTTGAGACCTGGGTCGCGCCCGGCGTCAACAACTGGTCGGTCGTCTGGCCAGACTCGAACGACGGCCTCTCGAACATCCAGCAGTTCGTCGCCGAAGGCCAGAAGCAGCACTCGACCGGCATGCTCAACACCGTCTGGAACGACGACGGCGAAACCCTCGCCGACAACAACTGGTACGGCCTGCTCTTCGGCGCCGCCGCCTCCTGGCAGGCCGGCACCTCGTCCATCCCGGAGTTCCAGCAGAGCTTCGCCCAGGCCTTTCATGGCGACCAGTCCGGCGCGCTCAACCAGGCGCAGATCGAGCTCATGGCCTGCCACGACATCCTGCGCAACCAGGCGCACGTAGGCGACGGCTCGGACGGCCTCTTCTGGATCGACCCCTGGTCGAAGGACGGCCAGCCTGTCGCAGCCAAGCTCCGTCCCTACGCCCACGACCTGCGCACCCACGCCGAGCGCGCCATGACCCTCATCGCCCAGGCGCGCGCCACCTACCCGGCACCGCAGAGCCTCACGCCAGCAGCCGAGGTCCGCGGCGCAAACCCGGTCTCGGGCGAAGCCGCTACCGCGCCCTATGACCCGGCCAACAACTTCCCCTCGGCGCCCACCACGCTGCGTCATCCGCATGCCATCGACGCCATGGAACTCGGCGCCCGCAGGCTCGACTTCATCGGCCTCAAGTTCCAGCTCGCCGACGAGATCAGCCAGGGCTACTCGCGCGCCCTGTCCGCCCAGTTCAGCCAGGACAAAAAGGTGCATGCAACCGTTTCACGTGAGCTGCAGGAGATCCGCGGCGCCAACGGCAAGCTCGAAGACATCCGCGACACCTACTCGCTCCTCCGTGACCTGTATCAGCAGACATGGCTGCGCACCAATCGCCCCTACGCCCTGCGCCCCGTGCTTGAACACTACGACTCGACCATCGACCTGTGGCAGGGCCGCATCGACCGCTTCCGCAGCGTCGAGCGCCAGTGGGGCGACGTCAAGTCTCTCCCTTCAGCCACCGAACTGGGCCTGGCCAAATGAACTCATAAGCTGCACGAAATTACGCGAAGCGTCCAGGACCCCAAGAAGTGGTCGCCGCCCGCGATCAGGGCGCACTGAGGCATTGGCACTTGAGGAGGCAGCAACCTGACCCATCTTTCCCCGATCGATCTCGGCATCGTCGCGGCCTACCTGGTCGGCATCACGCTCTTTGGCCTGCAGTTTTCGCGCCGAGCAAAGGGCGAGGCAAAGTCGCTCAAGAGCTACTTCCTGGCCGACAACACCATCCCCTGGTGGGCGATCGCACTGTCGATCGTATCGGCCGAGACCAGCACCCTCACCATCATTTCAATCCCCGGCGTCGCCTTCGCCGGCGACCTTGGCTTCCTCCAGGTCGTCCTCGGCTACATGCTGGGGCGCATCGTCGTCGCCCTGCTCTTCCTGCCGAGGTACTTCAAGGGAGAGATGCTCACCGCGTACCAGCTCATCGACGAGCGCTTCGGCCACGCCCTGCACAAGGTCACCGCGGGCCTCTTCCTGCTCACCCGCGCCGCCGCCGAGGGCGTCCGCGTCTTCGCCATCTCGATCGTCGTCGGCATCGCGATCGACGTAGGCGACGTAAAAGCCATCGCCCTCATCTCCGCCCTCACCCTGCTCTACACCTTCGAAGGCGGCATGGCGGCCGTCATCTGGACCGACGTCCTCCAGATGGCGCTCTACGTCGCCGGCACCATCGCCGCGATGATCACGCTGGGCCTGCACGTCCCCGGCGGCTGGGCCCACATCCACGCGGTCGCCGCACCGCTTGGCAAGTTCCACTGGCTCGACTTCAGACTCAACCTGACGAAGTCCTACACCTTCTGGGCCGGCGTGCTCGGCGGCACCTTCCTCACCATGGCAAGCCACGGCACAGACCAGCTCATGGTCCAGCGCATGCTCGCCGCCCGCAGCCTGCGCGAGTCGCGCCTGGCCCTGCTCTCATCGGGCGTGGTCATCTTCGTCCAGTTCACGCTCTTCCTGCTCATCGGCGTCGGCCTCTTCGTCTTCTACGGGATCCATCCGCACACGTTCGCAAGCGCCGACCGCATCTTCCCCAGCTTCATCGTCGAAGAGATGCCGCACGGCATCGCCGGCCTGCTGATCGCCGCCATCCTCGCCGCGGCGATGAGCAACCTGAGCGCCGCCCTCAACTCGCTCGCGTCCACCACCGTCATCGACTTCTATGTTCCGTGGAAACGCTGGCGTGGGGAGGATGCGCCAGCCTCAAACACCCTGGTCTCGCGCCTCGCGACCATCTTCTGGGCGATCGTCCTCTTCGCCATCGCCGTCTACTCCATCAAGGCCGGCGGCAAGGGCCACGTGGTCGAGACCGGCCTGTCGATCGCATCCGTCGCCTACGGCTGCCTGCTGGGCGTCTTCCTGCTCGGCACGCTCACCCGCTACGCAAACCAGGCAGGCACCATCCTCGGTATGCTCTGCGGCTTTGCTCTGAACCTGTTCTTATGGCAAGGGAGCTTCCCCATGCACCTCGGTCCTGTGATCCTTCCCATTCCGAAGATCGCCTTCACCTGGTACGTCCTCATCGGCTCGGCCGCGACGTTCCTCCTCGGCTCGCTCTTCTCGCTCGCGACGCGCAACCACAAGCGGACCCTGGCCATGCTCCTGCTCGGTGCGGTCACCATCAGCGCCCACGCCCAGGCACCCGACTTCACCCCGGTCACCACGCTCATCAACACCGCCATCGCCGAGAAGAAGCTCCCCGGCGCCGTCGTCGTCATCGGCCACAACGGTGCCCCCGTCTTCCACCAGGCGCTCGGCAAACGCGCCATCGAGCCCGCCACCGAGGCCATGACTGAAGACACGCTCTTCGACATGGCCTCCCTTTCAAAGGTCATTTCAACCACCACCTCCGTGCTGCAGCTGGTCGAAGCCAGGCAGATCGACCTCGACGCCCCCGTGGCAAAGTACCTGCCCGACTTCGCCGCTAACGGCAAGGCCAGGATCACCGTCCGCGAGCTGATGACCCACTACTCCGGCCTGCCCGAAGATCTCGATCTCAAGGACCCATGGGGTCTTCAGAAGCCTGACAAGGCCGAGGCCATCAGGCGTGCCATGGCGTCCACCCCGTACGCTCCCGCCGGCGTCACCTTCAAATACTCCGACATCAACTTCATCACCCTCGGCCTGCTCGTTGAAAAGCTCTCCGGCCAGACGCTCGACGTCTACGCCCGCGAGCACGTCTTTACCCCGCTCGGCATGACCCACACCGGCTACCACCCCTTTGCGAAAACCTGCGGCCCGGCCCGCTTCCTCGGCGCCAACGTCGAGCCCGGCCCGAAGCCGGTCGGCAGAATCGGCATCGTGTGCCCGGCAGGCACCTGGTCGCCCTACTCGCTCGACCCCGACACCGCGCCCACCGCGCACGACGACGAGCTGACCGCCGGGGTGAACCCCGACTTCGATCACATCCTGCGCGGCATGGTCCACGACCCCACCAGCCGCCGCATGGGCGGCGTCGCAGGCCACGCGGGCGTCTTCTCAACCGCGGGCGACATGCAAAAGTTCGCCCAGGCGCTCATCGACAAGCTCACCCGCAACACCGGGCCATTTCCCCTCACGCAGGCTACTCTGAAGCTCGCCGTCTCCCCCAACGAACCCGACACCGCAAGCGCCACCGCCACCATCTTCACCCCCGACGGCCAGACCACCAGGGGCGTCGCCTCGCGCGGCCTCGGCTGGGACCTCAATACTGCCTTCTCCCGCCCGCGCGGCAGCGTCTTCCCCATCACCACCCGGCAGCATGAAGGCTCCTTCGGGCACACCGGCTTTACCGGCACCAGCATCTGGATCGATCCGGGCTCGAACAGCTACGTGATCCTGCTCGCGAACGCCATCCACCCGCACATCGGCACCGCCGTCTCCGCCCTCCGCGGCCAGGTCGCGACCGCCGCAGCCATGGCCCTCGGTCTCAACGCCCCCGCCACCGAGGCC
>CAXTUS010000141.1:0-7688 GCA_964247475.1 uncultured Acidobacteriaceae bacterium | reverse complement strand
GTGGTGAACTGCGCGATGGCCGTCCGGTCCGCCGCCAGCAGGTTCTGCACGGGCGACGTGACCAACTCGGACGCCCGCCCGGCGCCCGCCACGTCCGACGCGCGATTGAGCGCCAGCAGCCCGGTTGCCGTGGTGTCCCCGGGCAGGAGGTTGGCCATGGCGACGGCCAGCACCGGCCCGCCGGGCGGGTCCCCGCTGGTTGTATCCAGGTCGCTGAGCACCGGGCCATGCCGGGTTTCCCGCACGACGAGGCGCTCGTCCGGCGCTCCGCGCACCCGGATGCGCTCTTCCCGCTCGACGAACGGCTGGGGGCCGTCCGGTGCCTGGTAGCGGCCGTCCGGAAGCACGGTTTCGATGAACACGTCCTGCGTGTCGGCGCCGGTGGTGGTGAAGGTCCAGGCGATGCGCCCGTTATGCCCGATGACGAGGAACGGCACTCCCGGCGCGGTGGCACCGACCAGCACCCCTCCCGGCATCTCGACCCGCGCCAGGTACCAAATGGCCGGCAGGCTGAACCCGAGGTGCGGGTCGCCGGCCAGCAGCGGACGGCCGGTCGTCGTCCGGCTGCCGTCCACCGCCCACTCGTTGCTGGCCGAACTGGGCCAGGTGAACGGCTCGGGGAAGTCCGGCACGATGGCGGCAAGCCGCGTGTCCAGGCCGGGCAGGGCGCGGGCGTCCGGCCGCGGCGTGTCGTCCTGCGGCGGCCACAGCTCCCGCCGGCGTGGGGCGGGGCGGCGGGGCGGCCCCCCCCCCCCCCCCCCCCCCCCCGGGCGGGTCCTCTCCGCGGCGCGGCCGCCCCGCGCTTAGTTCGCGCTCACCGTGACCGAAATCGTCACCGAGTGGCTCACGATCCCGTTCGTCGCGGTCACGATGACCGGCGTCGTTGTGATCGTCTTGTACCCCGACCCGCATCCGCTCAGACCCGGAACCAGGGCCAGCGCAAGCAGCGCCATCAGGACGACGCCCTTGCGGAAGCGCCTGCCGAGACCGGCGAGCGGCAGGATCAGCAGGCCGGCCCACCAGGCCGAGGGACGGGAGGCCGCCCGCTCGCTGTGCAGCAACGCGCCGGTCACCGCGAAGGTGACGTCCGTTGCACCGGCCGTGGCGGGGATGGTTGCAGGCGAGAAGGTGGCCTTCTCGTAACCGTTCAGGCCGCTCACCGAAAAGGAAATCGGCGTCCCGAAGGCGAGTCCCTGAGGCACCAGGTGCAGCAACACCGAGCCATCACCACCGTAAGTGGTGGTCAGATCCAGGCTGCTGGTCGCCATGGTGAACTCGTAGGGTGGTGGGTTGACGACGATCTGGCGCGTCGCCGTAGCCTGCGCGTAGTCTGTTCCGTCCGCCGGGTTGAAGGTGACGGAGAGCTGGTTCTCGCCCGAGGGCAGAACAGCGCCGGCCGCTGGCGTGTAGGTAAAGGTGCCGGAGATCGGTTGTGCCGTGGCGACGTTCCCAAGCCCCAGCGCCATGATGTTCACGTTGGGGTTCAGGGGAAGGGTCAGGCTGGCGGGAATCTTGCCGCTGTTGATCGGAAACTGGTAGCCATACAGGCTGAAGGTGCCCGCCTGCTGAGTGCCGGTATAGGTATCGGCGTAGGTGGTCTGCTTCACCAGGGTCTCACCAGAGAAAGACGGCTGAGGAGCAGTCCAGTCGCTGATGCTCTGTATGATCGTGTCCTTGGTGCCGTCGGTATAGGTGACGATGAACGGCTGGTCCACCTGGGGCCCTATCCCGGCTCCGATCAGGTAAAGGTTACCGTAGCTCTCATTCGGCAGCGGGATGGTCTGGCTCTCGATCGCACTCGGCCGATTTGGCTGTCCAAGAGGATACGTACCACCCGCGTAGGCGACCGAAGCGCCCAGCAGCTTCGACGAGAAGGCAAGTCCCTGGTTGTTGAATCCGCCTGTGCCGAAGGCAAAGCCGTCCTCCTGGATCGCCTTCACCCGCGCATAGGCGTCGAGCGGCACCACCACCGGCGCCGACGCTTCTACCGATGCGGTCGCGTTCAGCTGCAGGGAACTGAGCGGAGTGCCATAGGCAATCGCAGCCGGCACAGGCCAATTGATGATCGGAGCGATCTGCGGCGAGGGCGCCAGCACGTTCAGCTGCACTGTCGCCTGCGCCGGCGCGGAAGTGCCGCCCGTGGGCGCGAAGCTGGCAGTCAGCGTATGCGGCCCGGTGGCAAGCACGGTGCCGGCAGGAGGGTTATAGGTGAAGCTGCCCTGAACCGGCGGCGGCATCAGTGCAAACGCGAGCATGACGATGTTGCGGTCGTTCGGCAGGACCAGGCTTTGGACGGACTTGGTCGGATCAAGCTGAATCTCGTACCCATAGACGCTCACCGAGTTCGCATCCTTGACGCCGTCGATGTAGCGGAAGTCATAAGTCGCGACCGTACTCTCATTCGGGACGCCGGCCGGAAAGACCCAGTCGCTCATCTGCTGATCGGTCAGCACCGCAGAAGTGCCGTCCGTATAGTTCACGGTAAAAGTGCCGACATTGGGCTGCTCGTCGTTGGTCAGGTCGCCCAGCATCAGCAGCTTGCTATAGGTCCCCCCGGGCAGAGGCACCGTGATGCTCGAGACCGCGTCTGGCGCATCGCCTGGACCCAGGTTGAAGGTCACTCCCTGCCACTTGATCGAAGTGCCGAGCAGCTCTTCCGGAAAGGTGCCGTTGCCGGTATCCAGCCCGCGCGCCACAATCGGGGCTCCCGCCGAGGTGATCCCGGAGACGTTGTAGACGCCGCTCAGATCGACATTCTTTGGATCGCCGGCTGACACCGTCGCGTTCAGCTGCACGGAGCTCAAAGGCGTCAGGTACGGAATCGGCGCCGGCGCCGGCCACTGAATGGTTGGAGCCGGGCTCTGCGCGTGCAGCGATGCGACGGAGACGGCGAGCAGCGCGGCGAAGAGACCCTTCACCAGCCTGGACGTGCGGATTACGTTACTGAGCCCAAAGTTGTTCAATGTATGTCCCACACTTCCTGGTCGGTGGCCCGACGGACGGCTGTCTGCACCACGTCTTGGTAACTAGGACGCAGCAGTCCCGGTGCCTACAATTTACTCCAAAAGGTTCGATGCGGTGCCGCTTTGGTGTCGAAAACCCGGTTACTACCACCAAAGTTGCATCCGGTAAGACACACAGAGGGTCACCGAGGGAAAGCGGTTCAAGCTCAGTGGTACACGAGGTTAGACTTATCTGAGTGTCGCTTCCATGGCGATCTTGCAGGCCTGTCCTGAAAACGTGCAGGTACGTCCCAAAACAGTCCTGAGGCACCCTTGAACACACATCTCCTTCCCATCGAAGCAGTAGCCCGCAAGCTCAACCTTCCCGAGAACCTCTACGAAAAGCGAAGCCCCGTCAGCGCCAAGCTCTCACTCGACCTTCTCCGCCACCATGCTCTGGACTGTCGCGGCAAGCTGATCCTGGTAACCGCCACTACGCCCACCGTCTCCGGCGAAGGCAAGACGGTCACCTCGATCGGCCTGGTGCAAGGGCTCGAAAAGATGGGCAAACGCGCCATCATTACCTCCCGCGAACCATCGCTGGGTCCCGTCTTCGGCATGAAGGGCGGCGCGGCAGGCGGCGGGCAGTCGCAGGTTGAGCCAGCGGAGAAGATCAACCTGCACTTTCTAGGGGACTTTCACGCAATCACCAGCGCTCACAACCTGCTGGCGGCGCTGATCGATTCGCACCTCTTCCACGGCAATGATCTCAACCTGGATCCGGCCGCAATCACCTGGCCGCGCGCGCTCGACATGAACGATCGCGCCCTGCGCAACATCACGGTCAGTGTTACGGCGCCTGACAAGAAGCAGCGCGACGGCGCAAATCGCAGCTCGAGTTTCCTCATCACGGCCGCATCGGAGATCATGGCCATCCTGTCTCTCGCCGAAGATCGCGAAGACCTGCGTGCCCGGCTCGACCGGATCGTTGTCGGAGCGAAGCGCACCGGAGAGCCGGTTACAGCAGGTGACGTGGGTGCCACCGGCCCCATGATGGCGTTGCTTGCCGAGGCAATCCAGCCAAATCTCGTCCAGACCACCGAAGGCACGCCCGCACTCGTCCACTGCGGACCCTTCGCCAACATCGCACACGGCACCAGTTCGGTGATCTCGCAGAAGATCGGTCTGAAGCTGGCTGACTACGCCGTCAACGAGACCGGCTTCGCTTCCGACCTCGGCTTCGAAAAGTACATGGACCTGGTCTCGCCGGCCTCGGGCATCAGACCCTCGGTCGTTGTGCTCGTCACCACGGTGCAAAGCGTCCGCACCCAGGGCGAAGGCGATCTCGAGACCGGATTCTCTAACCTGCGCAAGCACATCGAGATCGTCCGAAGCTTCGGCCTGCCAGTGGTAGTCGCCATCAACCGCTTTCCAAACGACACCGATGCCGACCTCACAACGCTAAAAGATTACTGCGAGTCGCACGGCGCCGCCTTCGCCCTGTCCGAGGCCTTCAGCAAGGGCGGAGAGGGAGCTCGTGATCTGGCGCAGACAGTCGTCCGGGTCATTGAGCAGAACCCCAACCCCGAGCTGACCACCACCTACACTCCCGCGGATTCCGCCGAAGAGAAGGTGCGGAAGGTAGCACGCCACATTTACGGTGCTGCTGAGGTCGAGTTCAGCCCGCGAGCCGAGGCAGCTCTGGCCCGCTACACCGGATGGGGCTTCGGTCATCTGCCCGTTTGCATCGCAAAGACGCAGTACTCGCTGACCGATGATCCCAAGCGTCCGGGCGCTCCAACCGGCTGGACCCTGCACATCACGGACGTAGCGCTCTCTGCCGGCGCTGGCTTCCTGGTTGTCATCTCCGGCTCCATGATGCTGATGCCCGGCCTGCCGAAGGCCTCCCGCGCCATGGACATCGACGTAGACGCTGACGGCGAGATTACCGGGATGAGCTAAAGGAAACAGCCACCGCGTCCAAACGCCGGGAACTTCATTCCGTGACCGAAGAGCGCACCACTTCGCAGGCTGAAAAGAGCTGTCCGCATAAGCTGCCTGATTTTGACCTGGGCAGTTCGTGTGCGACAGCACTCCCGCTCCGCGAAGTGGACGCCGCTCGCGATCGGGGCGAACTGGTTACTGCTGGTTCTTCGTCATCAGGCCCGTTCCCGTATCCGGCCCGCAGCTGCCGGTCAGCTGCCAATTCGTCACAGCAAGGGTCTTGCCGTCGGTTGAGAAGTTGCCCAGGGCCTCCACGCTGTTAGCCGTGACCGGGTCGGTGTAGGTGACGTCGAACTGGCCGCCGGTCACCTGTGAGTTGGTGATCGTGGCGGTCGAGCTGAAGCAGGGATTGTTCGGGAACGTGCCCGACCCGCTCATCTGGAAGTTGCCGTCCGTGTCGGAGTTCGGGTTTTGCGTCATGTTCGCGACCACAGGGATTGACTGCCCGTCAGAGTCCACAAAGTTGCCGGTGAACTGGCCATCGATCGAGGTGTAGGCCTGGACTGTCGCCTCTGCCGGTTTGGCAAATGCACATGCGCCGCCCGTCACGTTGTACCGGGCGTTCGTCAGCGACTTGCCGTCAGCCGCCAGGGTGCCAACGATGGTCAGCTTGCTGCCAGTCATCAACGTGCCGCTGAGGCTCACCATGGAGTTGGCGTCGGCCTTGCCACTTACCTCGAAAGACTGTGCTGGCGCGACGCATGAGCTTCCGGAGTTCGAATGAAAGATGCCGGTCATCGCCGAAGAACTGCCGTTCAGTTCACCCGAGAGCGAAGCCAGCTTGGTCGCCGAGGCAGCCGAGGAGCTGAGCTGCCAGTTGCCCTTGACGGCGACCGCGGCCGTCGCCGGTGTTGCGACCATCGCGCCCGTGCAGCCTGCAAGGCCGAGAGAAGTGGAAAGGAGAAGGCACGCACCGATAATCGGGGTGCAGGACAGAAGATGCTTACTGAACATAGTTGCTCCAGGGGCCCATTGGGGAGGACTGAGGCCTAGTATGCCTATCGGCAGCTGGAGAAACATCACCGTAAAGTTGTAGCGTTATTCCCTGTTTGTATCTGATTGCGTCTCCCGATTTGGCACTGTCGAGTTCTCCGCCTCCATCCGGCTGGTGTCTACCCTGTGACATCCCTCAGCGAGGCACGAGCTTCAAGGTGGCCCATTTGCCTCAAGGATCGAAGGATCGAAGGATCGAGATCTAGTTCTAGATCTAGATCTAGAACGACGATCGAGACCGCCTCGGGATGCGGACGCGACAGCTAAACTTGAGGTCGTGGCCTTCACCTTCAAACAGCGCATCCTCCTCGCCACCGTACCGCCCCTCGCCGCTCTGCTCATCCGGGCCGTCGGAGCCACCCTGACCTACGAAGACCTGTATCCCGCCGGCTCCCTGGACAGGATGCCGGGCGACGCCATCCCCGGCCCCACGATCTACGCCTTCTGGCACCAGTCGCTGCTCGCCTGCGCCCACCGCTTCCGCAACAAAGACATCGTCATCCTGATATCCCGCAGCTTCGACGGCGAGCTGATCGCACGCACGGTCGAGCTCCTCGGCTTCCGGGCAATCCGCGGCTCGAGCACCCGGGGCGGTGCCACCGCCCTCCGCGAGATGGCCGCAGCCTACATCCAGGGCCATCGCTGCGCCATCACCGCCGACGGCCCGCGAGGCCCGTCGAAGATCGCCAAACCCGGCACCGCGCAGCTCGCCAGCCTGGTCAGCGCCCCCTGGGTCGGCACCTTCTACGCCCTGCCGCTCAGCGCCTGGACGCTCAGGACTTGGGACAGCTTCCTCATCCCCAAACCCTTTTCAAAGGTCCTGGTCGCCTTCCCCGAACACGTCCCAGCCACGTCTCCGGACCTTAAAGCAGCCATTCAGTCCAGCCTCGAAGCCGCTGTTGCCCTCACCTGCGCGAAGCGTCCAGCACCCCATGAGGTGGCGCCCGGCCGGCGTTAGGCAGCTGTTGCCATTGCTTCTAAACTGAAATCCGTGCGCGTAGCCGACTTCCACTTCGAACTCCCCGAAGACCTCATCGCCCAAACCCCGCCGGACGTCCGCGGTTCGAGCCGCATGCTCAAGGTCGATCGGTCGACCGGCGCCCTGACCGACGGGCAGTTCTCAGACCTGCCAAAGCACCTGCGCCCCGGCGACCTCCTTATCCTCAACGACTCGCGCGTCCTTCCCGCACGTCTCTTCGCTTACCGTGCCGGACTTCACACCCAGGCGAACTCTCCAGTCCCCTCGGGCCAGATCGACGTCCTCCTCACCCAGCAGCTCGCCCCCTGCGTGTGGTCCGCGCTCGTACGGCCCGGCCGCAAGGTCCAGCCCGGCGAGACGCTCCTCTTCCCCGACGCGGCTGGCGCGCCGCTTCTCCGAGCCGAAGTCACGGCCGCAGGGGAATACGGCGAACGCACCCTGCGCTTCACCCCCGACCCCCGCTTCCTCGAACATCTGGACCAGATCGGCCACATGCCGCTGCCGCCCTACATCCACCGGGACGACTCGCTTGAAGACAAGACCCGCTACCAGACCGTCTACGCCGCTCAGCCAGGCTCCGCCGCCGCCCCCACCGCAGGCCTGCATTTCACCCCGGAGATCCTCACCCAACTCAAGGCCCAGGGCGTCCAGGTCGAGTCGATCACCCTCCACGTAGGCCTCGGAACCTTCCAGCCGGTGCGCGCCGAGCACGTTGCTGACATTCGCCTGCACACCGAACACTACACCCTGCCCGCGGTGACAGCCGAAGC
>CAXTUS010000140.1:4042-7726 GCA_964247475.1 uncultured Acidobacteriaceae bacterium | reverse complement strand
GCAGATCGCGCAGGACCAGGGAGTAAATCTTGAGCTCGTCCGCGAGGTGCTGAAGCTGGTTGAACGAAGTGAGTACAAACGCCAGCAGGCCGCGCCTGTCTTGAAGGTAACGCGTAAATCGTTCGGTCCGGGGAGACGTTTCCCGATCGCAGTCAAGTACCAGGTTTGAATCTCACGAAAGGCTGCCTGAGTGGCAGCCAAAGGATGGAAGCTTGAAGCAAGTTTCGAAGACGGCAGCAGTCCTGATGGCTTGCGGGATGTCGGCAATGATGTGGGCGCAGACCGCCCCCGCCCCAACGACTCCAGCGCCTGCAGCTCCCAGCCAGGCCACCCCATCGGCGAAGCCCGCTGCTTCCCCGGCTAAGCCACTGCAGCTGCACTCGCTCTCACCCGACACCGTGGCCGATCCGTTCCCCGCGACAAACCCCAAGTTCTTCACCGCAGACTCTCCGTCCGTCGCG
Organism: uncultured Acidobacteriaceae bacterium; assembly: GCA_964247475.1. Classification (GTDB taxonomy): domain Bacteria; phylum Acidobacteriota; class Terriglobia; order Terriglobales; family Acidobacteriaceae; genus Edaphobacter. The sequence continues at coordinate 7,265 of CAXTUS010000140.1, read as the reverse complement.
ACTGTGGACAGCTACCTGCGAGTCATGCTGGGCTACGATTCGAACCGCATCTGGCGTGTGGTTGCTATCCAGAAGACAGCGGCACCGGGTGTTGCCCGCGTCACTGCCCTGGTCTCTGAGAAGACCGCAAATGCAAAGGTGCAGCAGGCTACCTTCTTCGTCCTGAACGACGGCAAGCACCTGATTGCGGACAACAGCGCGGTCCTTCCGTTCGGTGCCGAGCCGTACGCGGCTCACCGTGCGATGCTGCAGTCCGCAGCCTCCGGCCCGCACCTAGGCTCCGATTCGAAGAGCCTCATGCTGGTGGAGTTCTCTGACCTGCAGTGCCCCCACTGCAAAGAGGCACAGCCTACCATCAAGCACCTGGCTCAGGACTTCCCGCAGGCCCGCATTGTCTACCAGAGCTTCCCGCTCACCGACATCCATCCGTTCGCTTTCCAGGCCGCCGCCATGGGCGCATGCCTGGCAAAGAAGAGCGATGCCACCTTCTTCAGCTTTGCGGACGCGGTCTACGACACTCAGGCGCAGCTTACGGCCGAGGCCGGCGCTGACACGCTCAAGGCTGCCGTCATCAAGGCTGGCGGAGATCCGGCAGCCACCGCAACCTGCGCAGAGTCTGCCGAAGCCAAGGCTACGGTCGACGCTTCGATCAAGCTGGCACAGGATCTCAGTATTGAGCAAACGCCGACCCTGCTGGTCAACGGACGTCCGGTTCCTCTTAATGGAATCCCTTACGAGACCATCAAGCAGATCATCGTCTTCCAGGCCGGGCTCGACGGGATGAAGGTGACGGCACCGGTTTCGCTCTCTCCGCCTGCGGCGCAGAAGTAAGCACGAGTGCTTCCTGGTCCCGGACCGGCATCTCTCGTGGCGAAATTGTCTCGCCATAGTCAGGTCGCCTGAAGGATTGAAGATGGGCCACGGCTTCAGTGGCTCGGGCTCGAAGCTGTATCAGCTCTTCAGGCTGCTTTTTACGCAGGGTGTTATAGGGCATCTGCATACGAAAATTTTTGGAGAGCGTAGCTTCATTGCGTTCGAGAAAGGTCCAGTAGAGAGCTGTGAACGGACAGGAGCCTTCACCTACGGACTTCTTCGGGTCGTACTGGCAACGCCCACAGAAGTTCGACATGCGGTTGATATAAGCGGCGCCCGAAACATAAGGTTTCGTCGCCGTCAGTCCGCCGTCGGCGTAGGTCGCCATGCCCAGCACATTCGGCTCCACTACCCAGTCGTATGCGTCCACGTAAGCGAACCAGAACCAGTCAGTGAGCTCGCGTGGCGAGAACCCGCAGAGGTTCGCGAGGTTCGAAAGCACCATCAGGCGCGTGATGTGATGCGACCAGCCTTCGTCCACCACCTGCGCAACCACGGAGTCCATGCAGTGCAAGCCGGATCTCACGCCCCAGTAGACCGCGGGCAGGGGAAGGTTCGCCCCTAGGGCAGACGGCGTCGCTCCCTTGTACTTCTGCTCCTCCGCATAGGCTTTTGCAGCCGCCTCGGTTCTGTCGGGTGAGACCTCCTGGGTGATCTTGCGCCGCTCGTCCGGAACGTGCCCGCGCAGCAGGCGGTAGCCGTCAGTCTGCTCATGCAGGTGGCGCATGAACTCTCGCCATCCCAGAAGCTGGCGGATAAAACCCTCTGCGCTCGCCATCGGCACAATCTCCTCTGCGGCCAGCGCAGCCACATCGCGGATCAGGTCGAGCGCGAGCAGGCGCCCAAGATTGAGCAGCACGCTGGTCTTTGAGTGGAAGAGCTGCGCCTCATCATCCCGCATGGCGTCTTCGAAGCGGCCAAAGTGGCTCAGTGCGTGATCCAGGAAGAAGCGCCAGAAGGTGTCAGCGTCAGCCTGGGTGCAGGGTAGATCGAAGTGATCAATGCTGCCGAAGTGGTGGCCATAGGTTTGCTCGACCAGCTCCACGACCTCCTGCGTAATCTCGTCGGGAGGGAAGCTGGGGAAGCGTGGAACCGGCACCTCGCCCTTGTAAGGATTGCGGTTCTCGGCATCGAAGGAAAACCGTCCGCCCACCGGCTTGCCGCCTTCCATCAGGACGCGCGTCTGCTGTCTCATTCTGCGGTAGAAGCGGTCCATTACATAGGCCTTGCCCGGTTTGAACTCCCCGTAGACTCCCGTAAAGTCCTCGGTCCGCGAAGCCCAGCTTGTGTCCTCGACGTAATGAAGCTGCAAGCCTTCGCTCTCCGCGTGAGCAAGATCAAGCCGCAGCTCGCGTTCGGCTGCTGTCATCACCGTCAGCACGGGAAGCCCGCGCTGTTGCTGCAGCTCGCGCAAGGCACTGCCGTGCGACTGCGGCGAAAAGTGATAGAGGACGCTCACCCCGCGAGCAGCCTGCTCAAGCGCGAAGTGGCGAATGTTGCTGATGAGCACAACAAGCTTTTTCTTGTGGTACGGACGCCGCAGAGCCTTGGCAGTGGATTCGACGATGACGATCCCGGTCGCTTCGGCGGGCTGTTCGGTCAGGGGACCGGTGCGGTCGGTAAAACGGTCGTACGGGATGTAGATCCAACGGCGCTCGCGCAGGTCTCGAGCCTTGGGCGCGGCAGCAGCGATCTGCTTGGTGAAGTTGCTCATTGAGCCTTGGATGACGGCGAGGGTTGCCGCGTCCGAGCGCTTTTTGCGGCGTGAAAAAGCGAGCCGTTCTGAGGCTCAGCCGATACAGTTGCAATCAAGGCAGTGGTGCAGTGAGCAGGCTCCGCAGGTCTGAGTCAGCCGCTGTTTCAGGGCCTTGCGCGCACGATGGATGCGGACAGTGGCATTTGCGGCAGTGATGCCGTGCGAACTGGCGAAGGCAGCAAGCGAACCCTCTTCAAGGTCGACCTCGCGCAGGATCTCGGCATAGCTGGGTGTTAGGTCCGGCAGCACACGAGCGATGCATCGGCAGATGATGTTGCGGGTCAGGTCATCGGCTGTGACCACCGTTTCGAGCTCTGCCGCCCAATTTGTCAGGGCCCGGTCTTCGACCTCGTGATGACGGTAGTGATCGATGACGGCGTTACGCAGGATGCGATAGAACCAGGCGGTGGCGGTCTCTTGCTCACGGAGATCTCCACTATGCTCGAGTGCCCGGACATAAGCGTTTTGCAGCAGGTCCTCAGCAAGCGCAGGCGAGCTCACGCGACGTTCTAAGAACCGCAGGAACTGCCTGCGATGCGCAAGCAGAGTTTCGAGGGGGGGGGGGGCGGGGGGGGCGCGCCCCCGCCGGGGGGG
>CAXTUS010000140.1:0-4032 GCA_964247475.1 uncultured Acidobacteriaceae bacterium | reverse complement strand
ATGGGCGTGTTTTGACATTCATTTTTTGGGGGGGTGGGGGGCGTGGTTGGGCCCCCCACCCTCGTTGGGTTCTCTAGCTGCACTTGCCCGTGGTAGCGCAGTTGCACTCGGGACCGCAGTTGCAGGTGGGGCCGCACGGACAGTTGGGGCCGCAGGGGCAGGTAGTTGGTGTAGTCATGAGGTTCTCCTTGGCTGGAGGGCTGCTCCAGACACTTCTGCTGACGAGACAGCTGGTCAATCATTACACGTGGAAGCAAGAGTGGTCTCGGCCCTGGTCGCCGTCCGTCACGAAGACGCGGTCGCTTTTGTTCCTGCGACGTCGACGAATTGCTCGATTGTGTGCGCGATTTCGTCATCGGACGTATAGAAGTGGGGCGCGATCCGGATGCCGGCGCCAGGTCGAAAGTCGACCAGGATCTGGCGCCGTCCGAGCTCGGCCACGATCTCGCGCCCGTCGGCGTCGGGCACTCCCAGGATGATCGTTCCGCCGCGCGCTTCAGGATCGCGCGGACTGCGAACGGACAATCCTCGAGCATCGGCAAGGTCGATCAGATGCTGGGTTTGGCGCGTTGACTTGGCGCGGATCGCCGCGACTCCGATCTCGTTGACGATCTCATAACCCGAGCGCGCGGAGTACATCGCAGGCACGTTCGGGGTGCCGTTCAGGAAGCGGTGGATGTCAGGCGCGTAGGTGATGGGACCGCCTGCAAACTGGAACGGAGCTTCGTGCGCTGCCCAACCGGTTGCCATGGGTTCGAGCGCTTCGTCGAGCCCCGGCCGGACATAAAGATATCCGGCTCCCGGACCGCCGAGCAGCCACTTCACCGAGCCGCCGGTGGCGAAGTCAACGCCGAGTCTGGTCACGTCCAGTGGAACGATGCCGGCCGACTGGTAGAGGTCGGCGATGACCAGCGCGCCCACCTCGTGCGCGCGTTCCGTTATGGCGGCCAGATCCTGCAAGGCACTGGAACGGAACGCCACGTGGGAGACGCTCACCAGCTGGGTTTTTTCATCGATGGCGGCGAGCATGGCTTCAAACGGCACGGTAAGCCCGTCAAGCGACGGCACGGAGACGATCTCAGCACCCTGGCGTTCGAGTCCGTAGTAGATGTAGTCGTTCGATGGGAAGTTGAGGCCGTCTGTGACCAGCTTGTTTCGGGCCGCGGAACCGGCGCGGCGCGGTGCCCAGTCAAAGCAGGAGGTCACCATCGCCTGGCAGATAGAAACGTTCTGGTGCATGACAACGCGGCCCCTCGGGGCACCAATGATCGAGCCGATGAGGTCGCCACAGGTAACCGGCATCTCCCACCAGCCCTCTTCCCAGGCACGTATACCGCGCGTCGCCCAAGTCTCGGTGAACTCGGCGAGCGCAGCCTGGGTGCGTCGCGGCATGGGCCCAAGGGAGTGGCTGATCATGTACGTGGTGTGTTCAAGGATAGGGAACTCCTTGCGCCACGCGAGAAGCGGGTCTTGAACTTGGCTCTCTGGAATTTGGTTCTCTGGAATTTGGCTCGCTTGAACCTGGCTCAGTGGAGAGCCCGATAGAAGTTCAGTGTTCATACGTTGTCCTCTGTCATGCGGTTGGATGCTGGCGGACGGGTACGGCGGCGCAGCCTGTAGGCGAGCGAGAGTGCCAGCAGGAAGGGTATCCCGTAGAGCAGAGTCGGACGAAAGGCGCTCGTGAAGAGCGTTGTGACTAATGCCCCGAGCATGAGCGCGGCGCCGGCGAGAGAGGTCCATGGATATCCCCACATGCGGAAGACGAGCGTGGCCCCTGAGTTGCGCCGGCGAAAGCTGAGGTGGGTGACAAAGATCATCAGCCAGGTAAACATGGGACCGAACATGGAGATGGCGAGCATCAGCAGGAACGAGCGGTCGTGGTAGACGATGTTCAACAGCGCAGCAAGCCCTATGCCGGCGGTCGAGACCAGCAAGGCAGCGACCGGAACGCCTTGCAGCGAGAGGCGTCCCAGCCGCGCGGGCGCAAAGCCTGCACGCGAGAGCGAGAAGAGCATGCGCGTCGTGATGTAGAGTTGGCTGTTCATGGCGGAGAGCGCCGCGATCAGGATGACCAGGTTGACGACGCCCGCCGCGCCCGCGATGTGGGTGCGAGCCATCACCAGCACGAAAGGCGACTGCGTCTGGCCGCTTGCATTCGCAGTCCACGGAACGATCGCGAGGACCAGCGCAAGGGTAAGAAGGTAGAAGAGCACCAGCCGTAGCATGGTTGCGCGAAAGGCGTGAGTAATTGCGCGCTGGGGGTCTTTGGCCTCGCCTGCCGCGACGGCGATCATCTCGATCGAGAAGTAGCTGAAGAGGGCCACCAGGACGGCAAGCCACGTGCCGGTCAAACCTTTCGGAAAAAAGCCACCGAAGGCCGTGTAGTTGGCGAAGCCGATGCTCGACCCCTGAGGAGCAGAGAAGACGACCCAGCTGCCGAGCACCAGGAAGATCACGATCGCCGACACCTTCAAGGCGGAGAAGCCGTACTCGACCGCGCCGAAGAGGCGGACGTTGACGGCGTTGACGAGCACCAGCAATGCCGTGAAGCTTAGGATCCAGACCCAGCCGGGTGTCGCCGGGAACCAGAAGCGCATGTACACGGCGATCGCCGTGACCTCTGTGCCAAGCGCAAAGACGACGCCTGCCCAGTAGGCGAAACGCACAAGAAAGCCCGCCAGGGGCGACAGGTAGAACTCTGCCCACGCGCCGAAGGAACCGGAGGTGGGGTGCGCGACCGTCATCTCGGCCATCGCGCCCATCAGCAGCAGGGTGATCAATGCTCCGACCGCGTAGCTGATCAGGACTGATGGCCCGGCGAAGCTGATCGCAAAGCTGGACCCTAGGAAGAGGCCGGTGCCGATGGCGCCGCCGATCGCGATCATTGAGAGCTGCCGCGCAGAAAGGCTGCGGCTGAGGCCTCGCTCGCGGTCTGCGATCTGGTCGAAGCTTGGCTGAGAAGAAGACTCCATCGTCGCCTTCGAGTCTAACGTGCCAGCGCAGAGGAGCTTCAGGGTGCGAACTTCTTCGAACGCTGCTTCCAAGCGGCTTCGGTAAAGAGACGGGGAGCTACCTCGATAAGGCGGGGCATCAGCTTGAAGACGGCCACGCGATCCCACGGCAGACCGTCGCGGGTTCTGAGGCCGCGTTCGTTCAGGTCGCTGACGATCGACGCTTAGGAGAAGTCCTGGCCGAGCAACTCCATGATCTGCAGCAGCGTGGCACTCTCGTCCGGGTCCGGCTCGAGACGCATGCAGTCGTCCGAAAGACGGACTCCAAAAGGGATGGCTTTCTGGTGGGACATGCCATGTCCCGCCTCTGGAGCAGGAACTTCTCGTCGCCACTCGATGGCGACTATCTGCCAACCCGCTGACTCATGTTCGTGGATGGCTTCAGGACGGAAGGGAGCGGAGACGACGTCGCGAATGCGCTCCTGATAGGCCATGCAGATGCTCCTTACACGTTTTTATTACTCCGCGGATGGAGCACGTGGCGAACCACTCGCTCTTCGGTCGAATGTTCCCACTTGTGCACACCTTCGGCGGGGAAGCTGTCAGATTTCGGGAAGGTGTGTTCAACCCCGGACATCCGGTGGACGCCCCACGCGAGACTTGCGCCAGCGAGGGATCAGGGTCAGGCGTCCGTCTTGCGCCTTCTCGTCGGGCTTCCCCTACCCTTCAACGACATGCGGATCCTGCATTGCCGGCACGTCCATGGGTAGTACCCGAAGCGCCACAGAATATGGCGTTCGAGGAAGCCGGTACGTTCGGTGCGCTCGATGCCCTCCGCCCTGCAGTTGGGGCAGATGCGCCGGCGTCTGGGTGCTTCCATGGTGAGGCCTCAAAGCAGAAGGAATTCAGATGCTGCTGCTCCATTATCAGGGCACAGGACGCGTCCGCGACGTGGATTGCCTGATCTCTTTCGCGACCGTAGCCCTCCGGTTAATGGTGGCAGGGTAAGTGGGTGCGGCCTTACTCAGTACGCAGTGCGGTCATCGGTTCAATGCGGGACGCACGCCGGGCGGGCAGAAAG
>CAXTUS010000139.1:0-7788 GCA_964247475.1 uncultured Acidobacteriaceae bacterium | reverse complement strand
TTGCTGTTTACAGATGGCGAGTAGGCCAATCAGTGGAAGACAATTCCTGGCCCGATGAAAACTATCGCAAGACCGCCGCGTACACCTCGCGAAAGTGAAAGCCTGAATCTCACCTCCGTCGCCCTTGCATCGCTGCGCGCAACAACCGTCCTCACAGGCTACTCAGGATCAACACCCTCAACCTCAACCCCACTTGCCATCCCGACGTCACCAAGGTAGCCCCCGGGACCTACACGATCCCGGTCACCCTCACCAACGGCACCGCCAAGTCCATCCCTTGACTCACCGTCACGCCCAAGGCATCACGTCACATGGCAGTAGAATCTATGTGAAGCGCCGGAGTGAAGGCCCGTTCTTAGTTCCTACGGCTTTACCACAATGCCGTTGGCGGCCAATTTACGTTGATATTGATGCAGCAAGTCTTCTAGATCGAAGATAATGGCGGTTATGTCTCCACCGTTCTGCGGATTGCCATAATTCAGAGATGTGGACATGCCATGCTCAGGAACAGCTTCTAATAGGCCCTTGTGCAGCCTTATAGCTTATTGAGCATAGTCCTCTTTGTAGTTGCGAACCTCAGCCTGGACGAGCTCGGCGATCTCCCGTTCCCGGTAATTGTTGAAGGCTCCGGCTCGGTCAGCGGCAGAGTACATCTGTTCTCGCTCGACATCGAGACGCTCATTCAATTGATCATGAGCTACGCCGGTGGACATTTGAAAGCTACGCAATGATCTATCTAGCGCAGCGGCTTCATCGAATAGAACTAAACGGGGATCTTCAGATTGGCCGCCCGACGAGCCTTTTTGGAGAGCAGCCTGAGAAGTCTGCAATAGCAACTTAGACCATTTGGGATCAGGGCTACCCTTGGCGACAGCCGTAATGGCGAGCCCCAAACCATCTATCTGGTTTCGTAATTGCAGAACATCTTTGTTATATTGTGCTTTCTGTTGCTCCTCGGCCGCCCTTGCAATCTCGGTATTCAGTGTCGCTTGTTCAGCACGGTGACCCTGTTCGTTCGCTATCAGGATTCCGAAGTGGAAGAAGAGGAGGAAGAGAAGAAAACAGAGATATCTCGACCATCGAGATTTGGGTGGTGCCACACTCACGAGCGCACCCAGCCCGGCGAAAGCGGCGCCGACAATATACAAGCCTAGAAGAAGATGCCGATCTGAAAATTTAGCGGCAAGCGATTCTATGTAATCGTTCTTCATAAAAGCGACGATCACATAAAGCAGAACAATCGCGGCCAGAACGACGTTCCTCCCCTGGCTGCGCACTTCGAAGTGCGAGTTCCACGCAAGCCGTGCCAAGTCAAGGCAGTAGAGAAATACTCTAGCAGTCTGAACTGCGAAGCGGCCCATGCTCGTCTCCCGCTACCGCCCGAAGCGCTGCTTGGTCTGCTGCATCTGGCTCATCAATCTCTGCTGAGCCTTGATCCCGCCGCCCATTCCGCCACCCATCGTCTTGAACATCTTCGACATCTGGTTGTACTGGCGCAGCAGGTTATTGACCTCCTGCACACTGACCCCGGAACCCGCAGCGATCCGCTTCCGCCGGCTGCCATTGATCAGGTCTGCATTCTGCCGTTCCTTATTCGTCATCGAGTTGATGATCGATTCAACCCGTGTGAACTGGCTCTCGTCCACGTTCTCCGCAGCCTGCGCCATGCCCGCAAACGGCCCTACCGACGGCAGCATCTTCAGGATCGACTTCATCGATCCCATCTTCTTGATCTGTCTCAGCTGCTCACGAAAGTCATCGAGCGTAAAGCCCTGCCCGGACAGCGCCTTCTTCGCGAACTGCTCCGCCTTGCCGCGGTCAAGCTTCTCTTCAGCCCGCTCGAGCAGCGTCGCGATGTCGCCCATGCCCATAATGCGAGACACGATCCGGTCCGGGTGAAATGGCTCAAACGCGTCCGGCTTCTCGCCCGTGCCCAGGAACTTGATGGGCGCACCGGTCACCTGGCGGATCGACAGCGCCGCACCGCCCCTTGCATCGCCGTCCATCTTGGTCAGGACTGCGCCCGTGATCGCAAGCAGATCGTTGAACGCCTTCGCCGAATTCACCGCGTCCTGCCCGGTCATCGCATCGGCCACAAACAGGATCTCCGATGGATTCAGCTGCTTCTTCAACTCCGCCATCTCGTCCATCAGCGCCTTGTCGATACCGAGCCGGCCGGCCGTGTCGACGATCAGGATGTCGCAGCCGAAGTTCGCCGCCTCCCGCTTGGCTTCTTTCGCGAGCCTCAGCACATCACTCGTCCCGTGCTTCGCTCCCTCTTCGAGCTTGCCCTCGTACAGGTTCACGCCAGTCGACTTCGCCACTACCGCCAGCTGCTCGCGCGCCGCCGGCCGGTATACGTCAACCGACACCAGCATCGGGCGGTGGCCGCCCTTCTTAAGCCACTGCGCCAGCTTTGCGCTGGTCGTCGTTTTACCCGACCCCTGCAGACCCGCCATCAGAACCACGCTCGGCGGCTGCGACGCGGTGCGGAACTTCGCCACATCCTTGCCCAGCAAAGCCACCAGCTCGTCATGCACGATCTTGACGATCTGTTCGGACGGACTCAGCGCCGTCGTCACCTGTGTGCCCATCGCCTTGACCCGGATGTGCTCGACCAACTCATCGACTACCTTCAGGTTTACGTCAGACTCAAGCAGGGCGAGGCGGATCTCGCGCATGGCATCGGCGATGTTCTCTTCAGAGATCGTGCCCTGTCCGCGCAGGGTCTTAAAGGAGCGTTGCAGCTTTTCACTTAGGTTTTCAAACATGGCTCTCTCAGTATAGAAGACCTCAACAGCAACTACGTCCTCGTCGCGGACGGCGACCACTTCGTGGAGTCTTGGGCTTCGCTCACCGATAGCTTCAATGGTTCCTGCCCCCCGGAACTGGGTGCCGAAAGCCCCATGACACCAGATAATGACACTTATGGCCACAGGCGAAAGCAACGTACGGCTGGTGCAAGAGTACGCCGCTTACCTGCGTGTAGAGAAGGGCTTACGCCCCGCCTCGGTCGAGGCCTATACCTCGGACCTTGAGCAATTCGCCGAGTTCATTGAACGCCACGACGGTGTGCTGACCACCGCCATCCAGGCCGACATCAGCAGCTTCATCGCAGACCTGCTCAGCCACGCCGTCGAAGCCCGCTCCGTCGCCCGCAAGCTAAGCGGCATCCGCGGCTTCTACCGTTTTCTGCTGATGGACAAACGCATCACGCACGACCCCACCATCAACGTTGAATCCCCGGCAAGCTGGAAGATCCTGCCGAAATCACTTGCGGAGGCCCAGGTCGCCGGCATGCTCGAACGTACCGGCCACGCCGCCCATGCCGCTGACGCAACCTCGATCGCGCTCCGCGACCATGCTGTCCTCGAACTCCTCTACGCCGGTGGCCTCCGCGTCGGCGAGATCTGCGCCCTCAAAGTCGAGGACGTCCGGCTTGACCTGCAACGCGCCCAGGTCCGCGGCAAAGGCGACAAGGAACGCATCGTCCCCCTCGGGCGCCAGGCCTGCCTCGCGCTCGAAATCTATCTCGATCGGGGCCGGCCCTCCCTCGTCAAGCCTGGGTCAGGAATGCAAAGTCGTATGTTCCTCAGCGTCCGCGGTAAGCCCCTTACCCGCCAGTGGGTGTGGGAGATGGTGCGCAGCAGCTCGCACGGCCACCACGCCAGCCCGCATACCCTGCGCCATAGCTGCGCGACCCACATGGTCGAACACGGGGCTGATCTTCGCTCCGTGCAGACCTTCCTCGGCCACGCCGACATTGCCACCACGCAGGTCTACACCCACGTCGCCCTCGGCCACCTCAAGGCTGTCCACCGCAAGCATCACCCGCGCGGCCGCAAGGTTGGGGCATGAGCCTGCTCGCCTCCGCAGCCGAAGACTTCCTGCGCATTCTTAACGCCGAGCGCGGCGCCAGCCAGCACACCGTCCGCGCCTACCAGCGGGAGCTTCGCGGCTTCGCCCAATACCTCGAAACGTCGCTCGGCGAAGCAACGCGCATCGACGTCGTCGAGCACCTTCACATACGCGCCTATCTCGGCCACCTCTACGAACGCGGCCTTTCGAAAACCAGCGCCGCACGCGCCCTGGCTGCGATCCGAAGCTGGTTCAAGTGGCTCGCCAAGGAGGGGAAAGTCCAACAGAACCCTGCGCTTCTGGTCAGCACGCCCAAGCGTCCGCAGCACCTCCCGCGCGTTCCCAGCATGGAAGAAGTCAATCGGGTCCTCACTTCGCTCGAAGCCGGTACCCGATCCGGCTCGCGATCAAAAAAGGCGACGGGCGGGGAAGAAGCGGGCGCCTGGCCAGAGCGTGACCGCGTCATCTTCGAACTCCTCTACGGCTGCGGCATCCGCAACTCAGAGCTCGTCGGACTGGACATGACGCACCTCCGCTGGGCCGACGACTGCATCCTGGTCCGCGGCAAAGGCAAGAAAGAGCGCCTTGTCCCCTTAGGCGACGAAGCCGCCATCGCCCTCCGCGGCTACCTTCCTGCACGCGAGGCCAAGCTCGCTGCTTCCGGGAAGGCCGGCATGATCGCCACTGGCCCGCTCATGATGAATCTCCGGCTGCGCGGCACCTGCCGGCTCACCACGCGCAGCGTAGGACGCATCGTCAAGGCTATTGCGCAGAGCCGCGGTCTGCCCGCTGACGTCCACCCACACACCCTGCGCCATGCCTTCGGCACCCACATGCTCGAAGAGGGTGCCGACCTCCGCGCGATCCAGGAGATGCTCGGTCACGAGCGTCTCTCGACCACGCAGCGCTACACCCAGCTCACCTCCACCCAGGTCCAGCGCGTCTACGACGAAACCCATCCCCGTGCGCTGTAAAGCAAGCGCACGCACGGGTCGCCATCCGCGATTAGAAACGCAGTAGCTTCGCCATGGACACGGACCGCAATCGTTGCAGAACGTCCTGCAAGGGCAGCGGTCACTTGCTGACTTTGTCACAGGCTTCAATGCCGCTGGTCGCCCCGAATTTCTTGCGTGCTGGTGCTCGCTCCAAAGCAGGAGGGCCAGGACCGAAGTCCTGACCCTCTCCTTTGGAAAGCGCAACAGCTATGCGTTCGCCGTCTCGGTCGAGGCTTCAGCCGCGGCCGCCCGATCCTTCTCGAGCTTGGCCTCCTTGCGCGCCTCAAGCGTGTTCTGCCCGAGGTTCGCATCAAGCTGCTCGGTCGTGAACGTCTCGATCACATCTCCCGCACGCATATCCTTCCAGCCGGCCAGATCGATACCGCACTCCACCCCGTCGCGAACCTCGGACACATCGTCCTTGAGCCGCTTGAGCGAGCTGATCTTGCCCTTCCAGATCTCGTTGCCATCGCGCAGCAGGCGGGCCTGCGCGTTGCGCTTGATCACGCCGTCGGTCACGCGGCAACCCGCAATCTGCCCGACCTTGGTGATCTTGAAGACCTGCAGGATCTCCGCACGGCCGGCGTAGTTTTCCTTGAAGACGGGATCGAGCAGACCGTACATCGCCTTCTCGATCTCTTCGCGGAGCTCGTAGATGATCGAGTGCAGCCGGATCTCGACGCCTTCGCGTGCTGCAACCTCGCCCGAGTTGCGATCCGGACGAACGTTGAAGCCGATGATGACCGCATTCGACGCCGACGCCAGCAGCACGTCCGACTCGGTGATCGCGCCCACACCGGAGTGCAGCACACGCACCCGGACCTTCTCGGTCGACATGTGCGCCAGGTCCTCGGCGATGACCTCGACCGAGCCCTGCACGTCGCCCTTGACGATGATGTTGAGGTCCTTGACGCCCGCCATCTTGATCTGCTCGGCAAGTCCTTCAAGCGAAACGCGGGAGCTCTTCGCAAGCTGCGCTTCGCGCTCCTTCATCTTGCGGTACTGCGCAATGCCCTTGGCCTTGTCGCGGTCCGCCATGACGAGGAACGTGTCGCCGGCGTCCGGCATGCCTTCAAGACCGAGGATCTCGACCGGGGTCGAAGGTCCTGCGACTTCGATCGGACGTCCACGGTCATCGAACATGGCGCGGATCTTGCCGAAGGTGTTGCCGACGATGTAGCTGTCGCCCAGCTTCAGGGTTCCATTCTGGACCAGCACCGATGCGACTGCACCACGTCCACGATCGAGCTTGGCTTCGATGACCGTTCCGACCGCGGGCCGATCCGGCTGAGCCTTCTGCTCGTTGGTGTCGGCGATGTAGCAGATCATCTCTTCAAGGCCGTCAAGGTTCAGTCGCTTCTTGGCCGAGACTTCGACGAACTCGGTGTCGCCGCCGAGCGACGTCGCCTGGACGCCGCGCGCGGCAAGCTGCATCGTGACCTTCGCCGGATCAGCGTCGGGCTTGTCGATCTTGTTGATCGCCACGATGATCGGCACCTTTGCCGCACGTGCGTGATCGATCGCTTCGAGCGTCTGCGGCATGACGCCGTCATCGGCTGCGACGACAATGACGACGATGTCCGTGACCTTCGCCCCGCGTGCGCGCATACGGGTGAAGGCCTCGTGCCCAGGCGTATCAAGAAAGACAATCTCACGCCCGAAGGCGGGCGAATCGGGCTTGGTGATCTTCACCTTATAGGCGCCGATGTGCTGGGTAATGCCGCCTGCTTCGCCGCCTGCGACATCGGTAGAACGAATGGCGTCGAGCAGAGACGTCTTGCCGTGGTCGACGTGGCCCATGACGGTGACGACCGGCGAACGGACGACTTCGACCATCCCCGAGGTGTCTTCAAGGAAGCCCTCAATGGCCTCGTTCTCCAATTGCTCTTCGACCGAGATGATGGTCGCGTCGGCGCCGAACTGGCGTGCGACGTCCTTCACCAACTCGCCCTCGAGCGACTGGTTGACGGTGACGAGCACACCCTTCATGAGCAGGACGGCGATCAGGTCCTTGCCACGTACATCGAGCTTCTCGGCAAGATCCTTGACCGAGATACCTTCGGTGACGGTGATGGTTTTGGTGATCGGCACCGGCTCGCGCGACATCTGCATGCCGCCGTAGCGCGGTGGCGGCTGGAAGCCCTTCATCGGGCCTTCCTTCACCTTTTCGTAGCGCTGGCCGCCGCGACGCTGGCCGGGCCTCGCGGGACGCAAGCCTGCGGGAGGTGCACCAGCGGCCGGCGCCTCACCTGGCCGCGGAGGGAAGCCGGGACGGGCCGGGAAGCCGGGGCGCGCGCCGGGGGTGAAGCCGGGACGCGCACCAGGTGCTCCAGGAGCCCCGCCAGGACCTCCCGGGAAGGTGCGCGTCGGGTGCATGGGACGACGTGCGCCGGGTGCGCCGCCAGGTCCACCCGGACCACCGGAGAAGCCGGGCCGGGAACCTGGGCCGCCGGGCCCGGAAGAGCCGGGAAAGCCAGGGCGCGGGCGTTCGAAGATGGGACGTCCGCGGGGTGGCGCGCCAGGGACCGGCGCTGGCGCCGTGTAGATGGGACGCGGTCCGGTCTGCGGCATGATGACGCGGCGTGCCGGAGGTGCGGGAGGCGCAGCGGCTACCTCAGGGGTCGCTGCCTCTGGCGTGGAGACGCTGGTTGAAGCCGCTTCAGGCGACGCGACCGTGGCAGCCGATGGAGCTGGTGCCGCCGGTGCCGTTGTTGGCGCAGCCGAGGCCGAACCAGCTGCGGCTGAAGCCGCAGGCAGCGAAGCGGCCGGGGCCGCAGCGGCTGGTGTTGGAGCGGCAGGGCGTGGAGGCGCTGCCACCACAACCGGCGCAGTGCTGACGGGACGTGTAAGCACGCTCTGTTGCGGCTGCTGTTGCTGTTGCTGCTGTTGCTGCGGGTCACGCTTGACCGCTGCCCCGGGCCGAGCGCTGCCAGCA
>CAXTUS010000138.1:0-7860 GCA_964247475.1 uncultured Acidobacteriaceae bacterium | reverse complement strand
TTCAGGCTGGGCCAGAGGATCGCTGTCTACGGCAAGCTTGAGCCTTCTCGCGGGCAGGGTGCGGGACGCTTCAAGCTGGTGCAGCCGCAGTTTGAGATCCTTCCGGAGCCCGGTGCAGCGGGGCCGGACGCGGAGTTTATCGCGCTTAAGATGGGGCGGATTGTGCCGGTATACGAGAGCCTGGGCGGGACCACTCCGTGGGGCGCAAAGCTGACTTCGAAGTGGACGCGGCGCGTGATGTGGAGCGTATTTGAGGAACTGACCGAGGCGGGCATCGAGGCGGACGAGACGCTGCCCGGGCCGTTGCGCGAGCGGCTGAAGCTGCCGAGCCGGATGGAGGCTTTGCGGGCGCTGCACTTCCCTGCTGCCGGCACGCCGCTTGATGACCTGATAGCGGCGCGGACGCCGGCGCACAAACGGCTGATCTTTGAGGAGTTCTGGTACCTGGAGCTGGGACTGGAGCTGAAGCGGCGGCGGCTGCGCGAGCGGGTGGGCACGCAGTTTGAGACCGGCGCCGGGGTGCGCGCGGCCATCAAGCAGGTGCTGCCCTTCCATCCGACCGCGGCGCAGAAGCGGGTGCTGGGCGAGATTGTGTCGGATATGCGCAAACCGCAGCCGATGCGGCGGCTGCTGCAGGGCGATGTGGGTTCCGGCAAGACGATCGTGGCCCTGCAGGCGGCGCTGGTGGCGATCGAGAACGGCTTCCAGGCGGCATTGATGGCGCCGACCGAGATCCTGGCGACGCAGCACTACCTGAGTGCGCGCAAGCTACTTGCGGACAAGGTGTCTCCGCTGACCGGCAAGCCGTACCGGGTGACGCTGCTGACCGGGTCGCTTGATGAAGACCGCAAGCGCGAGGGGCGCGGGCGGATCCTGCGCGGTGAGACCCAGCTAGCGATCGGGACGCATGCGCTGATTGAGGAGAAGGTGGACTTCCCGCGGCTGGGGCTGGTGGTGGTCGATGAGCAGCATCGGTTTGGGGTGCAGCAGCGCTTCAAGCTGATGAAGAAGCCCGGGCCCTCGGCAAGCGCCGCGGGGGCTGAAGCGGGCGGCGACCCGGATGTGCTGGTGATGACCGCCACGCCGATCCCGCGAACGCTGGCTTTGACCATCTACGGCGATATGGATGTGAGTGTGATTGACGAGCTGCCTCCGGGTCGGACGCCGATCGTGACGCGCCGGACGAGTGAAGAGAAGCAGGCGGCGGTTTGGGATTTTGTGCGCAAGCAGGTGGGTCTGGGTCGTCAGGCTTATCTCGTGTACCCGGTGATCGAGGGTGCGAAGGAGGATGAGCCGCAGCTTGATTTTGCCCGGGATGCGGTGGCGGAGGAGGCTGGAGCGGAGGTTCCGAAGAAAGGGAAGAAGGCGCCCGGGATCTTTCCGAAGGCCAAGCTGCGGGCGGCGACCGAGATGTATGACGAGCTGCGCGCGGGTGCGCTGGCGGGCTTGAAGCTGGGGCTGCTGCACGGGCGTATGAGCTCCGATGACAAGGAGCTGGCGATGCGGCGTTTTCAGCGGGGCGAGACCGAGGTGCTGATTGCGACGACCGTGATCGAGGTAGGAGTGGACGTGCCGAACGCGAGCGTGATGGTGATCGAGCATGCGGAGCGCTTCGGCCTGGCGCAGATGCACCAGCTGCGCGGGCGCGTGGGGCGCGGTGCGGCGAAGAGCTACTGCATCCTGATGACGGGCGGCAGGGTGAGCGAGTCGGCCGAGGCGCGGCTGGATGCGATGGTAGCGACGCAGAACGGCTTCGAGCTTGCGGAGCTTGATCTGAAACAGCGTGGGCCGGGCGAGTTCTTCGGCACCAGGCAGGCGGGGATGCCGGAGTTTCGTGTGGCGAGCCTGGTGCGCGACCGCGCGCTGCTGGAGCTTGCGAAGCGGGAGGCGGAGCGGTTTGCGAGTGCGCCGGACCCGGCTTTGACGGCCGGGGAGATCGCCCAGGTATGGGAACGGTTGAAGCTGCAGTGGCAGCGGCGGTATGGGTTGGTGGAGGCTTAGCTGCGGGTGCGCCCTGGTCGCGGGTGGCGGGTGCTTCCGCACGGCCCCGGGGCTTCCGCTTGAGGGTCAGCTTCGCACGGCCTGCCCTTTCGTACAGCCCTGGCTTCCGCTTGAGGGTCAGCTTCGCATGGCCTGCCCTTCCACAGGGCCTGCCCTTTCGTACGGTCCGGCTTCGCACGGGCCTGAGGCTTCGCTTGATAAGGCGGGGGGGACACTGGCGTCCTCCCCACCACCTTTGCGCGGGCTTGCTAGCTCGCTTTGGCGTGCTTGATCTGGTTCTGGTCATCGCTGGCGGCGGACTGCACCAGCATCGGCTGGGTGGGCTGCGTCGCCGGCAGATGCTTCTTCGGACCGCGCTTACGGGCGACCAGCACGCGGATACGCTCGAGCAGTGCGGCCGGGCTGGCGGCGCCCTTCGGCAGGAAGGCATCGGCGGCGAGCGCGCGGTCGTAGGAGGTGACGGTCCCGCTGACGATCAGGGCCGGCAGGGTGGGGTGCATCTGCTTGGCGCGGCGAACAAGCTCGTTGCCGTCGATGCCAGGAAGCAGAAGGTCGGTCATGAGCAGGTCAAGGGTGCCGGGGGTGGTGCGCTCGAGGATCTCGAGGGCTTCAGACGCGGTCAGTGAGTTGATGACGCGGTAGCCACGGGTCTCAAGGAGGAAGGAACGGACGGAGAGTGTCTGTTCGTTGCTGTCTACGCAAAGAATTACTTTTTTGGGACGCATGCTGTTCGTTCTCACTCTCTGGCCGTTCGCTGGTTCGAAGCGTCGGCGGTGGTTATGGCAGGTGCGGAGAAGGCTGTTTGGCCGGGTCCCGCGCACGTGCGGAGTTCTGGATTGTGCACCGCGGCTCCGTCCGCTCGGAACGGGCGAGGCACTGGACGTTGGCTGTCAGGGCGAGGACCGAGGCGAAGACGAGGCTCTCCCGTCCGCTCCGCGAGCCCCGATGACAGGCTTCGGTGCAGTGCTCTGAACCGGCTCGGAGAGCGATGCGCCCGAGCGCGGAACCGCGGTGGATCAAGAGCAGCCTGGGGAGGCTGTGACAGGTTGCCACGCGATCCCTGATCCTTTTTGGATCTCTGCCCGAGGCATGATCTCGCAGCTGCTGCGATGCGGAGGGTCCAGGCGAGGCGGCGAGCGTTTCGTTTGAAACGATCGCACCGACCCTTTCCGTCTGCTGAGGCAGTCAGTCCGGAGGTGCAAACGGGAGGACGCGACTGCACGGCAGCCAGGCTACTCTCGAATCAATTTGTTTGAAATATCAGGCAAAAACGCAATTTGCTACTGGATTTTCGCTTGTTCACCCGTGCCCGGATGCCTTGCTCATTCCTTCAACGCTCCCCAACCTTACGAAGGGCGAACCAACTTGGCAACCCGCGAAGGAAAGGCGAAAAGGCACCTAATTGGGCCGCACTCATCCACTGATTTCGCCAAAAGGGCTTGAATGTTGCGGTTTCATGACAAAGCTCTGTGGGAAAGTTCCGTTTCAGGAAAAGGAAAACTGGCCGCTTGCAACGGGAATGGTGCGGCCACTGACGAACACGTCGGTGACTTTGCCATCTGTCAAGCGCGCCTGAACGAAGATGCGCGACGGCCGGCGAATCTCGACGCCCTGTTCGAGGATGACCGGCTGCTGGCTGGGCACGAGGCCGTGGAGGACCAGGTACGCGATGGCGCAGCCTGAGGCGGAGCCGGTGGCGGGGTCCTCGCCGTTGTAGAACTGCATGCGTGCGTGGAAGGCTGCGGTCCAGCCCGGGGCGGTGGGAGCGAAGACGTAGAAGAACTTCGCATCGGTCTTTGCCAGGTAGGGCTGGGCGAGCGCCTGCGAGACCTGGAGGCGTTCGACGACGGCTTGCGAGCGCGCCGGGACGATGGCGAAAGGTAGGCCGGTCGAGACGGTCTGGATGGGGTGTGCGGGGTCAAGGTCGTCGAGGTCCAGCCCAAGGGCCTGGGCCACGGCTGTGCGGTCGTGGATGAGGCCGAACCAGGGGTTGTGCTGGCGCATGGTGCCGAAGATGCCGGGCGCTGCCGCGTCCTGTGCCGCCGCGGCGAAGCGGACGGTCACCGGGCCTCCGTTGAGATCGAGCACGATGCTTTCCGCGCCAGCCAGGGTGGGATGGTTCCAGAAGAGCCAGGAGGCGGTGCCAAGCGTGGGGTGACCGGCAAAGGGCAGCTCCTCTTCGGTGGTGAAGATGCGCACCCGGACGCCCTGGCGGGCTTCGTGCTCATGGTCAGGATCGGGCAGGATGAAGGTGGTTTCGGCGAGGTTGGTTTCGCGTGCGAGCGCCTGCATCTCGTCGTCTGAAAGCCCGTGGGCGTTGGTGAAGATGGCGAGCATGTTGCCTTCGAGGGCGCGTTCGGCGAAGACATCGACGAGCGAATACGGGAAGCTTCGTGACCTTGGTACTGTTGACATGAGAACCCCGGAGTGAGAGAGTTTGATTCACCGCAAGTGGAGCCAACCTGCTCCATGATGCTAGCCCAGGGCTGGCCGCGGTATGAACTCTGCGGGCAAGTGCCCGACGAAGGTGTTGACTCGATGAAGGCTCAGTCTCTCAACTCGATGCGCTGCCTCTGCTGCTGTCGTTGTGGCTGCGGACAGGTGAGGGGATGAGCGAATCGAGATAGAAGATTTCGAAGAACTCCGAACCCACCTGATGCCTCCGGCCGGGTGGGTTTTCGTTTGCAACCACCCTTTCTCCGGAAACAGGCTCCTGGCATTTCATCTGAACAGAAAGTAAACAGCATCTGCAGCTGACGAGGAAAAAGGAAGAATATGTCACTCCGCATCAACGATATCGCTCCCGACTTCACTGCCGAGACTACCCAGGGCACCATCCACTTCCATGACTGGATCGGCGACAGCTGGGTGGTTCTGTTCTCTCACCCGAAGGACTTTACCCCGGTGTGCACGACCGAGCTTGGGACGGTGGCGGGGCTTGAAGACCAGTTTGCCGCGCGTGGGGTGAAGGTGATCGGGCTCAGTGTGGACCCGGTGTCGAACCATGAAAAGTGGTCGCAGGATATTGAAGACGTGGGCGGCGCGAAGGTAAATTACCCGATGATCGGCGACCCGGAGCTGAAGATCGTCAAGCTCTATGACATGCTCCCGGCGGATGCGGGCGAGACCTCTGAGGGACGCACCCCGGCGAACAATGCACCGGTGCGGACGGTGTTTGTGATCGGGCCGGACAAGCGCATCAAGCTGACCATGTCGTACCCGATGACGACGGGCCGCAACTTCGACGAGGTGATCCGCGTGCTTGACTCCATGCAGCTGACGGCGACCCACAAGGTAGCCACTCCTGCCAACTGGAAGCAGGGCGGGGACGTGATAATTACGGCGGCGGTTTCGAACGAAGAGGCGGACAAGATTTTTCCCGGGTATAAGACGGTCAAGCCTTACCTCAGGACTACGTCTCAACCGAAATAGTCGAGCTTTCCTCCTCCGCCCTCGCGTATATTTGTCTGAGCGCGGTGGACCTGAGCACCGGTGGCGAAGTGGTTAACGCGCTGGTCTGCAAAACCAGTACTCTTGGGTTCAAATCCCAACCGGTGCTCCAAAAAACATCCAGACTTCGATCGGGTCCGCCATGCTCTTCGTGGCGGGCTTGCTGCTTGGCGGGCTTACTTGCGTGGCGGGCTTGCTGCGTGGCGGGCTTGCTGCGTTGCGGCCTTGCTTCTTGGCAGCTTGCTGCGTGGCGGGGACGCGCTACGGGGTGCCCTTCTGCTTCAGCGTTTCCAGCTCATCGAGGGTCTTTGGCCAGTCCTTGCGGAGAAGCTGCGAAAGGCTGCGGTCGGCGAGGAGTTTGTCCGCGGTCTGACAGTGTGGGCAGTAGTTGGTCTCGTTGTCGGCATAGCGGATGCGCTGAATGGCCTGGCCGCAGCGGGGGCACGGTTTGCCGAAGCGTCCGTGCACGGCCATGTCTTCGCGGAAGGCGGTGACCTTCTCGGGGAAGGTGCTGGCGGCCTCGGCGAGGAAGCGGTCGCGCCAAAGGGTGAGGGTGGCCTGGGTGGCCTGGTGAAGCTGCCGCCATTGGGCGTCTGAGAGCTTCCCGGTGAGCTGGATAGGCGAGAGCATGGCGGCGTGGAGGATCTCGTCCGAGTAGGCGTTGCCGATGCCTGAGACGATGCGCGGATCGGTGAGTGCGCGCTTGAGGGTCCGGTTTTCAGCGGCGAGGGCGCTGCGGAATGCCGCAAGCGAAGCAGTGAATGGCTCGATGCCGCCGGGATCGATCGCCGCGAGCTGGGCTTCGCCCTGGACAATATGTAACGATGCGCGTCGCTTCGAGCCTGCTTCTGTAACAGTGAGTGATCCTGTGGCGAAATCGAAGGCGGCGAGCGAACGGCGCTTGATCAGCTTGGCGTGCGGCTCCTTCCAGTGGAGGCGGCCGGCGATCATGAGGTGGATGACAAGCCAGAGATCATGCTCGAGGCCGATGGCGATGCGCTTGCCGATGCGGCGGAGGTCGATCACTGCGAGGCCGTCGACGGCGGCAAGTGGCGGCTTGACGGTGCGGAGAAAGAAGATGCTTTCGAGGCGGACGCGCTCGAGCCTCTGGCCGAGGATGCGCTGGCGGAGGGCGGAGAGGTAGGCCTCGATGTCAGGAAGTTCGGGCATGGGAACGGGTTTGCTTCGGTGAGTGTCAGGGTATCAGGGAAGGGGCGGTCCTGGAGGGGCTGGAGTGGCTCTCCTCGAGGGGCTTCAGGATGAGCGCCCGGATTGCCACTCCCGGATCGCCGTCTTAGGATCGCTGTCTCAGGATCGCCGCCCAGGATCGCCGCTAACGGATTTCCGCTCCCGGATTGCCGTCTCAGGATCGCCGCTCAAGGAATGGCCGCCCTCGGAGTGTGCTTCCCAGTGGCGCTTTGGGATGGCTCTGGTTGCGGCTGCTAGAGGCTGATCCAGCCGGCGCGAATGGCGGCAAGCGACAGGGTGGCGACGACGATCCAAAGGATGACCCCCTGGAGCATGGGGCGGATGCCTGCGCGCCGGATGGTCTCGCGCGAGATGCCGGTGCCGATGAGGAAGAGCACGATGGCGAGGCCGGTCTTGCCGAGGTGGCTCAGTGTGGCGTAGAGCGCGGGCGAGGGCAGGCAGGTGTTGGCGAGGGCGGCAAGCACGAAGAGCAGGATGAACCAGGGGAGCTGAAGCTTCGGCTTTGCCGTGCTTTGCCCGCTTGCAGCCTTGCTGCGCTGAATGACGGCGGCGGTCGTGAGGGCGACGGGCACGATCCAGAGGGCGCGGGTGAGCTTGACGGTGGTGCCGATTTGAAGCGCCTGCGGGCCGAAGCGTGCGGCGGCCCCGACGACCGAGCTGGTGTCGTGGATGGCGAGCGCGGCCCAGAGCCCGAACTGTGCCTGGCTGAGGTGAAGCGCCCAGCCTATTGCGGGGAACAGCAGCAGGGCGACGGAGTTGAGCACGAAGACGGTGCCGAGCGACATGGCCATCTCCTCTTCATCGGGCTGGGTGATGGGCGCGATCGCGGCGATGGCGCTGCCTCCGCAGATGGCGGTGCCGAGGGTGATCAGATAGGAGGCTTTCTTCGCTACCCCCATGACGCGGCCAAGAGCCCAGCCCAGCAGCAGCGCGGAGGAGATGCTGATGGCGGTGTAGAGGAAGCCCTGGCGGCCGGTGGCGATCACCTCCCGCAGGTTCATGCTGAAGCCGAGGGCAACGACCGACGCCTGGAGCAGAAACTTTGCAAGCTGGCGGCTTTCTGCTGCGAACGGATGGAGGAAGCTGAAGCCGAGCGCGATGCCGAGCAGGAGGGCGAGAGGCGGGGAAAGCAGGCCGGTGGCGACGGCTAGCAGGCCGAGCAGGAAGAGCAGCTTTGTGTCGAACTTCATGATTCTTACC
>CAXTUS010000137.1:0-7882 GCA_964247475.1 uncultured Acidobacteriaceae bacterium | reverse complement strand
CCCGCCCCCCCGCCCCCCCCCCCCACGAAGTGGTCGCCGCCCGCGATCAGGGCGTGTTTGCTGTTGCCCTTGCACCCCTGCCATCGCGCCCGCATGCGTGGCTCTTCACGATCGCTTTGCGCCACTCTGCCAACGTGGCGTAGATGATGCAGCTCTGGCCGCTCGTCGTATCCACGCGCCAGGTCAGGTTGCCCTGCCGGTACCACTGGTACGTCCCGCGCCCGGTAAAGGTCATCCCGTTCGGCGGATTGGGCGCCAGCGTGTCCGTCCCCGGCATCCCTGCAGGCGGAACTCCCGCGATCGTGGCCCCGGGGTCAGAGGTCGCCGGCACCACAACCGCCGCTGAAGGCTCAACCATCGTCGAGCCGGCGGGCACCCGTACCGAAGCGTCAGCCGGAGGGTCAGCCTGCACGGCACCCTGCACCTCGCCGGCGCGCCTGCTCCCGCTGACGCTATCGCCAGCGTTTTCCTTTAGAAAGCGCGCATGCTGCTCCGGTGTATCGCAACCCTGGCAGGTGTAGTCCCCGCGATCCAGCCTTGCTTTCTCGGACCTCGCCTGGAAGGCAGCAAAACCCAGGTAACCGAGCACACCCACGATGACAAGGATCAACAAAGTACGAACCATGCGCCGACCTCCGTGACAGGCGCATCACAAAGCTCCTGAAAACGCTCCGGTCCGACGCGCGCCACGCCTCTATCTTCTCAGCAGTGGGCTCGATGTGGCCAGAGCGGTCCACCTCGATATCGAGAAGGCCGCTCCCTCTTTCCCGTTGGCACAAAGGGTGGAAGGCAGACCAAAGCAGGGGACAACGCGCTATCATTAAGCTGTGCTGAAATACTCCATCGTCGTCCCGTTCCACAATGAAGAGGACAACGTGACCACCCTCTACGACCGCTTGAAGGCGGTCATGGAGTCCGTCATGGCGGAGACCCGGGACACCTTCGAACTGGTCTTCGTGGACGACGGCTCGCGCGATCGAACCTATCGTCTGCTTGAAGAGATCGCAGCGGTAGACTCACGTGTCCTGGTCGTCAAGCTGCGTCGCAACTTCGGCCAGACCAGCGCCCTGGCCGCCGGCTTCGACCACGCCCAGGGCGAGTTCATCCTGGCCATGGATGGCGACCTGCAGCACGACCCGCAGGAGGTCCCGGCCTTTATCGCGAAGCTTGAAGAAGGCTACGACGTAGTCTCCGGCTGGAGGTCCGAGCGCGGCGACAACCTCATCCTGCGCAAGATTCCATCCCGCATCGCCAACTGGCTCATGGCCGCGCTCTCGGGCGTGCCCATCCACGACTTCGGCACCACCTTCAAAGCCTACCGGCGCGAGGTCATCCAGAGCATTCCGCTCTACGGCGAGATGCACCGCTTCATCCCCGCGCTCGCCAGCTGGTACGGCGCCTCCATCTGCGAGATCCCCATCTCGAATCCCGCACGCACCGCCGGCAAGTCGCACTACGGCATCTCGCGCACCTTTCGCGTCTTCTTCGACCTGCTCACCATCCGCTTTCTGCTCAAATACATGACGCGCCCGCTCCACTTCTTCGGGACCGTCGGCGCGCTCGGGATCGTCGGCGGCGGCACGCTCGCTACCTTTCTGCTGGTGCTGAAGCTCGTCACCCACGGCCAGATCCACTCAAGTCACGCGCCCCTCTTCTACATCGCACTGGTGCTGATCCTGGGCGGTATCCAGATGATGGGCATTGGCCTGCTCGGTGAACTGCAGGTGCGTCACTTCCATACCGCGGACCGTCGCGCACCTTACGCCGTCGATCGCATCCTCCGGCTGCGCAGCAGCAGCAGCGAAGAATCGCTTCTCCACTAAGCCCTGATCGGATCGCAGCCCGCGCGCGTCCGAAGAAAGCGGAACCATGCCTCTCAACGTAGGAATCGTAGGCTTGCCGAACGTGGGCAAGAGCACCATCTTCAATGCACTTACCTCTGCCGAGGCACAGGCCGCGAACTATCCCTTCTGCACCATCGACCCCAACGTCGGCGTCGTCCAGGTGCCGGACGCACGCATGGATCGCATCGTTACCATGGTCAAGCCGAACTCGATCGTGCCGACCACGATGGAGTTCATCGACATCGCGGGCATCGTCGAAGGCGCAAGCAAGGGCGAAGGGCTCGGCAACCAGTTCCTCGGCCACATCCGCGCAACCGACGCAATCCTTCACGTCGTGCGCTGCTTCTCAGACGATGAAGTCATCCATGTCGCAGGCAAGGTCAGCCCGCTCGACGACATCGACGTGATCAATACCGAGCTTCTGCTCGCCGACCTCGAGAGCGTAGACAAGCGCCTGGTCAAGGCCGAGAAGGCAGCCAAGTCGCAGTCCGCCCCGGCTGCCGCGAAGACCGAACTCTCTGCCCTGCAGAAGCTGCAGGCGGTGCTGAATGCAGGCAAGCCCGCACGCACTGCCGAGCTCGAAGAAGACGAGAAGCTCCTTGCACGCGACCTCTTCCTGATCACCATGAAGCCCATGCTCTACGTGGCCAACGTCGATGAAGCAGGCATCGCAAACGGCAACCAGTGGACTGCGCTCGTTAAAAAGCGCGCAGCCGAAGAGGGCAGTGAAGTGGTGCGCATCTGCGGCGCGATGGAAGCCGAGATCGCCCAGCTTGAACCCGCCGAACGGCAGGAGTTTCTGGCCGAGATCGGCCTTGAGGAGCCAGGCCTCAACCGCCTCATCCACGCCGCCTACCGGCTGCTGGGGCTCATCACCTACTTCACCAGCGGCGTCCAGGAGGTACGTGCGTGGACCATCAAGCGCGGGACCAAGGCACCCGGCGCTGCAGGCGTCATCCACAGCGACTTCGAACGCGGCTTCATCAAGGCCGACGCCTACCACTGCGAAGACCTCTTCACCTACGGCAGCGAGCAAGCGGTGAAGGAGAAGGGCCTGCTGAAGTCTGAAGGCAAGGAGTACGTGGTCCGCGACGGCGACATCCTGTTCTTCAAGTTCAACGTCTAGCTCTTCAACTGCAACGTCTAGTTCTCTCAAGACAACATCCAGCTCTCTGTCCTTACGACATCCAGCTCTCTGACTACAACGCCCAGCAGTGTCGCGGGAACTGGCAAAAACGCGGGTGGCAGCCGCGCCAAGCCATCACAGCACGAAGTGCTCGCCGCCCGCGATCAGGGCGCACTCGCATCAGCGCCCACTAAAATCATGATCATCCGCCCACGCCCCACCATCGGACAGCTCTTCGGCATCTGGCGGCTCTCGATCATCCCCAAGATCGCACCGCAGGTAGCCGGCATCGCCTTGTTATCAGCGGCAATCACGGTAGCCGCGCAGCTCTTCCCGTCCGCCTTCAAAGCCTTCTCGGTAGCGCCCTTCACCCTGCTCGGCATCGCGCTTTCCATCTTCCTCGGCTTCCGCAACAACGTCAGCTACGACCGCTGGTGGGAGGCCCGGCGACAGCTTGGCGGACTCATCGGCGAGTGCCGCTCGCTCGCACGTCTCCTGCTCGCGACCAGCGGCGGCGACCGTGCGCGACGCGAAGCCGCATGCCGGCTCATCATCACGTACATCGCCGCGCTCATGCATCATCTGCGTGGCGAACCGACAGCCAGGCCGGATGCCATCCTGCGTGTCCTCGCCGACCGGATCGCTGCCATGTTCGCCGCAGGTGAGTTCGGCGAACAGATCTACCTGCGGCTCGATGAACGGCTCAGCAACTTCGCCGCAGTCCAGGTCGCATGCGAACGCATCCGCTCGACCCCCGTCCCGTTTACCTACACGCTGCTGCTGCATCGCACGGCCTATGCCTTCTGCTTTCTGCTTCCCTTCGGACTGGTAGGCACGCTCGGTTACGCGACCCCGCTCTTCTCAGCCGTAGTCGCCTACGCCTTCTTCGGGCTGGATGAATTAGGCAGCGAACTTGAAGAGCCGTTCGGCGCCTGGCTGAACGCACTCCCCCTCACCGCCATGGCCCGCACCGTCGAGATCAGCATCCTCGAGGCCCTGAACGCAGGCGAGATCCCCGCGCCGCTTGTGCCGGTCGATTTCATCCTGCGCTAGCTCCCGGCTTGCTCAACGGCCCGGATGGTAGGTCC
Organism: uncultured Acidobacteriaceae bacterium; assembly: GCA_964247475.1. Taxonomy (GTDB): domain Bacteria; phylum Acidobacteriota; class Terriglobia; order Terriglobales; family Acidobacteriaceae; genus Edaphobacter. The sequence goes on along the minus strand of CAXTUS010000137.1, from coordinate 3,824 downwards.
GCTCCGTATGCCCCACAAGCTGATCCGGATAGAAGTAGACCTCGCGAAAGTTGCCGCTCACGTACATCCCCATCTCGTCGTTGAAGTGACGATCGCCCGCGTGCCCGCTTTCGCCGCCAGCGGTCACTGCACGCGCCCGCACCCGGTCAGCAAACTCGACCGCCGCGACAAAGCTGTTGCCATACACCCCGTACCAGCGCTTGGTGCCCGGCCATGCATGCGCGTTGAAGGCCGCCAGCGACCCCCACATCGAGGCCGTGAAGGGGACCGGGATACTTGGTCCGGCATCGTTGAAGGGCTGCACAATATCCGCCGTGATCCGCTGGAACCGGTTGATCTCGCCCCAGGGCGTGCGCCAGTCGCCAAAGTCCGCGGCAAGCCTGGTCGAGGCGGCGAGAAGCGCCTCGAGCAGCTCACGACGAGGAACCCTCGTAGCCACCCAGTCCTCGGACGGAACCTCGCCGCACGCGCCGCCGCCGCAACCGTCCGCATCAACTCCGTGCCCCAGAAGACAGCAAGCGAGGTAGCGGTTGACTCCGCCGACCAGCGCCGATCCCAGCCCCTCAGCAAGGCGACCTGTTCGGCCAGGGCCGCCTTCTTCGCGTCGCTTGAACCGAGCCCGTCATAAGCAGCAAGCAGCGCAGGCAGGGTGCGCTCAAACCACGGCAGGTCGCTGTCGAACGACGCGGCAAGCAGGGAATCGCGCGTCCAGCCCCTGCGCGTCGCGACGCCCGGCGCCATCATCTCGATCGCATGATGGCCGCGCGCAGATTCAAGCCCCTGCTCCACATAGGCCGGAAAGTCACCCTGTCTCAATGAGCTTTCGCCCGCGCCGTTCCAGGGTGAATCATTCACGTTGAACAGGAAGCCGCTTGCAGGGTTCTTCAGATGGGGCGCCTCCGCGACCGTCATCAGGCCCTTCCAGTCAGTCGCAGGATCGCTGCCGTCGACCGGCTGCGTGTAATCGAAACGAACATCGCGCCAGGGGATGAAGTTACCCTGCCAGTAGGCGATCGTTCCATCCGCATCCGCATAGACCGTGTTATTCGAGGAGTTAGCCTGTAACTCCATTGCGCGCGAATATTCCAGGTAATTGCTCGCCTTTGTCCGCGAATAACTCTGCTCAAGCGCAGCGATCGGAAGATTCATCAGTCGAATGCTCTTCCACTTACCCCCCGAGCCCGCAATCACGGGTCCATGCTGAGTTGAATAAGTCGCGAAGGTCCTCTGCCGTGTCCCCTGCGCTGTCTTGAAGGCAATCGTCACCCGGTGGGTTTCGACAGGCAGCATCTCCCTGCCGTAGCGGTACCTGAGCCCGCCCACACCCTCTGGCGAAACAGTCTCAAGATACTCATCGACCGCGTCCACACCGCTCGACGTATGCATCCAGCCCACCCGCGAGTTGAAGCCCTGGTAGACAAAGAACTGCCCCCAGGTCACCGCACCATAGGCGTTCAGGCCCTCATCGCTCGACACCTGCAGCTCCGAACGGAAGAAGAAGGGCGTGTGCGGGTTGATCAGCAGCAGCGCATGGTGGTCGCGCGTCAAACCGGGCGCGACCGCAAAGCCGTTTGACCCTGAAGGATCCTGCTGCTCAAGACCCTGCACCCTGACCACCCCAGCCTCAGCACCCGGCTTCCGCAACGCTTCTCTCAGCTGCGCCGGCGATTGACTATAAAAAGCCTCCAGCTGCTTCAGATCGACGCGCTCGATATCTCCGCCGATGCTGCCTTCCGTGAAAGAAAGCGCCATCCATGGCTCGAATCGCCTGATCACTCGTGGCTGCACCTCCTTGTGCGTCGCAAGGTAGAAGTTGATGCCATCAGCCCATGCATCCATCAACTTCCGCAACCACTCCGGACTAAGCCGATAGTCCTTTCTCAGTTCTTCCGGATCGAGGAACAGGCGCTGGCGCAGGTCCTGCCAGATTGCCTGCTCCCCTTCAGCCTCGGCCGTCCGGCCGAGCGAGGTCAGGTAGTTCGCCTCCACGCGATGGAAGTCGTCCTCACACTGCGCGTAGATCATGCCGAAGACCGCATCGGCATCGCTCCTGCCATGCACATGCGCGATGCCCCAGTCATCGCGCGCGATCTCTACCCGCGCTGCCTCGCGGGTCAAGCGCGCTGCTTCGGGTGTCTGCGCAGACGCGACCACGGCGTAAGCCAGCACAAGACCGAAAGACACCTGCAGCTTTACGCCCATACACCAATCAATCTAGCATCGGCTGTATGCAGGCTATCCAGATCAGAAACACCGGCGGACCCGAAGTGCTCTCGCTTGAAACTCTCCCGGATCCGACCCCGGCCGCAGGTCAGGCGCTCCTCCGCATCGAAGCCTCGGGCGTCAACTTCATCGATACCTACTTCCGCGAAGGCCGCTATCCCGCACAGCTTCCCTACACGCTCGGCCAGGAAGCCGCCGGCACGATCGTTGAAGTCGCCAGTGACGTCACAGGCTTCAAGCCCGGGGACAGGGTCGCTTGGTGCGGCATCCCGGGCACCTACGCCACGCTCGCCCTGGCGCCGGCCGAGCGCCTGGTAAAGATCCCCGAAGGCGTCACCACCGAACAGGCCGCCGCCGCCATCCTCCAGGGCATGACCGCGCACTACCTGCTCCACTCCACCTTCGTCCCCCGGGCAGGCGACAGCATCCTCATCCACGCAGGCGCCGGCGGCACCGGCCTGCTGCTCATCCAGCTTGCCAGGCAGCTCGGCGTGCACGTCATCACCACCGTCTCGACCGAAGAGAAAGCAGCCCTTGCCCGCGAAGCAGGCGCGGACGATGTCATCCTCTACACCCGGGAAGACGTCGCAGCCCGCGTCCGCGAGATCACCCAAGGCAGCATGCTCCCCGTCGTCTACGACTCCGTCGGCAAGTCCACCTTCGAAGCCTCCCTGCTCTGCCTCCGCCCGCGCGGCATGCTCGTCCTCTTCGGTGGAGCCTCCGGCGCCGTCCCACCCTTTGACCCCATCCGGCTCTCCACCCTGGGCTCGCTCTACATCACACGCCCCACCTTGAAGGACTACACCAGCACCCGCGCCGACCTTGAAGCCCGCGCAGGCGAGATCTTTTCGCTCGTAGCCCGGGGTGCGCTCAAGCTCCGCATCGACCACACCTATCCGCTCGCCGAGGCGGCCCGCGCCCACCGCGAGCTTGAAGCACGCAGGACCACCGGCAAGCTCCTGCTCATCCCCTAACCCGAACCGACTTTCATCGCAAACCTGGCCCTGCAGCATGCTCACGAAAGCCGTTACTCTTAGAACGATGCGGCGCTCTCTTTCCTTGTTCTTCCTTTCGCTGCTGCCGTCCCTGGCCCACGCCGTCGTCGTACGCGGCAAGGTGACAAGCGCAGTCGGAGTGCCGGTAGCCGGCGCGCGCGTGCAGCTCATCCTCGATCAGCGCAGCGTCGCCGACACGCTCTCGGGCGCCGACGGCAGCTACGAGATCCGTACCGCCTATGCCGGCCGCTTCCTCCTGCTCACCGCGCCCCCCGCGATGGTAACCGGCATCGCCCCGCAGGTCGGCACGCCGTTCTACGCCGGCCGCGCCGACCTGCTGAACCTGGACATCGCGCTCAACGGCTCCGCCATCACGCCCCAGCTCTCAAGCCAGCAGACGCTCGCAGCAACCCCGCTCCGCGAGCTTGCCGGGCCCGTCACCCAGATCGCCGCCGACCAGCTGCTCACCCAACCGACCATCATCCCCGACCTGCGTGCAGGCTCGGGCGCCTTCGTCCTCGAGCAGGGCCCGACAGGTTTGCCCGCATTCCTCTACCTGCGCGGCGCACCTCCGCAGACCATCCTGACCAGCATCAACGGCGTGAC
>CAXTUS010000136.1:6687-7937 GCA_964247475.1 uncultured Acidobacteriaceae bacterium | reverse complement strand
GGTTTTCACCGGGCGGGAAGCGGCCCTGGTGCCTGCTTTCCTTTCCCCGCTGTTCCTGCTACAACAGGGCAGCGGGGCTGGGGGCTGCAAAGCTCCCCGGGACGGCGCTGCGGGCAGCCCGTGGCTTCAGCTTCGAGCGAGATGTTGGCAGGACCTGGGAGATTATGGCGAAGGCGATGTGGAACGGCCAGCTGCTGGCCGAGAGTGAGACGGTCGAGACGGTTGAAGGCAACATCTACTTCCCCGAGGAGTCGGTGAAGCGGGAGTTTCTGCGTCCGAGCACGACGACTTCGAGCTGCCCGTGGAAGGGCCAGGCGCGCTACTACTCGCTGCTGGTGGATGGGCAGGAGAACCCGGACGCGGCCTGGTATTATCCGGACCCGAAGCCCGCGGCGCGCAATGTAAAGCACCATATTGCGTTCTGGCGCGGGGTGGAAGTCTCGAAGTAGCGCTTCGGCAAAGACAGCTAAGCGCTTTGCGGCGGAATGAAACCGAAGCAGTCACTCAAGAAGCGGCCGCCGCTGGCAGTTAGCGCCTTGGCTGTCACCTTTTAGTAGGCCTGCGCCTGATCGACCGGCAGCCGGACCTGGAAGCAGGTTGCCCCTGCGCGCGATTCAACGCGCAGGAATCCAGAGTGCTTGCTGACGATGCGCTGCGCGGTGTCGAGCCCGAGGCCGAGCCCGCTGCCCGGTGCCTTCGTCGTGAAGAAGGGCTCAAAGATGCGGGTCTGCAGCTCCTGCGGGACGCCCGGACCGGAGTCCCAGATCTCGACCATCGCCATCTGGCCCTGCAGCTTGGTTTTGAGGGTCAGCAGGCCGCCGTCGGGCATGGCATCGATCGCGTTCTCGATGAGCGCGGTCCAGACCTGGTTCAGCTCGCTGCCATAGGCGTGGATGGAGGGCAGGTTTGGATCGAAGTCGGTGTCGACGTGGATCCCGTTGAGCCGGGAGCCGAACATGCTGAGCGTGTTTTCAAGCGACTGCGGCAGGTCCACATCCTGGATGGGTGCCTGATCCATGTAGGAGTAGTCCTTGATGGCGGAGATCAGGTCGAAGATGCGGACGGTCGAGGTGACGATGGTTTCGGCCATACGCTCCACGCGGAGCGAGCTGGCGAAGGTGGCCATGGCGGGGGCGAGCACTTCGTCCGGAAACTTCTCGGCAAACTCGTCCAGATAGTCGAGCGGAAAGCGGGTTTCGGCGATCTGCGGCGCGATCTTCCAGGGCTGCGGCACCTTGTGCTGGTCGAGC
>CAXTUS010000136.1:5737-6677 GCA_964247475.1 uncultured Acidobacteriaceae bacterium | reverse complement strand
TATTTGTTTGGCCTGGGGGTCGGGGACGGCCAGGGGCTCGGTGGTCTCTATCGGCTCGCGGCTCAGGTAATCGGCCATCTCGGCCCGGGTCTTTTCGATCCATGCCTGCAGCTGCGCGGAGGTTTCGGTCGACATGCACATGGCGCCCAGCTTGTACTTCTTGTCACCGTACTCGCGCAGTTCGCCGAAGAGCGAGGCGGCTGAACGCTGTGCGGCGGAGGCCGGGTTGTTGAGCTCATGGGCGAGGTTAGCGGCGAGCTTGCCGAGAGCGGCCAGCTTCTCCGACTGCTGCTCCATGCGGGTCACTTCGCGGACGCGGTCGAGCAGCACGCTGACGCAGCGCTGGCCCATCGAGGGGATGGCTTCGAGCATCGCGGGAAAGAGGCTCTCGTCGATGTCAAGCACCCAGACCGGGCCGGTCGTGTAGCCGTCGCCGCCCCAGTTTTTCATCCGTGAGAACGGGAGCTTGCCGGTGATCTGGCCGGCGCGCCCGATGAAGAGCGCCATGGGTCCGGAGTTGCGGCGGCGTACGTGCACTTCGCCTTTGAGGACGCAGACCATCTTGGTGGCCGGCTCATTCTCGTAGAAGACGGTGGCCCCGACCTCGCTGCGGCGCTCGGTGCAATTGCGTGCGAGCCATCCGTACTCCTCATCGGAGAGGCCTGCCAGGGGCACCACCGTGCGTAGCGCCTCGACGATCTCGGCGATCGAAGAGGGCCGCTCCGGCACCATCGAGCTGATCGGAGAGCTCGAACGTTCACGCACTGCGGTCATGGTCGGCATGCCCCTATGATGCGCCCATCGGCGGGCGGCTGCAATCGGTTGTCAGTGAAAAGACAGAAACCGGGGGAGAACGGCGAGATGGAGGATCAAAGAAGGCCCGGGGGGAGGTGGAGCGTTGGCCAGGCCAGCCGGCCCGGGGGGGGGGGGGGGGGGGGGG
>CAXTUS010000136.1:0-5727 GCA_964247475.1 uncultured Acidobacteriaceae bacterium | reverse complement strand
AACCCCACAACCGGGGGCAAACCGCCTCTTTGTTTCACAAACAACGCCCTGGTCAATTTGGTAAGTCCCACCTGGCCAGCCTGCCTGTGCGGATGGGTCGCTAGGCTTTGACGACGGCGCCGTCCTTGATCTTGACGGGATCGAGGAAGGGCATGCCGGCGCGCAGTTCGGCGCCTACGGTCTCGATCTTGTCCTCGGCTTCGGCCTTGCGGAACTTTGCGAACTCGTGACGGCCGGTCTCGTTCTCTGCGATGAACTTCTTTGCAAAGCTGCCGTCCTGGATCTCTGAAAGGATTGCCTTCATGTTGGCTTTGGTGTCGTCGGTGACGATGCGCGACTGCGCGAGGTACCCGCCCCATTCCGCAGTGTCCGAGATGGAGTGGTTCATGTACTCGAGGCCGCCGCGGTACATGAGGTCGACGATCAGTTTGAGCTCGTGCAGGCACTCGAAGTAGGCGAGCTCCGGCTGGTAGCCGGCATCGACCAGCGTGTGGAAGCCGGCTTTGACGAGTGCGGCTGTGCCTCCGCAGAGCACTGCCTGCTCGCCGAAGAGGTCGGTCTCGGTCTCTTCAGTGAAGGTGGTTTCGAGCACACCGGCGCGGGTGCAGCCGATCGCCTTCGCGTAGCTCAAGGCGAGGGCAAGGGCGTTGCCCGATCGATCCTGTTCGACTGCCACGAGCGCGGGCACGCCGCCGCCTTCGGTGAAGACCTCGCGCACGCGATGACCTGGCGCCTTGGGCGCGGCCATCGAGACGTCGACGCCTTCGGGCGGCGTGATGGTGCGGAAGCGGATGTTGAAGCCATGGGCAAACATCAGGGTGACGTCGGGCTTCATGTTGGGCGCGATCTCCGCGTGGTAGACCTTGGCGGCGGTCTGGTCGGGCGTGAGATTCATGATGACGTCTGCCCACTTCGAGACCTCGGCGACGGTGTCGACGACCAGTCCGGAGTTCCTGGCGCGCTCTGCATTCTTCGAACCCGGGCGCAGGCCTACGCGGACGTCGACGCCTGAATCCTTGAGGTTCAGGGCGTGGGCGTGGCCCTGTGAGCCGTAGCCGATGATGGCGACCTTCTTGGCCTGGATGAGAGAGAGGTCTGCGTCGCGATCGTGATAGGTCTTAGCCATGGATAAGTTTCTTCTTTCTGTAGTTAGGTTTCTGTAGCAAGGTATTTACGTTTTATTCAGGTATTCATTTCAGAAGCAACGCGGGTTGATGGGTAACTTGATGAACGCGGAGCCCGGCACGGCGCAAGGCACTGGCCGCCCCCGATCAGGCCGGACTTGTGTTTACTCTTCTTCCTCGTGCACTTCAGGAAAGACATTTTCGATCATCTCGGCGGCGGCAGGCTTCGGGATGAGATCGACATCCTGTGCTGCTGTGCCGAGCGCCTTGAGCACGCGACTGGTGTGATGGCCGCGGCGCATGGCCATGCGGCCGGTGCGCGAGGTCTCGAGAATGGTGTAGCCGCTTTCGGTGATGACCTGGACGAGGCCTTCGATCTTCGAGCTCGAGCCGGTCATTTCGAGCATGATGGATTCGGGCGCAAGGTCCACAACGCGGGCACGGAATACGTTGGCGAGTTCAAAGATAGCGGAGCGCGACTGCTGACCGTGCGGCGAGGTGGGCCCGGCCGCGACCTTGATCAGGCAGAGCTCGCGGATGACTGCTTCGGAGCGGCCTACCTCGTCGACGTCGACTGTGATCTCGAGCTTGTAAAGCGATGCCTTGATGCGATGAGCGGCGTGTTCGGGCGCTTCGCACACGATGGTCATGCGCGAGGTATCCGCACGCTCGGACTCACCGACGGTGAGCGAGACGATGTTGATGTTCAACCGCCGGAATAAAGAGGCGACCCGTGTAAGTACGCCAGGCTTGTCCTCTACCAGTGCTACAAAGGTGTGGAGCATCGATTCCTTTCTGCGAACGGAGCGAAGGATTGGCTAAACGTCCTCTGCGGTTTCAAGCAGCGGGTCGTTGACGGGCCGGCGTACCATCTCGTGCAGCGCGGCACCGGGTGCGATCATGGGGTAGACGCCGTCTTCCTTTTCGACCTGGAACTCGATCAGGTACGCTTTGCCGCTGGTACGTGCGCGGGTAACAGTGGGTGTTACGTATTTGCGCTCGGCTACCTTTGCGCCGGCGATGCCGTGTGCGGCAGCCAGCATGACGAAGTCCGGCGACAGGATGGGGGAGGCTGAATAGTTCTTCTCGTAGAACGTCTCCTGCCACTGGCGGACCATGCCGAGGAAGCCGTTGTTGATGATGGCGATGTTGATGGCGAGGCCTTCCTGCACGATGGTTGAGAGCTCGGCTGCTGTCATCTGAAAGCCGCCATCACCGGCGATTACCCATACATCCTTCTCCGGGCAGGCAGCCTTGGCGCCGATCGCTGCGGGCAGCGCGAAGCCCATCGTACCGAGGCCGCCCGAGGTGACGAGCGAGCGCGGAGCCTCGTGCTTGAAGTACTGCGCCTCCCACATCTGGTGCTGCCCTACATCTGTAACAATGATGGTTTCGCGTTCGCGTCCGGCTGCGACTGCCTCGCGCCAGATGTCGTTGATGACATGCGCGGCATAGAGGTGCCCGTTATCCGGCAGGTTCTGGATGTCGCGAACGGCCGCTGTGCCCTTGCTTTGATTGATCTCGTTGAGCCATTGATGGTCGCTGGTGGCTTCGAGCATGGGCGTGAGGCGTTCAAGCACCTGCTTCAGATCACCGATGAGCGCAACGTCTGCACGCACATTCTTTGAGATCTCGCTGGGGTCGATTTCGACGTGAATTTTCTTGGCGTGCGGCGCATAGCTTGCAAGGTTGCCGGTGACGCGATCATCGAAGCGCATACCGAAGGCAAGCAGCAGGTCGGACTCCTGGATGGCGTGGTTCACCCAGGATTCGCCGTGCATGCCCATCATGCCGAGCGATAAGGGATGGGCTGCCGGAATGGCGCCGAGGCCAAGCAGCGTGCTGGCGATGGGGATGTGCATTCGCTCTGCGAAGGCGAGCACCTCGGCCTCGGCTCCCGACTGCGTGATGCCGTGCCCGGCGAGGATGATGGGCTTCTTCGCAGCTTTGATCAGGCTGACGGCATCGTTGATCACACGCTCATCGGCACCTTCGGCCGGGCGCATGGGATGCGGTCGTGCGGATCGCGGCTTCGACATGGCGAAGTCGAAGATGCTGGTCGCCTGCTGCGCATCCTTGGTGATGTCGACCAGCACCGGGCCTGGCCTTCCACTGCGTGCGATCTGAAAGGCAAGCCGGACTGCAGGGGCGATGTCTTCGGCCTTGGTGACGAGGAAGTTGTGCTTGGTGATGGGCAAAGTGATGCCGGTAATATCGACTTCCTGAAAGGCATCGGACCCGAGCACCTTTGAAGAGACCTGCCCGGTGATGGCGACCATCGGGATGGAATCGAGCATGGCCGTGGCGATGCCTGTGACCAGGTTGGTGGCACCGGGCCCCGAAGTCGCCATGCAAACGCCAACCTTGCCTGAGGCGCGCGCGTAGCCGTCGGCCATGTGCGACGCGCCCTGTTCATGCCGCACCAGCACGTGATGGATGGGGAACTTACGCAGCGCATCGTAGATGGGCAGGATCGCGCCACCCGGGTAGCCGAAAACGGTGGTCACGCCTTCACCCACCAGGGTCGCCCATAGAATTTCTGCGCCGGTCAACATGGGTGCATGATTTTTGTTTGCTTCATTCATGACGAATTACCTCACTTCCATTGGCAACGACTTACTAAGTCGTGATCGCCCCTTCGCTCGCACTGCTTACCGTGGCTGCATACTTTGCAAAGACACCGCGTTTGTAGCGTGGCTCGGGCGCCTTCCACTGCTGCAGCCTTTCGGCGATCTCTGCTTCGGGCACCTCGAGCCGCAGCTCCCGGCTGGGGATATCGAACGTGATCAGGTCTCCTTCTCTGACGGCTGCGATCGGGCCACCGAGGAAGGCCTCGGGTGCAACGTGCCCGCACATCAGGCCACGGGTGGCGCCCGAGAAGCGGCCGTCGGTGATCAGCGCAACGGTCTCTGACAGCTCTGGAATGCCCTTGATGGCGGCGGTGACGGCAAGCATCTCACGCATGCCGGGACCGCCCTTCGGACCTTCATAGCGGATCACGCAGACGTCGCCTGCGTTGATCCTGCCGGCCTGCACTGCTGCGAAGCAGAGGTCTTCTGAATCGAAGACGCGTGCGGGACCCTGGTGATGGATGCGCTCGTGGCCTGCGACCTTGATGACCGAGCCTTCGGGTGCGAGGTTGCCCTTCATGATGACGAGACCGCCGGTGGCTTTGAGCGCGTGATCCCAATCGTGGATGACGGGCTGACCTGGCGTCTCGACGGCTGCGTTCGCCTCTTCAAACAGCGTCTTGCCGGAGACGGTGGGTCCATCCTGTAACTGTCCGCGTTCCATGAGCCGCTTGGCGAGTACGCGCGAACCGCCGGCGTCCTGGTAGTCCTTCGCGACGTACTTGCCGCCGGGAGAGAGATCGCAGATGAAGGGCGTCCGCTCGGAGATTTCGTCGAAGTCGTGCATGTCGAGCGGGATGCCGAGTTCGCGTGCGATCGCGATCAGGTGGAGTACGGCGTTGGTTGATCCACCCGAGGCACAGACGGCGGCGATAGCGTTTTCGATCGCTGGACGTGTGAGGATCTTGCTGGGCCGGACGTCGTTGCGGCAAAGGTCAAGGATCATACGTCCTGCCTCGCGGCTTGCGCTGGCCTTGTCGGCAGCCATCGCGGGCACGCCTGTGAGGTGCATGGGAGAGATGCCGAGGAACTCGCCCGCCATGGCCATGGTGTTTGCGGTGAACTGGCCGCCGCATGCGCCGGGGCCTGGGCATGCGGCGGCCTCGACTGCTTCAAGCTGGTCATCGTTGATACGGCCGGCGGCGTGTGAGCCGATCGCTTCGAAGACGTTGAGGATGGTGATGTCTTTGCTGGTGCCGTCTGCTTGCTTGAGGTGGCCGGGCGCGATGCTTCCGCCGTAGAGCATGAGCCCGGGGATATCGAGGCGCGCCATGGCCATGATGGTTCCGGGCATGTTTTTGTCGCAGCCTGCGATGCAGACGATGCCGTCGAAGAGGTTGCCGCGGGCCACGAGTTCGATGGAATCGGCGATCACCTCGCGCGAGATGAGCGAGGCTTTCATGCCTTCGGTGCCCATGGTGATGCCGTCAGAGATGGTGACGGTGTTGAACTCCATGGGAGTGCCGCCGGCATCGCGGATGCCCTGCTTGACGGCTGCCGCCACATCGCGCAGGTGGAAGTTACACGGGCCGATCTCGGTCCATGTGTTTGCGACCCCGATGATGGGTTTATGCAGGTCTTCCTTGGTGAAGCCCACGCCCCGGAGATAGGACCTGGCCGCGGCGCGGGACGGCCCCTCGGTGAGAGGAATGGAATACTTTTTGGGATTATGTTGTTCGCTCAATGTCATGCCTCTTCGAAGAAACCTAAGCTGTTACAGATCGCGGGAGCGTCCAGAACTCTTCATCATGGGCCGCTTCGTAGGTGTCGAGTTCTGACTCGTGCCGCAGTGTGAGTCCTATGTCATCGAGTCCGTTCAAAAGGCAGTACTTGCGGAAGGGATCGATTTCGAAGCGTGCCTCGAACCCCTGATCATCCACGACGGTCTGCGCTTCAAGGTTAATCGTAATGGTGTGCTCGGGTCTCGCGATCGAACGATGGGTGAGCGTATCGACATCCGATTCGGACAGGCG
>CAXTUS010000135.1:0-8027 GCA_964247475.1 uncultured Acidobacteriaceae bacterium | reverse complement strand
TACGCGATGCGCGTGGTACCCCAGCAAGCAGCGCCTGCCAGGCGTGCCTTTACTGCTTGCTGGTACCGGGGGGCGTGGGGTTCGTCTCGCCGTACATCCATTCCTTGATGCCGCCCGAGATGCCTCGCGGCCCGTGCGCCTGGTTCTTCACGGATGGGATCTCACCAGTCTCAGCGAGTTCCTTGAAGTGCCGCAGATCCTCGATGACGGTCTGCTTCGGCCCGCGCTTGGCAGTGGACGCGGCGGCGTTGCCCAGGATGCCGACCTTGAAGCTCTGGATCAGTGTGACAACAGTTCCGCGCCCATCACGACGCGCTGCGAACTGCACCTCTCCCATCTGTTCCACGTCGCCGCCGATCGACTTCCAGGCGATCTTCTGACCCGGGATATCTTCGGTGATCTCGGAGTCGAATTCGATGCGCTTGCCATCCGCATCCTCAGGATTCCCCATCACCCAGTGGGTCTGTTGGCCGGTGGTGGGCGTCACCGAGACGACATGCTCCTGCCACAGGGGGAAGCTGGTGACGTCGCTCCAAAGCTCGTAGAGCGCCTGCGGCTCGACCAGGATCGTCTGCCTCGCATGCGCGCGCAGCCATCCATCTTTGTGTTCATCGGGCAGTTTCACGTAGTGATCGCCCATCTGCTTGGCGTCGGGAAGCGGGGTAAAGCTTTGGCGCGCGGTGTTGACCGGCGCCTCAACGGTGGTTGACATTCCATCCTCCTGTGGGCGATCTGGGGCTTTCGCCTCGCCCGGAACAGTGACAATGTTGGGCCCCCTGGGGCGCGGGGCCGCCGGCCCCCCGCTAAAACCAATTTCCGCCGGCGGGGGGGGGGGGGGCGCGGAGATGGATCGCGTTGGGCGAGTCTACTGCTTCTTCAGGCCGATGCTCTCGTTCAAGCCTCGTCCCTGCAGGCCTGCCGCCAGGGTGGCGCGCGCCCGGGAAGAGGTAAAGCCGTTGGGCCGCGTGGTGTTCTGCTGCGTTACCGGCTGCTGCAGCGTCACGATCAGCGCCGTCGCCGGCTGGTCGCCCGCACAGCTGTAGCCGTGGATGGTCGTCGCGTCGAAGTACACCGCATCCCCAGCCTCAACATGGTGGGTGACGTCACCGTGCGTCACGTCAAGCTGGCCGGAAAGCAGGTAAAGGAACTCCGCACCGAGGTGCTGGTGCGTCTTCGATTCGCGGCCCTCCTTGGCAGGCAGGAACTCGGCGAGGTAGGGGTCAAGCTGGCGGTCCGGCACCAGGTAGCCGAGGCTTTCGAAGAAGTAGGCGGGATCGGTGACCCCGGTCTGCGGCAGGCGAACGCGGTCCTTCTGCCGGTGGACGCGGAACAGGGTCAGCGGCTCAGGATCGAAGAAGTAGCTGAGGTCCTTCGAGAACACCATTGCGATGCGAGCCAGGTTGCGCAGGGTGGGAACGACGCGCCCGGTCTCGAGCTGCGAAAGGAAGCTCGCCGAAAGGCCGGTGTGGCGTCCCAGTTCAACCAGCCCCATCGACTTCTTCAACCGCAGGTACTTGATACGCTCGCCGATACGCTTCTCGGCGATGAAGGATTCGGCGGCCTCGCCGTCGACCTGCACATGGCTTGTCTCGGCCGGCTCGGGTAGCGGATTGAGCAGGCCCGGATCATCGGAGATCGAGAAGTTCGGTTTTGTATTCATTTTCATAGTGTAAATAGATGTTGAAGTGGGGTAAAAAGTTTCTTTTGCTTGAAGTCTGTTCAGCATGCTGGTGCGGGTGAAAGCAGCAAGCGGCGTGTGAAGTACGAGTGCTAGCCTGATTTGGATGTGCCTGCCGCGAAAAACTACTCCTGTGCGTCGGTGGTTCGCCCCCGCGACCTCTTTTTTGCTCGCCGGGCTGGCAGGATGCGCGAACACGGGAGCACCGAAGCCGCCCTCGCTGCATCTGCCGAAGGCCGCCGAGCATCTGGCTGCGACGCGCGTTGGCGACCGGGTTGAGCTCGACTGGGTGACATCCTCGGAGACGACGGACGGAGAAACACTCCGCGGCAGCATCAAGGCTTTGCTTTGCCGCTCCGATGGGCCGGCTGAGGCTTGCCGCCCGGTACAGCAGCTCGCCGTGACTCCCGGCGCAAGCCATGTGACCGACCGGCTGCCCCCCGGCCTGGCTGCCGGCAAGCCCGCCCTGCTGACCTACCGGATGGAGCTGCTGAACGGGAGAGGGCGCTCCGCGGGTAGGTCGAGCCCTGTCTACGCGGCTGCGGGAGAGGCGCCGCCGGCTGTGGGGGCCATCATGTTGACCGCGCGGCGGAATGGCGTGCAGGTCACCTGGCAGCCGACGCACACCTCTTCTGACACCGCGATGGAGCTGCACCGTACGCAGCTGTCTCCGCGGGCCGCCCTGTCCACCGGGGGTAGAGAGGGAGCTCCCGGCCGTGAAAAGGCAGCGTCAGAGAGCACCCTGCGCGCCGTGCCGCCTGGCGGTGCTGATCCTGGCGGCACCATCGATCGCACGGTCCGCGACGGCGACGTGGTCAGCTACCAGGCACAGCGTGTTCTGACCGTGGCGCTCATGGCTCCAGCCGCAACGGCAGAGGGTAAGGGCGGGAAGTCGAAGGAGGTTGCGGCCTCCATGCAGACGCTCCAGATGCGCGGAGAGGCCTCGCCCCCGGCCAGGATCGAGTTTCACGACGTCATTCCACCGGGCCGGCCAGAGGGCCTGGCGGCGATCCCAGCTGGCGGCTTCGGGCAGCGGGGCTCGATTGACCTGTCCTGGGAGCCGAACCCGGAGGCGGACGTGGCGGGCTATAACGTTTACCGGGCAGAGGGTGCAGGCGCGTTTCGCAGGCTCAACCCGGAGCCGGTCTTCGGTCCTGCTTACCGCGACCTCACTGCGCAGGCGGGAACCGCATATGTGTACCATGTGACGGCAATCGATGTGCGCGGCAACGAGTCCGCGCCAACGCCCGATCTGAAGGAGAGGCTCGAGCCCTAAGCCTATGCGCTATGCCAGGATTCTGACCGGGGACGGTCCCACCTATGCAGCGGTATCGATCCGTGATGGCGTGCTCTTCGCAGACGGCCCTGCGGATGCGCCGCTCGAAGACCCTGCGGCACGTCACGCTTTCACCCCGGCGCCGCTTGAGAGCTTTTCGCTGCTGGCTCCGGTGCGTCCTTCGAAGATCATCTGCGTCGGCCGCAACTATCGTGACCACGCGGCTGAACTCGGCAACGAGGTGCCGGCGGAGCCTCTGCTCTTTCTGAAGCCGCCATCGTCCCTGCTTGGGTCGGGCGGGGTGATCCGCATGCCGGCGCTGGCGAAGCGTGTGGACTTTGAAGGCGAACTGGCGATTGTGGTCGGCAGGCGCTGCCGAAACCTGGGACCGGATGTGGACGTGCGTCCTTATCTCCGCGGCTATACCCTGGCCAACGACGTAACCGCGCGCGACATCCAGAAGGCCGACGCGCAGTGGACACGAGGCAAAGGCTGGGACACCTTTTGCCCGGTAGGTCCTGTGGTTTCGGACGAGATTGACCCGATCACCACCCCGGTCAGGCTGACGACGCGGCTGAACGGCGAGGTGCGGCAGACCGGATCGACCGCCGATTTCCTCTTCCCGGTGCCGGAGTTGCTGCGCTACATCACCTCGTTTGCGACGCTTGAGCCGGGCGACCTGATCCTGACCGGAACTCCGGCAGGTGTGGGGCCTATGCAGGCTGGCGACCGGGTCGCGGTTGGCATCGAAGGACTAGGCGTGCTTTGGAACGTGCTGGAGCCCGAGTGAGCAGGTCGCGAAAGCAGCAGGTTACGCGCACGCCAGTCGAAGCTCTGTTCACACGCCGCTTGGTAAACTAGAGTTCAGGAGCAAAAACAATGCCTACGCTGTTGGAACAACTCCGCAAGATGACCACCGTGGTCGCCGATTCGGGTGACATCAATTCCATCAAGAAGTTCCAGCCGCAGGATTCGACGACGAATCCGTCGCTGATCGCTGCCGCGGCGCAGATGCCCGAGTACCAGCAGATTGTCGATGACGTGCTCCAGACGGCGCGCAAGGAAGCCGGCGACTCGGCCTCCGACCAGGACGTTGCCGCGTACGCCTTCAAGACGCTGGCTGTCGCCTTCGGGCGCAAGATCCTCGACATCGTCCCTGGCCGCGTTTCGACCGAGGTGGATGCGCGCCTCTCCTTCGACACGGACAAGACGCTTGAGCAGGCTCGCGACATCATCTCGCAGTACGACAAGGCCGGCATCTCGCGTGATCGCGTGCTGGTGAAGATCGCTTCCACGTGGGAAGGCATCAAGGCGGCCGAGATTCTTGAAAAGGAAGGCATTCACTGCAACTTGACGCTGCTCTTCGGCCTGCACCAGGCGATCGCGTGCGCCGAGGCGAAGGTCACGCTGATCTCGCCGTTTGTCGGGCGCATTCTTGACTGGTACAAGAAGGACACGGGCAAGGATTACACGGGCGCTGAAGATCCTGGCGTCAAGTCCGTCACGACCATCTACAACTACTACAAGAAGTTCGACTACAAGACGGTCGTCATGGGCGCGAGCTTCCGCAACATCGGCGAGATCACGGAGCTCGCCGGCTGCGACCTGCTAACGATTGCGCCGAAGCTGCTTGAGGAGCTCGACACGACCGAGGCCGAACTGCCGCGGAAGCTTGATCCGGCGAAGTCAAAGTCGCTCGAGATCGAAAAGATTCCGATGGACAAGGAGACGTTCGAGAAGATGCACGCCGAGGACCGCATGGCGCACGACAAGCTGAAAGAAGGCATTGAAGGCTTTTCGAAGGCGCTCGAGGATCTCGAGAAGCTGCTTGCGAAGCGTCTCAACGAGCTACCGAAGTAAGCTTTCGCAAAAGGAAGAGAAAGGGCGGCCATTGCGGTCGCCCTTTTTTACTTGGAGCGCGGCAGGCCTGCCTGGCGGCAAAGCGTCTCAAGCAGCCTGGAGGGTCTGGCCGGGCCCGGGTTCCGGAGCCTGCGCTTCACCGCCATGTACGCCAGCTGCGCCCCTGCCCCAGGAGGGGCGACATCCCGGTCCTCCCTATCCGCCCCGGCAACAGCCCTCCGAAGCGGGAGCAGTCCGCTGCCTGCGGGTTCAGCCAAGGACCGAGGCATACCGCCGCGCTGCCCTTCGGTCGCATCCGAAGCCTTGGAGTGGGCTGGAGGAGCGCAGATGCAGCAGATACATCCCAACGGCCTGATCGGCAGCAATCCCCAGCGGGTGGATGGATTCGCGAAGGTGACCGGACAGGCACGTTACGGCGCCGATCAACCTGTGCCAGGGGCCGCTCACGCCGTGCTCGTGACCTCTCCCATCGCACGGGGGAAGATCACGGCGATCGACGAGGAAGCGGCACGCGCTGTCCCTGGAGTTTGCGAGGTCCTGACGTACAAGAACGTTGGCCGCGCCATCAAGCCCGGCAAGACCCTGGTCTCGGGTGGCTTCATGTCGCATCCCACCACGCCCCTGCGCGATGCGGAGATCCACTTCGCCGGAGAGATCATCGCCGTCGTCCTCGCTGACTCCGAGGAGATCGCGCAACAGGCCGCGGACCTGCTTGGCTTCACGTTCAAAGCCGACCGCGCCACCTCCACCCTTTCCAGTCCAGGCGCCAACGAGATCAAGGCAAGGGCTTTGGGCGAGACTGAGCTCTCCGCCGGGAACCTCGAAGCCGGCTTTGCCGCCGCGGCTGCGACGGTCGACGCGTGCTATGCCACGCCCGCCCAGCACCACAACCCGATGGAGCTCTTCCAGGCGACCGCGGCATGGAGCGAGGACGGCGAGCAGCTCACCGTCTGGGAGTCCTGTCAGAACGTCCGCGGCTTCCAGCATGGGCTCGCCGAGGCGCTTGGTATCAAGCCGGCGAAGGTTCGCGTCATCTCACAGTTTGTCGGGGGTGCGTTTGGCTCGCGTGGAGAGATGGGCAGCAACTCGGCCCTGATCGCCCTGGCTGCGAAACGCCTGGGACGCCCGGTGAAGCACGTCGCCACGCGCCAGCAGGGCTTTACCCTGCGCACCTTTCGCGCCGAGACCAGGCACCACCTGCGCCTGGGAGCCGACCGCGAAGGCCGCCTGACCGCGCTCGACCATGAGTCGTGGGAGCTGACCTGCCGCGACGACGCCTTCGCCGTGGCTGGCAGCGATTCGACGGCGCGCCTGTACGCGTGTCCGAATGTCCGGACCAAGGTGCATAACATCGAGGCTGACCGGCAGGCGCCGGGCTTTATGCGCGCGCCGCCGGAGACGCCGTATCTGTTCGCAATGGAGTCGGCCATGGATGAGCTTGCAGAGAAGCTCGGCATTGATCCGATCGAGCTGCGCCGCAGGAACGAGACTTCGATCGAGACGGTGACCGGCAAGCCCTACACCAGCCGTTCGCTTATGCAATGCATCGACCAGGGCGCTGAACTGTTCGGCTGGGCCAGGCGCAACCCCGTGCCGCGTTCGATGGCTGAAGGCAACGACCTGGTGGGTTGGGGCTATGCGACGGCCTTCTATCCGACCCAGATGGGACCCGCCCAGTGCACCATCACCCTGACTGAAGACCTGCGCGCGAAGGTCGAGGTAGGGAGCCACGAGACCGGTACCGGCATCCGGACGGTCATCGCCCAGACTGCCGCCGACCTGCTCGGACTTCCGCTTGAGTCGGTAGAGGTCCTGATCGGCGATTCAGAGCTGCCAGCCGCACCGCTCTCGGCCGGGTCGAACTCAACCGCGACGGTCTGCTCGGTGGTCGCGGTCGCATGCGAGAACCTGCGCCACCGCGTGGCACGCGCCGCGATCGATGCGAAAGGCTCGCCTCTTGCCGGGGTCGCGAATGAGTCGGTGCGCCTGGTCGGCGGGCAGGCTGTCTCGGGTGACCGATCGGAGCCGCTGGCGAGCGCCATCCGGCGAGCCGGCCGCCGCCGGCCGCTGGTCGAAAAGGCCACCAACACTCCGCACGGCGTACCGCCCCTCCTTGGGCCGATGCTGGTGCGCAAGGGCAAACCGATCTTCATGGGCGGTTCGAGGATGAAGGACCGCATGCAGTTTGCTTTCGGCGCCCACTTTGTCGAGGTGAGGATCGACCGCGGCACGTCGCAGATTCGCGTTGCGCGGATGGTAGGGGTCTTCGCCGCGGGTCGCATCATGAACACCCGGACCGCCTGGGCGCAGCTGAACGGCGGCCAGATCTGGGGCATCTCGTCGGCGCTGCACGAGGCGACGGAGGTTGACCGCAGGCAGGCCCGCTACGTCAACCAGGACCTTGCCGAGTACCACCTGCCTGTATGCGCAGATGTGGGCGACGTGGAAACGGTGATGATCGAAGAGGTCGATCATCTGGTCAATCCGCTCGGCATCAAGGGTGTTGGCGAGCTTGGCGTAACGGGCGTGAACGCGGCGATTGCCAACGCCGTCTTCCATGCAACCGGCACGCGGGTGCGCACGCTGCCGATCCGGGTGGGCGACCTTCCGGTCTAGCCAGATGGGGCAAAGGCACCAGGCAAGAAAGAGCCCCGGCCCTGGCGTCTGCCAGTCCGGGGCTCTTTGCTTGCGGAAGGTTATCGCGCGCCGTAGTGCCGGACGAACGTGTCGCGCGGCAAGCCGTCACGCCGTGCGCGGGCGCGCAGGAGCTCCGCCTCACGCTCGCCCATGGCGCCGCCCAGCGCAACCAGGTAAGGTGCGCGGCCATTTGGCGAGAAGACCTCGGGGCTCAGGCCGGAGTGCCGCTGGCGAATGGACTGGACCTTCGCGAATGCCTGCTCCTGGTGGTTGTAGGTATAGGCGATGACGTGCCAGCCAGCCTGCGTGCTGGAGGTGGCCAGCGGAGGGTGAGAGCCTGCGCCAGGATCCGCGGCTGCAGGTGCCAGCATGTGCGGTGCGGGAACCGCGGCCGCTGGCGCGGAGACGGCAGGCGCAGCCACCAGAGGAGCCGCTGCCGGGCTTGCCGCTGAAGACGACTTGCCGCTGAGCACGCGCCAGCCGATCAGCGCGAGGATGATGAGCACGGCAGCGGCTGCGATCCAGACGCTGTTCGAAGGCTTCGGAGGCAGGATCTCCGTCTCTACCCGGCGCACG
>CAXTUS010000134.1:0-8064 GCA_964247475.1 uncultured Acidobacteriaceae bacterium | reverse complement strand
TCCCGGGGCCGAACCAGCCGCGCCCTTGCCCTCGTTGCGACACGTTTAGAACGAGGTGAAGTCGTCGTCCAAAGGGAAGGTCCTAGCCACTAACGTCTGCTTCGGAGCCACACTGGTCAGAATCACTGCAGGCGTCTTCAAGGTGTGTTGCGACATAACCTTTGTCGAGCGATCTACGTCCCGCTCTGCCGGAAGTTTCCGCTTCGGAGTGCTCTCCTGGTCTCCGCCTGTCCCGCCATCTACCAGCGTCCGGAGGCGAAGAACAACCTCCTGCATCGATTCCGCCTGCGCACTCAGCTGCTCGGCTGCAGCCGCACCTTGTTCGGAACTCGCGGCCGTGCTCTGGGTCACCTGCTCCATCTGGGTGATAGAGGACGTGATCTGGCCAAGGCCTTTTGCCTGCTCGGAGCTGCCAATGTAAATCTCATCGACCAGCACCTTCATCTTCAGAGAATCGGAGGTCAGCAGCTGGATGGAGGCTGCTACCCGGTCGACGCTGACTTTGCCGCCATCAGACTTCGAGATCGAATCTTCAATAAGCAGGGCAGTGTCCTTGGCGGCATTGGCGCAGCGCTGGGCCAGGTTGCGCACTTCATCCGCGACCACGGCAAAACCCATACCCGCCTCGCCGGCACGCGCCGCCTCCACTGCGGCGTTCAGCGCGAGGATGTTCGTCTGAAACGCGATGTCATCGATAACCTTGATGATCTTTGAGATCTTCTGGCTCGAGGTATCGATGCCGCCCATGGCTTCGAGCAGCGTCCCGAGCAGCACGTTGGTGTCGGCAAAGCTGCGCTGCGAGGCGTCGACCATGCCGGCAGTTGATTTCGAGTTCTCAGTGTTCCGCATCGCCATGGAGTTGATCTCATGTGCTGCTGCCGAGGTCTCTTCAATGGTGGCTGCCTGCTCGGACGAGCCCTGCGCGAGCGACTGGCTTGATGCGCTGACCTGCGATGCGGCACGGACGACCTGCAGGGCGCCCTCGCTGAGCGCCTGGGTGGCGGTGCGCAGCACGCGGTTCACCTTCATCGCCATGAACCATGAGGTGAGAATGCCTGCGAGCAGAGCAAAGACCGCGATGATGTTCGTCAACCACAGCGCGCGGGTTGATTCGGCCACACTTGAGCCAGTGCTCGTGTCTGCGGACTTCTTGTTGTACTCCACCATCTTTAAAGCAGTCGCGTTGGCCTCCTCAAACTTGGGGAGCGCGATCTTCAGGTAAAGGTTGACCGAAGCGTCAGCTACCCCCTTGTCGTCTACAGCTGAAACCTCCTGCCAGGCCGCTGCAAAGGCGTTCGATTGAGCGATAAATGATTCATAGTTGCCACGATCTTCGGCATCCGCGATGCCAGGCAGGTATGCCTTCAGGTCGGAGTCAAGTTGCGCGCGATCGACCCTGATCTGCGCGTCCGCCTCCGCTCTGCGCTCGGGTGTTTCGACTGCCATGCGCTTCCAGCCATCGCCCCGCAGCTTGTTCATGTCAGATGCGAGAGCCATCGAATAACGGGTCGAAAGAATCTCCCTGTTGCCAAGCTCACTGATCGCACTGCGCGCGCTGAAAAGGCCAGAGATGGAGACGCCGTAGACCACCAGGAGAAGCACAAGGCAGATTCCTGAGGTGATCATAAAACGCTTTCCGATTGTCATTTGCATGGTCGCTGGATCTCCGGTTGAGGTGCACTGTCACTCTCCCGCGCAGGCGCGTTTTAGCAGACGGAAAGGCAGTATGAACTCAGAGAGCTTATCGGCGGCAAGACGCACGGCTTGAGCGACGATGCGAAGAAAGGCGCAGCTTCCCGAAATGAAACTCATTGCGCCGGTTCGTACACCCGCACGTAGTCGACCAGCGTCTCTCCCACCCGCGGCGTCGATGCGTTCGTCAGGCCGGGGAAGCCGCCGCCGCCGATGGCGAAGTTCAGCAGGATAAAGAACGGCCGGTTGAAGACCCATTGCGAACCCGCGGGCAGGCTCGCCGGCGTCAGTGTCACAAACGGTTTTGCCCAGTCGTCACGATAAAACGCGAGGCTGTTCTCAGCCCAGACCACGCCATAGGTATGGAAGCCCGCGTCATCTATCCTCCCCCCATCCGCCAGGGCAGCCTCCGTGCTGATCCCCTTCGCACCCGAGTAGCCCGGCCCGTGCACGGTGGACGAGGTCGCCCCGGCACCGTACTTTTGCACCCATTCCATGATGTCCTGCTCCCCCGCAGCAGGCCATCCTGTCTTCTCGATGTCCGCGCCCAGCATCCAGAATGCGGGCCAGAAGCCAGCGCCTACCGGAAGCTTCATGCGTGCCTCGATGCGCCCGTACCGGAAGGCATGCTTGTCCCTGGTCAAAAGCCGGGCCGAGGTCCAGTTATCGCCCGTATGGATCGCTTTCAAGACAAGGTGCCCCGCGCCATCGAGATACGCGTTCGGAGTTGCGGCACTGCACGGAGCCTTGTCCGACGGCACGGCGCAGTACGTTTCAAGCTCTCCATTGCCCCAACCGCCGGCGCCGGTATCGTATCCCCAATTTTGGGCGTCCGGAGCTGAACCCTTGGCGCCTGCGAACTCATCGCTCCAACGAAGTTTCCAACCCTTTTCCCCAACTCCCTGGGCCTCGAGCGATGCGAGGCCCAACGTGAGCGATAAACACGCAACAAGATTCCACATTCGCATAGCAACAAGATCATGTGCCGCAGCAGGCGCCGTCAACCGGCGTCGTTAGCCGGCACAAGATCTGCCATGCTCTTAGCTCCCGCGCCCGCCCCCGGATCATCCTGGTGGAGCTAAGACGGCAAGATAATCGTCAAACCTGCTTCAACAGCCCTTCCAGCCGGCTTCGAAACTAGAGCAGCGACGAAGACGCTCGGTCTGCTCGGCCAGGCATACCCACCCGCAGCAACCGCTCCCGAGAGAACCCGACGCGTAAAATGAAGCATGGGCTCTCCCCTTGCACCCCCGGTCTTCCCTTCGCCAGCAGGGACGCCGGTTCTTCCAACTCCCGCGATCCCCTTCAACAACTCCTACGCGCGCCTGCCGGAGCGCTTCTTCGCACGCGTCAAGCCGACGCCTGTACGAGCCGCGAGCCTGGTGAAGTTGAACGTGGAGCTTGCGCGTACCCTCGGCCTCGATCCTGAAGCGCTTTCGGGGCCTGAGGGGATCCAGATCCTCGCCGGCAACCAAGTCGCCCCAGGCTCTGAGCCTCTCGCCATCGCCTACGCAGGCCACCAGTTCGGGCACTTCGTTCCGCAGCTTGGAGACGGCCGGGCAAACCTGCTCGGCGAGGTCATCGGGCGTGACCAGGGGCGCTACGACATCCAACTCAAAGGCTCAGGACCTACCCCCTTTTCGCGTCGTGGTGACGGCCGCGCGGCGCTCGGACCTGTGCTGCGCGAATACCTCGTCTCTGAAGCCATGGCGGCGCTGGGTGTTCCCACAGCGCGCGCTCTCGCCGCCGTGACCACCGGCGAGGCGGTCATGCGCGAGGCACCGCTACCCGGCGCCATCTTCACCCGCGTCGCTCAAAGTCACCTGCGCGTCGGAACCTTTCAGTACTTCGCCGCAAGGGGCGACGTCGAAGCGCTGCGGGTACTCGCCGACTATGCCATCGCACGCCACTACCGAGAGGCGTCGCACTCCTCTCGACCCTGCCGCGCACTCCTCGATGGCGTCATCGCACGTCACGCAGACCTGGTGGCGCAGTGGATGCTGCTTGGCTTTATTCACGGCGTCATGAACACCGACAACACCTCGATCTCTGGCGAGACCATCGACTACGGACCCTGCGCCTTCATGGAGGACTACCGGCCCGACATGGTCTTCAGCAGCATCGACCAGCAGGGGCGCTACGCCTACAGCAATCAGCCACACGCCGCGCACTGGAACCTTACCCGCCTGGCCGAGGCGATGCTGCCTCTGCTCCAGGCTGAACAGCCATCCGGCCATCAGACCGAAGAGGCGGCCGTGTCCGTCGCGCAGGAAGCGCTCTCCGCCTTCGCGCCACGGTATGAAGCTGCCCGAGCCGCCGGCTTACGCGCCAAGCTCGGACTGGTCACCCATCAGGAGGGAGATGAAGCGCTCGCTGAGGACCTGCTCGAACGCATGGCGGCTAACCACGCCGACTTCACCCTTACCTTCAGCCGCCTGTCACGCGCTGCAGCCGCAACGGTCGAGAAGGATGAGGTAAGTTCGCTCTTCAAGGACCCCTCAGCATATGACGTCTGGGCTGCACGCTGGCGGTTTCGCCTGGCCCAGGAGCCCGCCCCCGTCGAAGCTCGAACGACCCTGATGCGCCGTGCCAATCCCATCTACATCCCACGTAACCACAGGGTGGAAGCAGCCCTCATGGCCGCCGTCTCTCAGCAGGACTTCCGTCCCTTTGAAGAGCTTCTCGCCGTCATCACCGACCCCTTCAACGACCGTCCAGAGCGGGAGCACTATGCGCAGCCCGCAAGCGCGGCAGAGTGCGTGACGCAGACCTTCTGCGGCACCTAAATTCGCCGCGTCAGCATGGGTTTTCACCTGCTATGCTCTCGCCATGCGGCTACTCGGCATGACAAAACCGGCGCTCCTTACGTTGCTGTTCACTGCATCCATGCTCGCCCAGGCGCAGCGTCCAGGCTTGCCGCACGCCGGCACACCGCAGCCTTACGACCCGCGCACCTTCGATCCCGGCTACGAGTCGAAGATGACCATCTTCCTCGCGAAGAAGGACCTTCTCATCACCCAGACGCACTATCCGGTCCAGACCTTTGAGACAGGGAAGGGACAGCGCCTGCGGGTTGAGGGCGTCGTCGCTTCAAGCGCGGCCAACCACACCACCCTGAAGGCTGTACGGCTGTCGCCAGCCGCCACTCCCGCGGGATCCGCACAGATCGACCTCGATGAAGCCGAGATCTTCAGCCAGGCTCTTGCCGCCTTCATCACCACCGCAGAGCAGTGGCTCCAAAGCGCACCCGGCAACCATACCGAGCTTTCCTTCAACGGCCACGAAGGCCTCCTCGCCGAGCTGACCTGGACACGATCGACCACCTCGGTCTCCCTGCGCCTCAACGATTTCAGCGAGACTCGCGTCAACATGGATCTGAATGACCTGCAGCGATTTAAACAGGCCATGGACGCCGCGATCGCGCTGCTGCAGACCAGGTAAGCGACCTGGCCGAGGGAAGCTAGCGGGATACCTTGTCCAGCAAAGCCTGGCGCCTGCCGTCCTGGATCGTCTTCACCTGCTGAAGATAACCCTTCGCCTCATCGGCCCGGCCCAGGCGCTGCAGCGTCCGTGCGATCCAGTACATCGCAGACTCATCCTGCCTGAGTGCGGGCTGCGTCACGAGCAGCTCAGGCAGCGCTGCCGCGTACTCCCCCTGCTCTGCAAGCACACGGCCGACCGCCAGGTGAGCCTCTGTGGAGTCAGATCGTACCTTCAAGGCACGCCTGTACCACTGCAGGCTTTGCTCAAGGTGCGCCCTCTTCTCCTCAATATCGCCGGAATAGTAAGCTGCCGAGTAAGAGGCCGGATCAATGGCTAACTCCTGCTGGAATAATGCCTGCGCCGCATCCAGATCGTGCGCCTTCCACAGCAGAAATCCAAGCTGGGCATGCAGCCCCGGCTCGCCCGGACGCTCCTTCACGGCAGCCTCGATCTCTGCCCGTGCACTTGCCGCCTTGTTGTCGCGGTCGTAAGCTTCGCCCAGTAACTCGTGCCGTAGAGGATCATCCGGAAAGCGACTGCTCAACTCTGCAAAGGCACGCTCCGCACCCCCGGAGTTGCCCATCTTCCGCGCAGCGAGGGTCTCCATGTAGTACAACTCCGGGCTGTCGAATCCAGACCTTTCCGCTGCCTGCAGAGCTTCTTCTGCCGACGCCCAGCGTTCATCGACAAAGGCGCATGTACCGATCAGGAAGTCAGCGCCTCTTTGACGACTCTCGGCTCCCCGCGCCGTTTTCAGATATCCCGCCGCCTGTGCGCAACGGTTCAGGCGAACCAGCGCCAGCCCGGCGCCAAACGCATAATCAGCATTGTTCCGCTCGATGCCTGCAGCAGTTTCAAAGGCCTTGGCCGCATCAGCTAAGTCAGCTTTGCCAAAGTAAGCGCTCCCTAGATTATTCCAGCCGGCGGCAAAGCCGGGTAAGTCAACCAGGGCGGTCTTGTAACTTACGATAGCTCCGTCGAAGTCCTGGCGATGCAATGCGGCATCCCCGCGCGCCAGCATTGCGGTGACGGCAGGTGAAGGACGCTGGGCCGCTGCAAGCGCCAAGCCACTTACGGCGATCCAGGCAGTAACCACGCGCCCCGGAGCGAATTTCATGCTGTTAACCATACAAAAGAAAACGGCCATCTCACCCCTTCGCAAGGAAAGATGGCCAGGGTTGCAAATCTAGGTGGAGTTAGAAGGTGAACCGCCCGACTACCTCCAGAATGCGCGGATCCTCGGGCGAGTTCACCAGGCCGGGATTTGGCTCGTTCGGCCCGATCCCCGTATTTACAGAACGGAAGCTGGGATGGTTCGCTACATTGAAGGCCTCCGCCCGGAACTGGAAGTTGGTTCGCTCGGTAAATGCAAACGTTTTATAGAACGCTGTATTCAGCGCCACCTCTCTCGGTCCGCGGATGGATCCGAGTGAAGCGGTTCCAAAGAATCCATACGCAGGCACCGAGAACGCATCTGCATTGAACGTATGCTGACGATCGCTGCTGGTGTGCACCTTTCCTGCATAGTTCGGACGGCTTGCAAGCCCCGTATTCGGCGCCGCTAGGCTCGGCGAAAGCGCAAAGCCGCTCTGTACCAGCACAATGCCGGAGAGCGACCAACCGCCCAGCAGCGTACGTTCTGCGAAGTTGGTGCTATGGGTAAAGAAGGGAAGCGTATAGATCGCGTTGGCGTTGAAGATATGGGTGCGGTCGAAGTTCAGCGGGCTGTACTGGGAGCGAATGTTATAGCTGTCCTGGGTGCCGCTTACCTGCGTGCGGAAGTCCTGGCCGCCGTTGTTGGCATCGCCCATCGCTTTGCCATAGGTGTAATTGATCGTCGTTTCCAGGGCGCCCCGGCGAACTCTTAGCTGCGACTGCAACGAATGATAGTTCGAGCCGCCTTCAAATAAGTACTTATTCAAAGAGCTCAGCCCCACAATCGGCCTGAAAAAGTCGGTCGAAACCGTCCCCGCGTTCAGGCACGGATCGAAGTCATAGCGCGCAGCCGGAGCCTGGCCGGGCGCAAGGCACGCAAGCGAGTAAGGATTCGTCGTTGGCAGCGGCTGGTTCTCGTCGGTATCTACCCGCAGCCTGTGCCCCACAGACCCTGCATAACCCACCTGGAAGATCGCATTCGGCACCACCTCGTGTTCGAGGATCAGGCTGAAGCTCTGGATCTGCGACGGCCTGAAGTCGGTATTCACAACGCTCAAGCCCTGCGGCCGCGGCGCACTCACCGCCTGTGCTCCAGCGGCAGGATTCTCGAACGTGCCAGAGATAAAGGAAGCGCTGGCCACACCCGGTGGGTTTGAACCGAACGCATCCGTGATGCGGAACGGCACACGCATGTAACCGAGACCATAACCGCCGTGTATGGAGGATTTACCATCCTCGCGCAGCGCATAGGCGAAGCCCACACGCGGTGCCGGATATACCTTCGAGTCATGGTAGAAGCCACGTGGAATCCCGGGCTGGTTCGTGAAGACCAGGCCGTTCTGCAGGTTGGCCAAAGCGCCCGTTGCAGTGATGGCGTCGCCGTTCGCATTCGTGCCCAGGCTCCCGTCCGGCAGGACGATCGGTGCCGCCGAAGCGTTGTAAGCCGCAGGATCGAAGTTTGAAGTAACCGAATTTGCCCCAGTCAGCCAGTCGGGCGAATAGTAGAAGAAACGTACACCAGCATTGATCGCAAGTCGCGGAGTAGCCTTCCAGTCATCCTGTAAATAAAATTCGGTCGAGCGGTAGTGCGCTGTGTAATGCAGCTTCGCACTCGGCTGATTAAAGCCGTGATGCAGTCCGAGCAGGAAGTCGGCGGCACCACTGCCGGTGTAGTTGCCATCGAAGCTCAGAGAGCCCTGCGGTGTAGCGGTCGGGATCTGGTTCTTGATGCCG
>CAXTUS010000133.1:6938-8109 GCA_964247475.1 uncultured Acidobacteriaceae bacterium | reverse complement strand
CCATAGATCTCGCCCGTAATGTAGCTCGCCTCCTGCGACGCGAGCAGCACGTACACAGGCGCCAGCTCCACCGGCTGGCCGGGACGCTTGTAAGGCGTGCTTTCACCTAACTTCTTCAGTTTTTTCTCGTCTCCATCCGCCTCTTGCAGAGGAGTCCACACCGGCCCAGGTGCAATGGCATTGATGCGAATGCCATGCTTCTCCATCAAAGGCTCGCTCAGCCCCTTGGTGAAGTTCGCGATGGCAGCCTTCGTAACTGCATAGTCAAAGATGTTGGCCGACGGCTGATAGCCTTGCACGCTGGTCGTGTTGATGATCGAAGCTCCAGGCTTCAAGTGCGGAACAGCCGCCTTCGTGATCCAGAAGATCGAATAGATGTTCGTCTTCATCAACGTATCGAAACGTTCCGTCGAGGTCTCAAGCAAGCCTTCCGTCTTGCCCATCCGGCCGGCGTTGTTCACCAGGATGTCCAGGCCACCGAGCTGCTCGACCGCGTCGGCGACCAGGCGCTGGCAGAAGCCCTCATGGGACACGTCACCGGGCAGCAGGACAGCCTTCCGCCCAGCCTCGCGGATGTACTTCGCGACCTCCTCGGCATCCTCCTGCTCCTCCGGCAGGTATCCGATCGCAACGTCCGCGCCCTCGCGCGCAAAGGCGATTGCCGCAGCGCGACCAATGCCCGAGTCCGCGCCGGTAAGCAGAGCCTTGCGGCCTGCGAGACGCCCCGACCCCTTATACGAAAGCTCGCCGCAGTCCGGCTTCTCGCTCATCGCCTGCTGGGTGGCCGGCGCACTCTGTATCTCTACACTCGAAGGCGGACCAGGGTACTGTGAACGCGGGTCCTGCGGGGTAAACAAATCTGTTGGCATGTTGCTCCTTGGAGTTTCCCCAAGGGTGCACGCACCTCGGGCAGCAAGTGAGATGCACCAACATCCGGGCCCGGTCGCCTGAACCCGGTCATTGCTCAACCCGGTCAATCCTGAAGCTGGTCAATCCTGAACCCGGCCCTGCGCAGCCTCGGACGTGTACCGGCGCCGTGGTTCACTTCGACCCGAGCAACACTGCATCCATTTCGCGACAAGCTTCAAGCGGCCTGAGCCCGATCACCCAACTCCGTGAGACGCAAACGTGTTCGCGGCTGCCAGCAGAAAGACCAGCGGCGCATTCCAGT
>CAXTUS010000133.1:0-6838 GCA_964247475.1 uncultured Acidobacteriaceae bacterium | reverse complement strand
TGAGACGCAAACGTGTTCGCGGCTGCCAGCAGAAAGACCAGCGGCGCATTCCAGTTGATCGCAACCTCATTCATGGAATAGGCGCGCTCATCATCCACCCACATGCGCATCGGCGCGGCCTCGGGCAGATGATCCGCAACTTCATCTCCGCCGTATGCATTGGGACCGCCCGAGAGCAGCCCCGGCCAGGGCGCAGCAATGCCATCCGCGGCGCTTGGCCGGTGATGCGGATTACGGAAGGGCCTCCGGCCGAGTTGCGTCACCCACGACACGCCAAAACAGTTCCTGCCCAAAAGGTAGTGAAGGTTCGCAAGCGCCGCGTTCAAAGCCTTGGGTTGAGCCCCGAAGCGATGCGCCACCAGCAGCAGCATCGACTGGTTCCCGGCGTTCGAGTTCGAGCCCCAGTGGTAGTCGTGAAGCGACAACGTGTTGCCATACCCGTTGATCTCCTGCTGATCGGTCAGGCGCTTCGCAGCCACCTGCGTGGCCTCTTCTATCTGCAGCACAAGGTCAGACCCGGTACGTCTGCCGGCGAACGCGTACGTCCACAGCCCCATCGACGCCACCCCGCCCCACGATGGCACCTCCACCTCGAGCCTGGGCAATGTGGCCGCGATCGATGCCTTCACCGCATCGTCGTATCCCGCCTCGCCCGTGGTGCGGAACAGTTCGGCAGCCGCCCACAGCACCTCATCGGCGCAGTGCGCATCCCCATACTCGCCCGTGGTGACCGTGCTCGGATTGCGGAAGATGACCTCCGCATGCGCTGTCGCCCACTCAAACGCATGCCGTGCAGCAGCAAGGCAACGGTCAGCGAACCCTGCATCGAAGGGGCGATAGCAGCGCGCGGCGATCGCCATCACGGCGGCGAAATCCGCACTCGCACAGGTCGATTTGTAGGGCGCAAAGCCCGTCCCGATGATCTTGCTCGGCAGCTTGTCCTTGTCCGGCCGGATGAACGCACAAAAGGCAGCGCTCGTCTGCTTATGCCAGACCCCGCCATCCGTCTCATCCTGCATCTGCAGCATCCACTTCAAATTCCACCGGATCTCCGCAAGGTAGTCCGGCAGCCGCCCCCCGGACTCCGGGATGCCAAGCGTCAGCCCGCGCAGAGCATCGGGATAAAGCTCCCAGGCCCACAGCAGCGTGCCGCACGTAATGCCGGAGTTCACCACGTAGCGGCCGTAGTCCCCCGCATCGTGCCAGCCTCCGTGGTTCGGTACGTGCCCCTGGCGACCGCTCGTCACGTCGTATTCGCCATGCCTGTGGCACGCGCCATGTTTGTAGCCGTCGCCAAGATCCACCTTGGTTCCGCAGCGCTGACCATAGAAGGACCGCATGGCAAGCCGCAGCCCCTCGGCATACGCCTTCTCCGCAATGGCAAACACATCGCCACGCACTGCGAGTGCCTCTACCCGGTAAGCGCCCGCAACCCTCAGCGCAGAAAAGTCGGCATCACACACCAGGTCGCCGGATGCGGCATCGAGCCGCGGCACACCGAGCGGCCCACTGAAGACGACAGCATCCGCCTCACTCGCCCTCACCTCAAACACCCAAGCAGCCGAGCCGGAAAGGACCTTTGTCTTCTCCTCGGCGCCCCGGTGCAGCACCACGGTCGCAACCTTTTCATGCCCCGGCAGATAGCCAAGCTGGTTGCAGAGGATCGCACGCACAACCGAGCGGCGGTCTTCCTCGCCTGGTACCCCGGCGAAGGCAAACGTCTTCAGCGGCGCAGAAAGTGCCGACGCGACCCCGGCCGCGCCCACGGCAGCGAGCAGATCGCGCCTTCGAATCTTTCCCTTCAAAACAATGCTCCTCGAAACGTTTCATTCTACTCACATCGACAGCAAAGGAGCCGCGACAGCAAAGGAAAAGCGACAGCAACGGAGCCGCGACAGCAAAGGAGCCGCGACAGCAAAGGAGCCGCGACAGCAAAGGAGCCGCGCAAGAAG
This sequence comes from uncultured Acidobacteriaceae bacterium, assembly GCA_964247475.1. Taxonomy (GTDB): domain Bacteria; phylum Acidobacteriota; class Terriglobia; order Terriglobales; family Acidobacteriaceae; genus Edaphobacter. The sequence continues at coordinate 4,886 of CAXTUS010000133.1, read as the reverse complement.
AAATGGGGCGCGCACGAGCAGTCAGCTCATCCGCACCCCTTCTCTTTTCGCTCTGCCAGGTTACAGGTTAGAAGTCGTACCGCAATGCAAGCTCCATAATCCGGCGGCCTTCGCGCAGCGGCGCTGCACCAAAGCCCGCGTTCACATTACGGCTTGCATTCAACGCCTGGTTCAGATCGGTGGAGGTGGTTGCATTGTTGAAGTTCAGCGTGTACCCGTTGGTCTGCACGCTGGTGAAGCTGTTGTTGCCATGGTTGATGAAGTTGAACGCCGCCACCCTCAGCTGGAAGGAGCTTCTCTCGTTCACCTTGAAGCCCTTGGCCGCGGTAAGGTCCGTGTTGAAGAAGCCAGGACCCGGCAGGTAGCCGTAACGATAGGAACCGTTCGTGCCGACCGACGGAAGCGCAAATGCCGCAGGATTGATGTACTGATTCTTCTGCAGCCCGTTGCGCGGAGAGCCAACGATCAGCGGCTGCAGATTCACATCCGGCGTGCCGAGAATATTCGTGTTGCTCGCGGAGAACGAGCAGTTGACGGTTGCGCCCGGAGCCGCCGTTGCCGGCGCCGCACACACACTGTTACTGGTAGGCGTGGTGAAGTTCGTACCCGCCGGCACCGTGATCGTGCCGCCCAGGCCAAACTGAGGCGTATTGATCGAAGGCAGGTTCGCGCCGCTCTGGTAGTTCGAGATGCCCGAAAGCTCCCAGCCATTCGTCGCAAGTCCAACCAGCCTGCTCTTCACCAGGTCGCCGAACTGGTAGGAATAAGCCGCGTTGAAGATGTGACGGTGATCGTAGGTCTCTTCCTGGTAGTTGTCGCGCAGGTTGAACGGGTTTGCCGGATAACCGTTGTTGTAGCCACCAAGCACACCAAGCGCCTTCGACAACGTGTAGTTGACCGCCAGGTGCGCCTTGCCCGCCTGCTTCGCAAGCCCGACCTGCAGCCCGTTGTAGTTCGCATACAGGTTGTGCTGCGAAACGTACAGATGGTTGTAGAGCGGGTACTTGCGATACGAGTCGATGTGCGCCTGGTCCAGGCCGCCCACCGTCGAGTTGGTCGACGTCGCGGTCGAGAACAGCGGATAGATCGTGCCCGGGGTGAACCCGCGCGTGCCCGGCTGCGGCTGGAACAGCGCACCGATGGGGAGTGCGTTCAGATCGTCAAGCACCGTCGGCTGCGAAGAGCCATCGTTCAGGATGTGATTGCTGTTGTTGCCCACGTACGCAACCTCAAGCAACATCTGCCCGGGCAGGCGCTGATCGACCGACAGGTTATAAGTCTTCACCTGTGGCTGCTCGTCGTCGTTGCGCATGAAACCATACGCATTCACATCGGGAGCAAACTGGGCTGTCGCAAAGTTTGCCGACTGCGAGCTGATCGATGAAAGGTTGATCGGCCCGCTCAGAGTCGCCGTCCGCTGACCCTGCACCGTGCTCACGCCGCTGCTTGCATCGTTCGACGAGTCGTGCGCACGGTAGATGCCGAAGCCTCCACGTACGATCGTGTTGCCCTTCCCGTACGCATCCCACGCAAACCCTACACGCGGTTCCACATAGGCCCAGCGCGTCGCAAGCCCCTGCACCGGGACGCTCTTATCCACCTGGTGGTAAAGAAATCCGGGCAGATTCGGATTGCTGTTCGCCGCGTAAGCGGCAGGATCGAAGATGGGCAGACCCTGGCCATGCGCATCGCCCCACGGGGTCAGGTGCTCAAGCCGGATACCGGCATCGACCGTGATGCGCTGCGACAGGCGGAAGTGATCCTGCACGTACCCATCCAGGTTGAAGAAGAAGAGGTTCGGCGCTGGCTGAATATTCGTCTGGTTATATCCGAAGATATGACCCTCGGCGAAGTTAGCCAGGTAGTTGCCGCCGTTGCCACTCCCGACCGGACCAGTATCGTGCACAGTGCCGGCGACCGGATCCGTATAGGTCTCGCCGAAGTAGTAGAGCGTGATCGCTCCGTTCGTCTGGATAAACGGCACCACCTGGTGATTGCTGTCCAGCTGGTAGAACACACCCGCACGCAGCGTGTGCTTGCCCAGCACCTTGGTGGCATTATCGCCAAACGTACGGATCAACTTCTTGGCATAGATGCCGCCATAGGTTCCATCCGGCAGCAGCATCAACGGCAGACCATCGTTGCCATAGTCCTGCAGCGCGGGCAGCACCGAACTGCCGTTGTCGAAGATGCCCTTGTAGGGATTGCCCTGGGTCGCAGCCAGGTTCTTCGGCAGGAAGTTCTGATCGAGATACGCGCCCGCGGCGTAGAACTCGTTGGTCAACGTGGGGCTGAAGACAGTGGTAAGGTTTACGCTCGCAATCTGCGAGTTGATCGAGCTGAGCAGCCCGCCACCCGGCGTATTGACTCCACCCAGCGGACCGCTCGGCGAGTAGTACTCCACCTGCGGCACGCCGTTGTTGCCGCGCTCCACGCTGTACACCCCGAACAGGTGATTCTTTTCGGAGATGGCGTAGTCGAAGCGTCCCTTCGCCTGGTAGAGATCATTATCGACAAGGTTGGTTTGAATAAAATTATATTGCCCGTTGCTCGCCGTATTCGGCAGCGGCAGGCTGTTCATGATGCGGATCGAAAGCGGATCGAGGTACGGCGCGATGTTGCCGTTCACGATCGCCTGTCCCGCGGGGCCGGTGCTCGGAATTGCCGTAAGATTGCCGTTCGTAGTCCCCGGGCAGCCGTTGACGGTTGGCACATACGCCGCACCGTTGCACTGGTAGCCGCTCCCCAGGTACTGCGAGATCTGCGCCGCGCTGAAGTCGCCCGTGCGCATCGCCGCGGTCGGAACCAGCGCGTGCTGGATCGCTGAAGACGCATTGCCATAGGCATAGCTGTTCTTCTGCGCATAATCTTCGGCACCTACAAAAAAGGTCAACTTTTTATTTCTATTCAGCGAAGTAAACGGAATCCGTACCGGTCCGCCGAAGGTGAAGCCTGGATAGACCTGGCGGTCCGGTGGTTTCTGCTGGCCGGTGTAGTTCGCAATCCAGTCCGTCGAATTCAGCTGCGAAGTACGCGCGAAGGTATACAGCGAGCCATGGTAGGTGTTACCGCCCGACTTACCAACTGCGTTGACGACGATCGGCCCCCGGGCATTATCGGCAGAAAAGCTCGAGGTCTGCACCTTCACCTCGGACACCTGCTCGTAGTTCACATTCTGGATCGCACCGCCGAAGTTACCGGGATCCGTAATGTCGGCGCCGTCCGAAAGCAGCGCCACGCCATTCAGCGGCGTACCGTTCGCCGCATAGGAACCAAGCGCCCCATTCACCGAAACCTGCGAAGGATCATAGGCGCGGTTGTCCACGTTGCCGCCGCCGCCGTTCGAGATCGCGAACCCGGGAAGAATCTTGAACAGCTCCGTCACGTCGCGGCCTTCAACCGACAGGTGCTTGATCTCTTCAGACGAGATCAGCGAGCTCTGCTCACCCGAGTCAATCGTGATCGCATCCGCACCGCTCGTCACCGTCACCACATCGGTGTTGCCGCCAGGCGTCAGCTTGATGTCACGCACCGAGCGCTGGTCGCCCGGATCCAGGTGAATCGCATTCTGGTTGAAACCCTTGAAGCCCGGCGCCGCGATCTGGATGTCATAAGTCCCGGTCGGCACGCCCGAGAACGAGAACACCCCGGAGCCATTCGAAACCGAGGTGCGCTTATCGTCGCTTGCCTCGTTCTTCAGCTCGATCTGCGCGTTCGGAATGGCAGCGCCCGAGGCATCAAGCACGGTGCCGCCCAAAGACGCAGTGGTGCCCTGAGCAAGGATGGTTGCCGGCAGCGCAAAGGCTACCGAGGAGAGCAGGATCGTCGCCTGCCGTCCATAGTTCTGTCGAAAACGCAAGGGAACCCTGCGGCCATTTTTGGCTTTTTGCATCGCTGACACTCCTGGGAAGGGCTGCTTTCTTTCGAGTTCGCCGGGCCTCGCGATCGCACGCCGAGGGCTGGATAAATCGTTTAAGTGACTATGTAGACTGCCCGGATAACGGTTGTCAAACGGATTGTTCTAACGGCGAACCCGGATGTTTGCATCACTCAAAACTGATCTCGCGTGCAACAGCTCACGCCCGGAGCGCAGCGGCACCTCTTCCCGCCTTCCAATCCGGCATCCCGTTCGGGCTTCCAAAGGCCGTCAGGACGCAATACAGATGCACAAGTTGAGAAAACGTTTTCGGTACATCTTGACGATGGCACCAACCGCAATCTAAAGTTCCCGAGAATGCCATGCGCACCAGTCTTCCGGCGTGCCAGGAAGCTGTTGCCAGCAAGCCGTGTCCAGGAAGAGGACGTTGATGAAATCTCAAGCCCCCCGCACCACCGCCGGCAGCCAGAGACCCGCCGGAACCCCATCGGCTGAAAATGTTTTCTCGGCGGCGCCCGCTCCCCTGGCAAACCGCCCCATCACCCGCCGCTCCTTCATGGCAGGCGCCGCAGTCACCGCAGCACTCGCCGGCGCGGGGAGCGTCGACGCACTCGGCGAAGACGGCCACGCGCCCGTCAATCTTGCCCGCGTCGCCACCCCATCCAGCCTCATCACCACCAGCGAAAATAAGATCTCCGCGCTCAATGACGGCTTCACCCCGGCCAGTTCGCACGACCGCAGCAACGGCTCCTACGCGGTGCGCGCCGGGGATGAGGATGATGAAGAAAACCCGGGGGCCGTGCCGTGGGTCCAGTACGACTGGGTCAAGCCCGTTGCGATCAGCCGGGTCGAGGTCTTCTGGGCGATCGACAAGCCACGCCCACAAGGGCTCGCCGGCAGCGAGTGGGCCCGCCTGGCAGCCCCCGCGTCCTACCGCATCCTCTTCTGGAACGGCACCGACTTCGCTCCCGTCAGCAACCCGCAGGGCCTCGGCGTCGCCGGCGATACC
>CAXTUS010000132.1:4244-8207 GCA_964247475.1 uncultured Acidobacteriaceae bacterium | reverse complement strand
CTGCCTTTGGTTGTGGTGGTGCTGCCTTCGACGTCGGCTGAAGGTGAGCTTGAGGTGGAGGCGGGGAAGGCTTCGCTGCCGCTCATCCCGGTCGATGCGGGCGATGCGGTGGCGATCTACCGGGTGGCGCAGGAGACGATGGTGCGGGCGCGTGCGGGCGGTGGCGCGGCGGTGATCGAGGGGATCGGCTGCGGGACGGATGCGGTGGCGCTGCTGGGTTCACAGCTGGTTCGCAGGCAGATCTGCACGCCGCGCTGGGTTGAGGATGCTGGTGCGAAGTTCAGCAGGCAGGTTCGCTGAGCCGGTTCGGTCTTCGGCGGCTTCGCTGCCTTTCTGCCGCTTCGCTGCCTTTCTGCCGCTTCGCTGCCTTTCTGCCGCTTTGCTGCTTTCCGCTGCTTCGCTGCTTTCTGCGGCTTCGCTGCTCTTCTGTTGCTTTGCTGCTCTTCTGCCGCTTCGCTGCTTCTGCTCCTTTTCCGTTGCTTCGCCCGCTTTCCGCTGCTCGAGCGCGTTCAGGGGGGCGCTCGCTCCTGGCTGGAAGAGAGTGGGAAGTACACTAAAGTCACAAGTTGATATCAGTTACGGGTCGATGTTGTACGTGAGGTCTGTGTGCGAAAAGTCTGGTTTCAATCTGTCGCGGGCCTTGCCGCGATGGCGGTCGGCAGCGCGTTTCAGCTTTATCCGGCGCAGTGTGTGGCGCAAGGTCTGACGCAAGGTCTGGCGCAGGGTGTAACGCCCGCCGGGCCTGTTGCGGCAGAGACCGCGCAGGGGAAGCTCGACAGGCAGGCGGGCGGCGATCCGGGGACTGCGAGTTCCCAGGCTTCAGGGTCTGCTGCGGCCCCGGCTGCGAGTTCCATACCAGCTTCCGCGGCGCCGGCTGGTCAGCAGCAGACTCCGGCTGTGCCGGCTTACGAGCCTTACGGGATCCCCGATGAGGACCGGGCTCCGAATCACAACGGCTCGGTGTACATCCCGGTCGATAGCTGGATCTATCCTGCGATGACGCGGCTCTACTCGCTCGGCTATGCGAACAGGATGTACCTGAGCATGCGGCCTTATACGCGGCAAAGCCTGGCGCACATCCTTGATGAGACGCACGACGATGTTGCCGACGGTGACAGCGACGAGGCCAAGCAGATCCTGCTGAAGGTGGAAGACTACCTGCGGCAGGAGCAGGTGGGCGGCGCGGCGGACCGGGGCTTCGTGTACGGGACGGAGAGCGTTTATGCGCGTGCGATGGGCATCTCGGGCCAGACGCTTGGCGACAGCTACCACCTGGGCCAGACGATTGTGAACGACTATGGGCGGCCTTACCAGCCGGGCTTCAACGCGATCGCGGGATTTTCAACGCTGGCCGAGCGTGGACGTTTTTCGCTCTACGTGCGGGGCGAGTACCAGCATGCGCCGGCCGCGAACGGGTACTCGCAGGCGCTGGCCACGGCGCTGTCGCAGGGGGTGGGCCCGTACTACAGCGGCGATGAGGTTCCGTTCAGCGGCGGCAACCTGACCCAGTCGACGATTCCGACCGGGCCGATCGCGGCCCGGAACCCGTTTCGCCTGGAAGAGGCGGCGCTGTCGTTTCATGTGCTTGGACATGAGATCACCGGCGGCAAGTCTGACGCCTGGCTGGGGCCGGCGCAGGGTGGCGCGATGGCCTGGTCGAACAATGCCGAGAACATCTACTCGTTCCGTGTCAACCGTGTCGAGCCGCTCTATGTGCCGCTGTTCTCGCGGCTCTTCGGCACCCTTCGTTACGACTTCTTCTATGGCAGTCTGAAGGGCCATACCTCGCCGAACCATCCTTATACGCACTCCGAGATGATCGCGCTGCGGCCTACCGATAACTTCGAATTCGCGTTTCAGCGGACGATTATCTTCGGCGGCGCGGAGCACTCGCCGGTGACGCTGCACGCATTTCTCAAGAGCTTCTTCGATATCAACGATACGACTCTCGCGGAGAAGTTCAGCCGCAACGACCCGGGTGCGCGCTTCAGCAACTTCAGCTTCTCGTACCGTCTGCCCTTTGTGCGCAGGTACGCGACGCTGGTGGCTGACTCGATCGCGCACGACGATGTGACGCCGATCAGCGCGCCGCGCCGTGCAGCGTACCGGACGGGGATCTACCTGGCGCAGATCCCGGGTGCGAGGAAGTTCGACTTTCGCGTGGAGGCGGTGAGTACGGACCCGGGGGTGAGCCGCAGCTTCGGCGGGCAGTTCAACTACTATGAAGCGATTCAACACCAGGGTTATACGAACAAGGGTGTACTGATGGCGGACTGGATCGGGCGCGAAGCGAAGGGCGGCCAGGCGTGGATCACCTATCATCTTTCGGGCAACGAGTATGTCCAGGTGGAGTACCTGAACAAGAAGACCCCCAAGGACTTTATCCCGGGGACGTTTGACCCGGTGAGCCGGACCTACGGGCCGGGCGGCACGACGCAGAACTCATTCAAGGTGCTGGTGGTGAAGCGCTTTCACCATGATGATGTGGAGTTGAATGCGTGGTTCCAGCACGAGGGATGGAAGGCGCCGGTCTATCTGCCGGGATTGCAGACGAATAACACGACCGCGGTGCAGGTTACTTTCTTTCCCAAGCTCATAAGTAAGTAGGTGGCCGGGTAAGTTGCTGCGAAGTGGCTGTAAGTCGAGGCGACTTGGTTGTAAGTTGCTGCGAAGTAGTTGTAAGTTGCTGCGAGATAGATGTAAGTTGCGGCTACATAGCTGTAGGTCGAGGCTAGGTTGCTGTAAGTCGAGGCTTTGCCACTGTAAGTCGAGGCTTGGCCGCTGTAAGTCGCTTCCGAGGTGAGTCGCACATGACCGGTAGCCGGCTCTTCCCTTGATCAAGCGACTGGGTTGAGTTCAACCGGGCGCTTGATCGAGGGAGCGAGTAGGCACGGCTTTACGTGGAGATCTGTTCCTGCGCCGCGCAGCTGCGGAAGTATTCGAGCGAACGGGTGAGGCCTTCGCGGAGGCCGATGGTGGGCTCCCAGCCGAGCAGTTTTTTGGCGAGGGTGATGTCGGGGCGGCGGCGGGTGGGATCGTCCTGCGGAAGCGGTTCGAAGCGGATCTCGGTCTTGCCTCCGGTGACGGCGACGACCTCCTTGGCGCATTCGAGGATGGTCCACTCGACCGGGTTGCCGATGTTCACGGGGCCGTGTTCAGACGATTTCGAGAGCCTGACGATGCCTTCGATGAGGTCGGAGACGTAGCAGAAGGAGCGGGTCTGTGAGCCGTCGCCGTAGATGGTGAGGGCTTCGCCGCGCAGTGCCTGCATCATCAGGTTCGAGATGACGCGGCCGTCGTTGGCGTCGAGGCGCGGACCGTAGGTGTTGAAGATGCGCACCATGTGGGTATCCACGTGGAAGTAGCGCTGGTAGGCCGCGATGGCGGCCTCGGAGAAGCGTTTTGCCTCGTCGTAGACGCTGCGCGGGCCGATGGGGTTGACATGACCCCAGTAGCTTTCGACCTGGGGGTGAACGAGCGGGTCGCCGTAGCACTCGGAGGTGGAGGCGTGCAGGTAGCCTGCCGAGTATTTACGTGCGAGATCGAGTGTGTTGATGGTGCCGCGCGAGCCTACGAGCAGGGTTTCTACGCCGAGCCGGAGGTAGTCCGGGGGCGAGGCGGGCGAGGCGAAGTTGAAGATGTAGTCGACTCGTCCCGGGTCGAAGGGCTCGATGATGTCCTGCTCGATCAGCGAAAAGCGCGGCTCGTTCTTCAGGTGCTCGAGGTTGGCGTGCGAGCCGGTGCACAGGTTGTCGACGCCGAGCACGGTGTGCCCGGCGCCGAGCAGCGCATCGGTGAGGTGAGAGCCGAGAAAGCCGGCGGCTCCGGTGACCAGCATGGTTTGTTGATTCATCGCGAGGTTCTCCCCGTTTCAAGCTCTTTTTGAAGCCCGGCGTGCCGGGAGGTTCAGCAAACCGGGCATGTGACGCTGGCAGCAATCCTGCGTGTTGGGCGGTTCAGCAA
>CAXTUS010000132.1:0-4144 GCA_964247475.1 uncultured Acidobacteriaceae bacterium | reverse complement strand
AGCAAACCGGGCATGTGACGCTGGCAGCAATCCTGCGTGTTGGGCGGTTCAGCAACCCAGCCTGCCATGCTGACAGCAAGCCAGCCTACCGTGCTGACAGCAGTCCAGCCTGCCGGGCTGGTAGTGGTGCAGCGTGCCGTTACTGAGGAGAGACCAGCTCGCGGGCCGGTGTCGCCGCCGGCCGGCCGACGCTGAGATAGGTGAAGCCGTGCTGCACCATGACCTGGGGATCATAAAGGTTGCGGCCGTCGATCACGATCGCGTAGCGAAGCTCCCGGTGCAGCTGCGCCAGGTCGAGCGTGGCAAACTCCTGCCAGTCGGTGAGGATGAGCAGGGCGTCCGCATCCTTTGCGGCGTCGTAGGCCGAGCCGGCGTAGGTGAGGTTGGGCGCGGGCGGCAGAACCTGCCGGGTGCGCTCCATGGCCGCGGGATCATAGGCGCAGATGCTGCAGCCTTCGGCGAGGAGCATCTCGATCAGCATGATGGCGGGGGAGTCGCGGATGTCGTCGGTCTCCCCCTTGAAGGCGAGGCCGAGGACGGCGAGGCGCTTGCCGCGCAGCGTCCAGAGAGCGGAGCGGACCTTCGACAGGAAGCGCTTGCGCTGGGTGACGTTGATCCTTTCGACCTCGGTCAGCAGCGAGAAGTCGACGCCCATCTGTTCGGCGACCTTGCGGAAGGCGGCGACGTCCTTGGGGAAGCAGGAGCCGCCGTAGCCGATGCCGGGGCTCAGGAAGCGCGAGCCGATGCGGCGATCGAGGCCCATGCCGCGGGCTACCTGTTCAACGTTCGCGTCGGCGGCCTCGCACAGGTTGGCTACGGCGTTGATGAACGAAATCTTGAGCGCGAGAAAGGCGTTCGAGGCGTGCTTGATGATCTCGGCCGACTTGGTGGAGGTATCGAGCAGGGGTGGCGGAGCGGCGGCGGAACAGACGCCCGGGATGTGGCTCGGCGACCGGTAGTAGGAGCCGCTGGTGAGGGGCGCGTAGATGTCGGCGAGCACGGCGGCGGCGCGCGGGGTGTCCGAGCCGACGACGATGCGGTCGGGGTGCAGGAAGTCGCCGACCGCGGTGCCTTCGCGGAGGAACTCGGGATTCGAGACGACGTCGAAGAGCTCGTGGTGGACACCGTTGCGCTCGATCACCTTGCGGATCCACTCGTTGGTGTAGACGGGCACGGTGCTCTTTTCGACGATGACCTTGTAGCTGGTGAGCGAACGTGCGATCTCGCTGGCGACCGCTTCGACGTAGGAAAGGTCGGCGTCGCCGGTTTCGGACTGCGGGGTTCCGACGGCGATGAAGATGGCCTGGCACTCGCGCGTGGCCTCGGCGAGGTCGGTCATGAAGCGGACGCGGGTGTTGCGGTAGCGGTTCAAGAGCTCTGGCAGGTGCAGCTCATGGATGAGGGTGTCGCCGCTCTTGAGCGCATCGACCTTGCGTTGATCGTTGTCGACGCAGATGACCTCATGGCCCATCTCTGCGAAGCAGACGGCGGCAACAAGACCCACATAGCCGGAGCCGACGACCGCGATCTGGACTGGCTGGGAGTTCGAGGTGAGAGCGCTCGACTGGGGAGCGCTTTCGGTGTCGCCAGAAGGGGTGTGGTGATCGAGTTGTGACATAGTTTTTCCCATTCTAGCAACTCCTCTCCACCCTTCAAGCAAGAAGAAGGCACGCCCCCGGTCTCTGGTCATCCTTTCTCGTTACAATCAGCTCAATGACCCCCAACAACTTAAGCTCCACACGGGCTGAAGGTCCGGGCAGGCCGGGCTTTGGGCCGGAGAATGTTCCGGCCGGGGGTGAGGCTACGCTGCGCGAGTCGTTGACGCTGCTGCGGAAAAGAAAGGCGATCGTCCTTGCGGCTGCGCTGCTTGGATTGCTCTTCGGGCTCTTCAAGTGCGCCACGCAAGTCAAGTTGTATGAGGCAGTTGGCAGGATCCAGGTAAGGACCGGATCCGCCAACGAGTACAAGCTTGGCGCGGTCGCGGGGCTGGGCGATGATCCTCAGCGCAAGATGCAGACCGAGGTGTCGATCATCTCGAGCGACACGCTGTTGCTGGCAGTTGCGCGGGACCTGAACCTGGCGAACAGCCAGGTCTTCCTGGGGCACGCGGTGCCGGCCGCACACCAAGCGCTCGACGATCCGAAGGTGCGTGCGGAGGTGATCGCGGCGCTGAAGGCAAATATTCTTGTGACGCTTGTCCCAAAAACGGACATCGTCAGGATCGGCTATAGCAGTTCGAGTCCTTCGCTGTCGCGGGACATCGTGAACCGCGTGATTGAGGACTACATCAAGCGGAGCTACGAGACGCGCTACGAGTCGACCCAGCAGGTTTCGCGCTGGCTGGGCACGCGGCTTGAAGATCTTCGCGAAGGGGTCGCCGGATCGCAGGGCAAGCTGATGGATCTGCAGAAGAAGCTTGGCATCCTGGGCTTCGATGCGGGCCACAACGAGCTGGCAAGTTCACTCGACGACCTGGTGAAGGCGGCGGGAACGGCGCGGCTTGCAAGAATTCTGGCGGAGACGCGGTATCACCTGCTGGGCAATCTCGGTCCGGATGCGATCGGGAGTTCAGTCGATGCGGGGACGAACGAGGGTCAGCCTACGCTGAACCTCCTGCGCTCGCAGCTTGCCACGGCAGGCGCGAACTTTGCGGAGCTGGATGCGACGCTTGGTCCGAATCATCCAAGCGTGCTGGCCGGCAAAGCCCAGGTGCAGGAGCTGAGGCATGCCCTGGAGGGCGAGCAGGGACGGCTGCGTGAGCAGGCGAAGCAGACCTTTCGGCTGGCCCAGGCCAACGAGTTGCAGACCACGGCCGCGCTTGAACAGCAGAAGGCGGCGGCTTACAAGCTGCGCGACGTGCTGGTCGACTACACCGTTCACCAGCGCGACTTTGAATCGAAGAGCAAGCTCTACGAGGAGCTGGTGGAGAAGCTGAGAACCGCCGAGATCTCGGCCGGGCTGGAGTCGCTTGAGATAGACATTTTGGATGCGGCGGTTATGGCTGCGTTTACGACCGTGACACCGCGGTCGACGATCCTGATGACGTGCCTGGCGGTGGGCTTGGTGGCGGGCGTGGTGCTGGCTTTCCTTGGCGACAGCCTGGATACCGGGCTGCGCAGCATCGCCGAGGTCGAGGCCGTGACCGAGCTTCCGTCGCTCGCCATCATCCCCCGGGCCAAGCGCACGACGCCCGAGCAGCTTGCCGCCATGTCACCCGTTGAGCGCAGCCTGAACGTGCTGAACCAGCCGAAGTCGCAGTTTACCGAGGCGTTTCGCGCGTTGCGGACGGCGCTGCTGCTTTCGAGCGTGGGCAAGGAACCGAAGTTCATCCTGTTCACCTCGGCTACCCCGTCCGAGGGCAAGACGACCATCTCGAGCAACCTTGCCGTGATTCTTTCGCAGCGCGGCACACGCGTCCTGTTGATCGATGCGGACCTGCGAAGACCGAACGTCCATCACCGCTTCGGCCTGAACGCCAAGCTTGGTCTCAGCACGGTTCTGAGCGGGCAGACGACGCTTGAAGATTCGATCCAGTCGGTCGGCGAGGTACCGGGCCTCGACATCCTGGCGAGCGGCCCGATCCCTCCGTTCCCGACCGAGATGCTGAGCTCGAAGACCATGTCGCGCCTGCTTGAACAGGCAGGCGAGCTTTACACGCACGTGGTGATCGACTCGCCTCCTGTGCTGTCGGTGACGGATGGCGTTCTGCTTTCGCGCAAGGTGGATGCGGTGGTGGTCGTGATCCGGCATGCGAAGTCCAACAAGACGATCGTGCGGAACTGCCTGAACCTGCTGCTGCGCGCGGGCGCACCGCTGGCCGGCGTGGTGGTCAACTCGTTCGATAAAAGCACCCCCGAGCTCTACGGCCACTACGGCGATTCGGGCTACTCGTATGCGAGCCTCGATCCTGCCGGGTGGGACGCGCGCACGGGCTTCGAGAAGGGCCGGCGGGGGCAGGATCTATGAGCTGCAGATGGACGATCGCAGGACGGAAAGCTGAGAAACGGCGAGCAGGCGAGCCGGGCACCTGCAGGTGGATGCGGTTGAGCCGCTCGCTGGCTCTTTGCCTGCTGAATTCTGGGCTGCTGACTGCTGGGCTGCTGCTGCTCGGCGGCACGAGGGATTGCCGCGGGCAGTTCAGCGG
>CAXTUS010000131.1:0-8632 GCA_964247475.1 uncultured Acidobacteriaceae bacterium | reverse complement strand
AGTCCGGACAGGTAAGCGCGCGGGCGCTTCCACCCTGAGGGAGTGGCGCGGGTCCGGCGTCAGGTTGCGGTTGCCTTAGTGTTTCTGCCCGTCAGCCAGTGTTTCTGCCCGTCAGCCTTAGTCTTTCTGCCCGTCAGCTAGTGTTTCTGCCCGTCCGCGCGGCCGAGGACCCGGTCGTAGAGGTAGATGTCGCTGGTGGTGCCGAGTGCGTCGTTGTAGAGCGCGGTTTCGCCGGTAATGGCGTCGAGTTCATTCGAGAAGTCGTGCAGCGCGCCCAGTTTGTCGGCGGTCGCCGGAATCTCGAGCTTCGAGGACTTGAGGAACTTCTGATAGCCCTTGTCGAGGATGCGGCTGATCTCTCCGTTGAGGACCCAGCCCGGCTTCTGGAGCAGCATGACCGGGCCACCCTGGCCGTCCGAGATCTCCGCCGCGCAGCCGTACTTCGAGACCCGCATCGCGCCTGGACGCCGGCTTGCACCTTCTCCGGCGCCTGCCACATCAAACCGCTGGTTACCTAAAGCTGACAGCACGTCGTTGAAACTGCGCTTCTGAATCTTTTTTGCCATAAGTTAGACTCAGGATAACTCTCGCACAGACGTAGAGATGACTGAAATTACGCTTTCCTTATAAGTGATGCCAAATATGATGATGACCCCTACCATTTCCGCGCTTGGCACAAGCCTTCTTGAACGTATCGGCAACACTCCGCTGGTGCGGCTTGATGAATTGACCCAGGACCTGCCTGGCGTCCAGATCCTCGGCAAGGCGGAGTGGACGAATCCGGGTGGCTCGGTGAAGGACCGGGCGGCCAGCTTTATTGTGAAGGATGCCCTGAGCCGCAGCCTGCTGTCGCCCATGCAGGGGCTGATCGATGCCACCTCTGGCAACACGGGAATCGCTTACGCGATGCTGGGCGCGGCGCTGCACTTTCCGGTGACGCTGTGTATGCCATCGAACGTTTCGCCCGAGCGCAAGAAGTTTGTTGCGGCCTACGGGGCGAACATCGTGTGGACTGACCCGGCAGAGGGGTCAGACGGTGCGATCCGCATGGCGCGCAAGCTGGTGGGTGAGGAGCCGGATCGCTACTTCTACGCCGATCAGTACTCGAACGAGCAGAACTGGCTGGCGCACTATCAAACGACGGCGAACGAGATCTGGGAGCAGACCGAGGGACAGGTGACCCATTTTGTCGCCGGCCTGGGAACCTCCGGGACCTTTATGGGAACAACGCGGCGGCTGCGCGAGCTGAACCCGCGGATCCGGTGCGTCTCGATGCAGCCGGATTCCGCCTTCAATGGCCTTGAAGGGCTGAAGCACATGGCGACGGCGATCGTGCCGCGCATCTATGACGCGCACCTGGCGGACGAGAACATGCCGATGGAGACCGAGCGCGCCTATGCGATGTGCCTGCGGCTGGCGCGTCAGTCGGGCCTGCTGGTGGGAGTGTCGGCGGGTGCGGCGGTGGTTGCGGCGCTCGACCTTGCCCGGCGTGAGCATGCTGCGGGGCGCGAAGCGGTGATCACGACCATCCTGTGTGATTCTGCGGAGAAGTACATGTCGGAGCGCTTCTGGAACGATCCTCAGTATGCCGCCGAGCTGAAGGAACGGGTGAAATAGGCATGCTTCAGCTGAGTGTCTCCGACTATAACCGGCTGCGTGCGCATGGCGAGGAGACGTATCCTCATGAGTGCTGCGGCGTCCTTTTGGGCAAGTCTATCGAAGTGGATGGCGTTTCAACCAACCAGGTGCACCAGATTGTCGCGGCCGGCAATACCCGTACCGATTCGGCACACAACCGGTACCATATCGACCCTGTGGAGCTGATCCGGATCCAGCGCCAGGCACGCCAGCTTTCGCTCGACATCGTCGGTTTCTACCATTCGCACCCGGATCATCCGGCGCAGTGGTCTGCTACTGACTTCGCGGAGGCGCACTGGCTGGGTTCGAGCTATGTGATCACGCGGGTGGCCGAGGGCAAGGCGGACGTAACCAACTCCTTCTACCTTCGGGGTACGTCTGAGGAGAACAAATCCTTCGAGCCTGAGCCGATTGAAATTATGATGAAGGAAGCGACCCCGGCATCATGATCCGCTTGGCCGGTCGTCTCGGTCATCCAGCCACTCTGCACATGAAACTTCCCGCTCCAACCCGTTGTTGTTGTCCCTGCTGTTGTTAGCCTGCGGGCGACCAGCGACCCCGCGCCACGCGGCTTGATTCCCTTCCCTCTTTCTCTCACATTCTTATCCCGTTCCAGGAGATTCCATGCTCATCCATATCCCCACCCCGCTTCGCGCGTACACCGGCCAGAAGGCCTCGGTCGACGTGATGGCAACCACCGTCGCCGCCTCGCTCGAGGCGCTGGTCGCCCAGCATCCCGAGCTGCGGACGAATCTGTTCGGCGCGGACGGAAACCTGCGGTCGTTCGTGAATGTCTACCTGAACGATGATGATGTGCGGTACCTGCCCGAGAAGGAAAATACCTCGGTCAAGGACTCCGATGAGCTCACGATCATCCCGTCGATCGCAGGCGGCGTGTAGGCCGTTTCGGGACTGACGAGCAGGACAAACCCGCCGCATCCTCCTTGTTTGATCGACATCCAATTGTTGAACAGAGGCTCCATATGACTACAGCGACCGCGCCCGAAGTAGAGATTGCCGACCCAGCCGCCCTGCCAAAGCTGACGAACGAGGAGATTGCACGCTACTCCCGCCACCTGATCCTGCCCGAGGTAGGTTACGAGGGTCAGCAGAAGCTGAAGGCGGCGAAGGTGCTTTGCGTGGGCACCGGCGGCCTGGGCGCGCCGCTTGCGCTCTACCTGGCGGCGGCGGGTGTCGGAACCATTGGGCTGGTGGACTTCGATACGGTCGACGCCAGCAATCTGCAGCGCCAGGTGATCCACTCGACGGCGACGGTGGGGCGGCTGAAGGTGGATTCGGCCGAGATCATGCTGAAGGGCCTGAATCCGAACCTGAACGTGGTCAAATACAACACCATGCTGACCTCGGCGAATGCGATGGAGATCTTCAAGGACTTCGACGTGATCGCCGATGGGACGGATAACTTCCAGACCCGCTACCTGGTGAACGACGCGTGTGTGTTGAGCGGCAACAAGCCAAATGCCTACGGTTCAATCTTCCGTTTTGAGGGCCAGGCGAGCGTCTTCGCGACCGAGGAAGGTCCCTGCTACCGCTGCCTGTACCCGGAGCCGCCGCCGCCGGGCCTGGTTCCATCCTGCGCCGAGGGCGGCGTGCTGGGCATCCTGCCCGGGCTGGTTGGAGTGATCCAGGCGACCGAGGTGATCAAGCTGATTCTTGGTATCGGCGAGACCCTGGTGGGACGTCTGCTGCTGGTCGATGCGCTGGGCATGAACTTTCGCACGTTGAAGCTGCGCAAGAATCCGGACTGCCCGGTCTGCGGAGTCAATCCGACCGTCACGGAGCTGATCGATTACGACCAGTTCTGCGGAGTTCCGAAGCCTGCCGAAGCGGGCCCGCTCGAGGTTGCCAGGGACCAGAACGTTGCAGGCGCAGTGGTCGACGGCATTCCGCAGATCACGGTGCAGGAGCTGAAGCGGAAGCGTGATGCGCAGGAGGAGTTTTTCCTGCTCGACGTGCGCGATCCACACGAGTATCCCATTGCGAACCTGGGGGCGCCGCTGATTCCGGTAAGCGCGCTTGAGCAGCGGATCGCGGAGATCCCGGTGGCAAAAGACGCGGAGATCCTGGTGCACTGCAGGTCTGGCGCACGGAGTCAGAAGGCTGCCGTGATCCTCAAGAATCACGGGTTCACCCATGTGTTGAATGTCGCGGGCGGCATCCTGGACTGGGCGGACAAGATCGATCCCACGATGCCCAAGTACTGATCGGCAGGCCGGGCGGGGGCTGGCGTTGGCTCGGGCGCTGGCTCGCGCCGGCTCTTTGGGTGCTGGCTTCCGCTCCGCCAGGCTCTTTGGCAGAGCCTCCTGCTCAGGCAGAGCCCCGCGCGGGCAGAGCCTCCTGCTCAGGCAGAGCCCCGCGCGGGCAGAGCCTCCTGCTCAGCAGGAGCCAGGCCGTCAGCAAGCGTTGCCTCTAAAACCTGCTCGCGATCCCTGCGCACCTCTTCGAGTAAGGCCCGGAGCTGCTTGACTTCACTCACGTCCTCGGTCTGGCAGTAGAATCTGCGTACCTTGCCGTCGGGACCGAAGACGGGCGCCGCCCGGGTGCGAAGCCAGGTGTAGCCGCCGTCTCTCGCCTGTACCCGCCATTCCACATCGAAAGCCTGCTGCATCGAGGTGCCGTGCGCGATGGCTTCCTTGAGTTGCGGGAGATCGTCAGGGTGGACGAACCTCATGTATTCGTCGTTGAGAGTCTCGGCGGGCGTGAGGCCGGTGATGCACTGCCACTGGCCGCCGTAGTCGAGCAGCCTGCCGTCAGGATCCAAGATCCACGGCACATTTGGGTTGAGGTCGACCGCGTCGCGGTAACGATCCACGGATTCTTCAAGCTGCTGCTCCTTCATTCTGCGTTCTGTGATATCGCGGAAGAAGACACTGATGCCCAGCTTGGACGGAAAGCAGCGGAGATGGAACCATCGGTTCAGCGGCTCCGGGTAAAAGAACGTGAGCGAGGTGGGAACACGCTCGTCCATGGTGCGGTGGCAAATGGGCCAGAGACCGATGTGGGCCGCCTGAGGAAACTCCTCCCAAAGCTTGCGTCCAAGCATCTGGTTGCCGTTCGGGATCAGGTCACGGGCCTGTGAGTTGAGATAGATGAAGTTCCAGTCGTGGTCGAGGACAAAGACGGCGTCGCTTGTGCTTCCAAGCACATCGGCGATGAGCGGCGAGGCAAAGCGGGACAGGTCGCCGTCGAGCACATCTCCGGGAGCTTCAAGAAAGACCGCGGACAGCGAGTCGACCTCGCCGGAGATGCCGAGAACAGGCGCCAGGCTGACCAGCCATCGGCGGCCTGGTGTGCCGTCCGTACCAACGTGCTTCTGGATGATGGTGTTTGAAACCGCTTTGCCGGTGGCGACCAGGCTGACGAGCCGCTCGAACTCCGGAAGGTCTCGGCAGGATTCGCAGATGGTTTTACCGATGACGTCGGTCACCTGTGCTCCCAGGATCTCGGCCTGGACCTCGTTGATGTGGGTGATGCGGGAGCTGCTGGCGTCGATCATCATCATGCCTACGGGCGATGCGCGGTAGATGGCTTCGAGTTCCGCCCACTGGAGGTAGAGCAGCTTTTCCCGCGAGTCCTGAACCTGGCGCGCGACCACGCGTTCCGAAACGTCGATGACCTTGGCGAGGATACCGTAGATCTCGCCTGCCCGGTTGCGCACTGCCTGGTAAAGAATGTCTAAGTAGCGCTCCTCGGGCTGGCCCTCCTCGTCGCGGAAGGCCGGCGCCCGGACGTCCAAGCCGACGTACGGCATACCCGTGGCGTAGACCTGGTCGAGCAGCTTGACGAAGTACTGACCGTCAGCTTCTGAGAGGGTGTTGCGTGCGGTCTTGCCGAGAAAGAGTTTGCGCGGGGCACGGCGTATCTTCTCGATGTAGGCGTTGTTGGCGAAGGCCAGGCGGTGTTCCGGCCCGGAGAGCAGGACGTACGGGCTGGGCGACTGCACCAGGAAGTCGCGAAACTGGTTAAACTCGGCCGCAAAGCCAAACGGGTCATCGCGCGCGGAAAGGTTGGTCGGAGCCTGGTCGAAGAAGTGGCGCTGCGTGGGCTTCGCTTCGCGGAGACCCATGGTCTGAAGCTGACCTTCGTCCATGTCGACTTCGATCCAGTTCGGAGTCTCCGCAGAGTCCGCGACCGACTGGAGAACGGTTGAGATGACCTTGTTGGTGTCCTCTTCGTGAAGCTCTGCCATGCAGGCCAGCTGCAGGAAGGAGTCTTCGTGGTCATAGGCGACCGAGGCGAGGGCGCTTCCCGCACGGTACGCGGCGACTGCGTCGGCCTCGGCAAGCACCAGGAAGCGGTCGTCACTGGTCTGGGTGAAGGCGAGTTTTACACGCATGGCGGCGTCCGCAAAGAGCGCCGTTCAAGGGAGGCGGAGAGATGGCTGACGTTGAAGCCTGTGCTGGGTTCGACCCGACCGTTCCGGCTTACTTGTGCCATACCGTGCATTCAAGCAGCTGTCACACAGATGCGTATGTGTCATATGGCACATATGGCTCAGATAAAGTGCAAATCTTCCGGTATGTCCCGCTTTGGGAATAGACTCCCGCGCGCGCGGAGCCTTTGAGGAGGATCAGCGCGGAATTCTGCTTCGAAACGGGATTACTTCCCGTTCCGGCAGGCTCTTTGACCGCACTGTTCGTCAGCGCGCCTTCAGGGTCTCCTCGGCACGCGCCCAGTCTTCACGGTCGTGCCCGTGATGGTGGCCGCGATGGCTCCAGAAGATATGAGCGAGGTGCGCGATCTCGGCGTGGGTCGGCGCGGGATGCGATGGGGAGCTTGTGGCGGCTGCGGTGTTCTCGGCGGAGTCTATGTCTGCGGTCTGCTTCGCGGCGGCTTTCTTTGCAGCAGTCTTTTCTGGTGCAGCCTGCTTTGCGGGCGCCTTCTCTCCGGGCGCCTTGGTTGCAGCGGTCTTCTTTGCGGGTATCTTCTTTGCGGGTGTCTTCTCTGCGGGTATCTTCTCTGCGGGCGCCTTCGTTGCAACGGTCTTCTTTGCGGGTGTCTTCGGCTGCTTTTCTGATTCCGCCACGGGACTCTCCTGAACCTCGGATATTTGCGAGACTCCTCTCAGGATACGAGAATTGAAGCGGATGGCAAGCCTTTCCGGAGGGTCGGAGGGTGCCGTCCGTGGGCCACTGACGGTTCGGGACCTTTGGCCGAGGAGCAGAAGGTTACGGATCCTGCCGTCAGATGGAAGCTTGCCTGGCCTTCCCCTCCCGGGTGACCGGCGGGTTGCTGTTCCGCATCTGAACTACCTGTCAGCGACGGTGTGATCGCGCCAAGGCGCGTGTGCCCGAAGCTTTGTGAGGAGATCTATGTCTGTTCTGTCGAAAGCGCCAAGCCAGGTTGATCATGGACATGGCAGTCCAGAGGCAAAGTACCAGCTGGTCGAGTACGGCGACTTCCAGTGTCCGACCTGCGGGCAGACCTATCCGCTGGTGAAACAGGTGCAGAAGAAGCTGGGGGATGATCTTTACTTTGTGTACCGGCATTTTCCCTTGACCGAGATGCACGAGCATGCGGAGGCGGCCGCTGAGACGGCCGAGTATGCGGCGTCCAAGGACAAGTTCTGGGAGATGTACGACCTGCTGTACAAGCACCAGAAGGAACTAGATCTTACAGATCTGCTGGGCTATGCGAAGCAGCTGAAGCTTGATCCGGACGAACTCGAGACGGCGCTTGCCGACGGGACGTACCGGAAGCATGTGCATGCGGATCGTGCCAGCGGGGAACACAGCAGGGTCCACGGGACGCCGACCTTTTTCGTGAACGGAAAGCTTTACGACGGACCGATGGATGTGGAGTCGCTGGTCGAAGCGCTCGCCGGTTGAAGGCAACGGCAACTGCGTCCTCATCGCGGACGGCGACCACTTCGTGGGGTGGGGCGCTTTGCGCGCGTCGAAAGCTGAGGAAAACCTCCGCAGCTTGCGCGCGCAAAGCGCCCCCGCTCCACGAAGTGGCGCCCGTCCGGCGTCAGGACGCAGTTGCCGTTGCCTTCAGCTATGCCGTCTCTTCATCACGATCGTCGACGACCAGCATCTCGAGCGCGAGGGGGCGTTCGAGCATGCAGTCCATGGCGGCGATCGACTCGACCGCCTGGGCGATGGTCGAGTTCAGGGTGGGCTCGGTGGTGACGACAAAGGGCAGACGGTGCTTCGGGTAGCCGCGGCGCTGCAGCAGGGAGTCGATATTGGCGCCAACCTTCGACAGCGCTCCTGAGATCGCGGAGACGATGCCCGGCTTGTCGTCGACGACGAAGCGCAGGTAGTGCGGAGCGACCGAGTCTCCGGTCACCCGGCGCGGGGTGGCGGGCATGGTGACGGAGCGTGCTCCCTGCGCGATGGCGACCAGGTCCGAGACGACCGCGACTGCGGTGGCGTCTCCGCCTGCACCGTGCCCGGAAAAGACGACATCGCCGCCGAAGCGCCCGGTTGAGACGACCATGTTCTGGGTGCCGCGGGACCATGCCATGGGCGACTCGAGCGGAACCAGCATGGGGGCAACCCGGGCGTACATGCTGCCTGACTGCTGACCTTCGGCCGATCCTTCGAGGCGCTGGGCCTTTGAGACCTGACGGATGGTCGAGCCGAGTTCGCGCGCGTAGGCGAAGTCGATGGCGTCGATGGCGGCTATCGACTGGGTTGGAACCTGTTCGGGGTCGAGCTCGGCGTGCATGGCGACGCGTGCGAGGATGCAGAGCTTGGCGCGTGCGTCAAAGCCTCCGACATCGGCGGTGGGGTCCGATTCGGCGTAGCCCAGGCGCTGCGCATCGGCCAGGACCTCGGCGTAGCGGGCGCCGGCCTCCATGCGGCTGAGGATGTAGTTACAGGTGCCGTTGAGGATGCCGCTGACGCGGGTGACCTCATCGCCCGACAGGCCCTGCAGCATGCCCGGGATCACGGGCACGCCGCCGGCGCCCGCGGGGCCCTGGAGCCGCTGGGCCTGGTGGGCGCGCGCGCTGGCGGCGGGCTGCGGC
>CAXTUS010000130.1:7258-8760 GCA_964247475.1 uncultured Acidobacteriaceae bacterium | reverse complement strand
GGCGCTGCACCGGCTCCGGCCTCGGCTATTGCTCCGGCCTCGGCTATTGCTCCGGCGTCGGCTGTTTCTCCGGCCTCGGCTGTTGCTCCGCAGGCGCCTGCCGCGCCGTTTAGTCCAGCGCAGCAGGGTTCACCTGACACCCCGACGCAGGCTGGTCAGCAACCGGGCCAGGAACCAACCTTTACGCTGCCGACGGTCCGTGTGAACCTGGTCAGCCTGGTCTTCTCGGTTACCGACAAAAAGGGCCGGTTCATTACAGGACTGAAGCGTGAGAACTTCGGGCTGCTCGATGATGGACGGCCGCCGTCGTCGGTGATTAGCTTTACCCAGCAGACGAATCTACCTTTACGCATTGGCATCATGCTAGATACGTCGAGCTCGATTCGGACGCGCTTCAAGTTTGAACAGGATTCGGCGCTCGACTTCTTTCTGCAGGTGCTGCACGGGAACGACCGTGCGTTTGTCGAGGGCTTCGACATTAACCTGGACCTGGCGCAGGACTACACCAACAACATCGACGCGCTGAACCAGGGGATTCGCAAGCTGAGGCCGGGCGGCGGTACGGCGCTCTTTGATTCGCTCTACAAGACGTGCCAGACCCAGATGCTGACGCTGCGCGAGGATACACCCGTGCGGAAGGCGATCATCCTGGTCTCTGACGGCGATGACAACTACAGCCGCGCGCTCGAGTCCGATGCGATCAAGATGTGCCAGCGTGCGGAGACGATTGTGTACGCGATCTCCACCGATACCAGCCCGACGCGCGGCAAGGGGAGCGATGTGCTGAACCAGATCTCGCAGGCGACCGGCGGCAGGACGTTCTTCCCTGTGAAGCTTGAGGATGTGGCGCAGGGCTTCAAGGATATCGAGGAAGAGCTGAGGAGCCAGTACTCGCTTGAGTACAGGCCATCGAACTTCAAGCAGGACGGCAGCTTTCGAACGATTTACCTGAAGGCGACCGATCCTCGTTACAACGTGCGGACCAGAACGGGCTACTTTGCGCCGCGTCCCGCGCAGTAAGCCCGCGCAGCGGATCGCAGCAGATTGACGAGCGCAATCCGAGCCAGCGGGTGTTACGCTGACTCACGCGATTCGTCAAAGCTGCTACGAAGGCGTCGCCGTTCGAGAACGGGCCCTGTTCCATTTTGCTTTTCTGCAGAACTTCTCATCGCCGCCTGGGTCTAAATCCACCAGGAGACTTCCCCATGCGTCTCGTCCTTTCCGTTCTGCTTGCCGCGTCATTTGTCCCAGCAATGTGCGCTCAGAAGTATGCGGGTCCAAGCGCTTCTCCGCCCTCCTCAGCGCCCTATGATGTACCGGTTCCAATGGCTCCCGGGCCGAATCTTCAGCAGCAGCTTGCCACCCTGACGGAGCAGCCGGCGACCCATGGCGGCTTTACGTTCGACCGCAACATGCTGCAGCTTGCGCAGGGCGTGCTCGAGGCCCAGGGCATGGACTCGCAGCGTGCGGCGGTTGCGCTGCGTGCGATCAGCGTGGATAAC
>CAXTUS010000130.1:0-7248 GCA_964247475.1 uncultured Acidobacteriaceae bacterium | reverse complement strand
CTATCGCTATCAGCAGCCGGCTTTTTACACGCCCGAGGCGATGGGCGCGTTGATTGAGAGCTATCACCAGATGGGTTGGAAGCACCTGGTAAACGCGAACCAGACGCCCGAGAACACGGCTCAGCCGCGCGGCACGGCAACCGACCTGTGGGTGCACTTTTCTGGCGCCGATATTGACGGGCTGACGGTGCTGACGCGCGCCAGCAGGATGATGAATGTGATCCAGGTGGCGTGCGATCTGCGGCCGCTCGACCTGATGCACCTGGGTGGGCACTTCGGCATTCCGCGGGTTGATCCGAATACCGTCATGGTGCCGGCGCCGCGGTAGCTTTCGTCTACCCCGGCTGCGCGACGGGATCGGGCCCGGTGTACTGCTCGACCTGGGCGAGCAGCTTCAGCTTGCGTTCAGGTGGCAGGAAGCTGGCTTCGACGGAGTTTGCGGCAAGTTCGCGCATCTGTTCAAGGCTCAACTGGAAGTGGCTTTCTACCAGGATGTACTCCTCAAGCAGATTCGAGCCGAACATCGGCGGATCGTCCGAGTTGATCGTGATCATGAGGCCGCCTTCGAAGTACTCGCGGAGCGGGTGTTGATCAAGGGCGGAGCAGCAGCCGGTGCGCAGGTTCGAGGTGAGATTCAGCTCAAGAGGGATCTGCTTCTCTGCGAGGATGCGGAGGAGGTCGGGGTCGTGCTGCGCGGCGAGCGCGTGACCGATGCGCTCGGCTCCGATGTTGAGCGCGGCCCAGATCTCGGCGGGACCGTTCACGGGACCGGTAGATTCGCCGGCGTGCGCGGTAAGCCGGAGCCCTGCTGCTTTTGCCTCGGCGTAGAGCTCGCGGAACTGGGCGGAGGGTCCGCGCGCTTCATCTCCGCCGATCCCGATGCCGATGATGCTGGGGTAGGTGTGGCGCAACTCCGCGGCAAGGCGGAAGACGGTGGCGGCCTCGTCCACGCCGAAGTGGCGTACGGCGTCGATGATCCAGAGGATGGAGGTGCCATACTCGGCTTCGGCGCTGATACGCGCGCGCTCGATGGCGTCCATGACGTCGGGGATGGCGAGTTGGGGTTTGAAGCGCAGCAGGATGCCCCAGGAGATGTAGACCTCGGCGTGGACGACGCCCTGCGCAGCCAGCGCGCGGATCATCTCCCGGGTGATGAATTCAAAGTCGGCGGCGGTGCGCAGGCGCTCGGAGACGGCTTTGAAGGTGAGCAGGAAGTGCTGGAAGTCGTCGTAAACGTAAAGTGCGCGCGCAGCCTCAAGGGTGAGGGGCTCGGCGTCGTGGCGTGCGGAGAGGACGACCAGGGTTTCGGGCGTGATGGTGCCTTCGAGGTGCAGGTGAAGCTCCGCTTTGGGCAGATCGCGCAGCCAGGCGGGGATGTCGAGCTCTTGCGGACGGGGCATCTTCCTAGGATAAGGACAAAAGCGTCCTGATGCCGGACGGGCGGCACTTCGCGAGGTGGAAGCGCTACCGCGCTTAAGAAGTAGGGCATTCATCGCCTCATCCTCGCTGCAGCGCTTCCACCTCGAAAAGTTGTTAGTTTTCGCGATTAGGATGCCTTTGTCGTTGTCTCTGGGAAGTCGGCGCTCAGGGTGGTGGACTCCCAGGCGTCGAGGTCGGCTTTGACGGCTTCAAGTTTCTTGTGAGCCAGGCCGAGGGCGGGCTTGCCGAGGACCAGGCGCAGCGGCGGGTTGTCGCTGGCGACGGCGCTGATGATGGCTTCGGCGCCGCGGACCGGGTCGCCCACCTGCTTGCCGCTGTTAGCTTCCGTCTGCCGGCGACGCTCGCCAGCGGTCTGGTCATAATCGGCGATGACGGTCTTTGACTGGATGATCGAGCGGCCAGACCAGTCGGTGCGGAAGGGGCCTGGCTCAACGATCAGGACCTTGATGCCGAGGGGTTTGGTCTCGATCGACAGCGACTCCGAGAGGCCTTCGACCGCATATTTTGTCGCGTGGTAGTAGCCGGTGGCGCCGAAGCTGACGAGGCCGCCGATCGACGAGATGTTGACGATGGTGCCGGCTCCGCGCTGGCGCATGCCGGGCAGGACGGCCTTGGTGAGCTCGACGAGGCCGAAGAAGTTGGTTTCAAACATGGCGCGAACGGCGTCGTCTTCACCCTCTTCAATGGCCGCGAGGTAGCCGTAGCCGGCGTTGTTAACGAGGACATCAATCTGGCCGAACTTCGCCTCGGCCTGCTTGACGGCGTCTGCTATCTGCGACTTGTCGGTGACGTCGAGGGTAAGCGCGAGCGCGTTCTCTTGCCCCTGGGCGAGGTCTCTAATCTGCTCGAGCTTACGCGCCGTGATGACTGCGCGCCAACCCTTGGCGAGCACAAGCTTTGCCAACTCACGACCGAAACCGGTCGAACATCCAGTGATAAACCAAACAGGCTGCATGGAAATCTCCTGCAGGCTGAGATGCAGAAGCCAAAGCAAGTGCGTGCTCATCGCTGCCACCCACAAAGTGGCGCCTGTTGGCGGCGGGACGCGGTAGTTGTTGCTTCTGCAGCACTTCGGGCATCTACACCGCAGAGGTTATTTCATGCGGACTGCTTTGGTGGTGGGATCGACGGGGATTGTGGGGCAGAACCTGGCGCAGCGGTTGCTGCGAAACGGGTGGGAGGTGCTGGGGCTTTCCCGCGGGGCACAGGTGGTGGACGGTGTGCGCGGTCTGTCGGCGGATCTGCGCGATGCTGAGGCGGTGAAGCAGGTGCTTGGCGGGCAGGACGTGACGCATGTCTTTCTTTCAGCCTGGATCCGGCAGGAGACCGAGGCCGAGAACGTGAAGGTAAATGGTGGAATAGTCGAAAACGTCTTCGCGGGGCTTGCGGGCGCGAAGAACCTGGAGCATGCCGCGCTGGTGACCGGAACGAAGCAGTATCTAGGACCGTTCGAATCGTACGGGCAGACTGCGGCCGAGACACCGTTTCGTGAGGACACGCCTCGTTTGCCGGGGCTGAACTTCTACTACACGCAGGAGGATGTGCTGTTCGGTGCGGCGGAGCGGCACGGTTTTGGCTGGAGCGTTCACCGGCCACATACGATTGTCGGCTACGCGGTAGGTAATGCGATGAACATGGGCTCGACCCTGGCGGTGTATGCGTCGCTGTGCCGCGAGAGTGGCGAGAGCTTTATCTTCCCGGGGTCGACTGAGCAGTGGAATGCGCTGACGGATGTGACCGATGCGAGACTGCTGGCGGAGCACCTGGAGTGGGCCTCGACCGATGCCGCGGGCCGGAACGAAGCGTTCAACGTAGTGAATGGCGACATCTTCCGGTGGCGCTGGCTCTGGCCGCAGCTTGCGGCTTACTTCGGCGTCGTCCCGGAGGGGCCTCCTGAAGCAAGCGCTCCGCTTGAGGGGCGGATGCAGGGCGCTGCAGAGGCGTGGAAAGCGCTTGCCGGGAAACACGCGCTCCGCGAGGCGGACCTCAACCGGGTAGCCTCATGGTGGCATACGGATGGCGATCTGGGACGCAAGATCGAGTGTGTAAATGACATGAGCAAGAGCCGGCGACTTGGGTTTCTGACTTATCAAGAGACGTCCCAGTCGTTCTTTCAGCTGTTCGACAGGCTGAGGGCGGAGCGGCTGATCCCCTAGGGGGCCGGGCCCATTCGGAAGTCCGATGGGACTGCGAGTTGGGCTGGCGATCAGCTTCCTGCCCGATCAGTCGCTCGCGCTGGAGGATCGGTCGGGTGCTGATCGCTCCCGGGTTGGCGAATCTCGAAGGTGACATAGACAAGCGTTTGATTGAGCAGCATGTAGGCAATCTCGCCGAAGGTTATCGGGCCGACGATGGAGCCGGTCCGCTTTCCTTCGAGCTTGCCGTAGACGTAGTTGAGGATGCAGTTGCAGGCAAAGACGGGTTGGGTCCTGAGGCTTTCGAGTTGCTGGCAGAAGGCTGCTTCGTAGTCGTCCACCGGGTTGGCGAAGCGGTACTCGATGCCGGGGAAGACAGGTCCGTAGAGCGAGACATGACCTCCTTTTCCGTCGACCGAGCGGAAGCATACGTTGACCATCGCTCCCGCGTAGCTGGCCACGAGTGGGCGCTCGAGGCTGATGCCAGAGCTTTCCACGTACTCGGCGAGCGACCGCTGCCGGCCGTTAATGAAACAGTCCGTGACGTCGAAGGTGGCAGCCGGGAAGGTGATGACGTCGCCCTGGCCCTGGGTGAAGATGTTGATCAGGTTTGCCCGGGCGAAGAGGTGATTCGGCAGATCGATGTGCATGACGATGGCATCAGTCTCTGAAACTTCGCCAGTTTGACCGTTGAAGACTTTGGGCGTCACGCGGCCGATTTGATCGAGGGCGACACCAGCGATCCAGCCGACCAGAGGACGGTCGAAGATGCCGTGCCAGGTGGAGCAATCCTTGGCGAAGGTCTGGTGCGCGTTGGTGAAGGCGGGAATTGTGATGTAGGAGAGCCCGTTTGCCGGGTAATCTGCCGGAAGACCGGCGAGCTCGTCTGCGCTGTAGAGGCGGATCGCGATCGCTTCGACGGAGCGAGGCAGGAGCGCGATCTGGAGCTTGCTGTCGGTGCGCAGACCGCCCTCTTCGGTCATGAAGTAGGGGGTGGTGCCGCCGATCCAGTCGCCCTGAGGCAGGCCTCTGAGCAGAGCTTCGTCGCCTGAGACGAACATGCGCCGCCCGGCGAGGATAAGGCCTGATGCTTCCGCTACTGTCATCACAGATCTCATCCGTTAGGCCTCCGCCCGTTCAAAGATCAGCTTGATGTCATCGGCGAGCATCTCCTGGTTCTTCCGGAAGAACGCGTAGGCGCTGTCGATCACTTCCAGGCGGGACTCGGCCTCGCCTTCAAAGATGGTCTTGATGTGCAGGCGGCTGAGCAGCATGCAGGTGGCGAGACCTTTGACCGGAAACGAAGTGAGATTGGCGGCGAAGTAGAGCCAGCGTGGGTCTGATGTGGGTGGAACCATGCGGCCTCCTTCGCTCCCGGGAGGTCTGGCGCGCGAGGCCCTTCCAACCGCTGCAAACCCTGCGGGTGGGGTCACGACGCTGCGTCAGCCTGACGAGGTTATCGGCTGTTTGCTGCGGTACTTTAGCGGATGCGGAGGGGAATCTTCAGCGGGTGTAGAACTCGCTGCGCTTGCGGCTGTAGAAGAAGTAGACGAAGAGGCCGATGATCAGCCAGAGAAAGAAGCGCAGCCAGGTGATGGCGGGGAGGCCGGCCATCAGGAGAAGACAGAAGAGGGTTGAGAGTACCGGGATGACGGGACCGAAGGGCACGCGGAATCCACGGTGACGTGCGGGGTCCTTAAAGCGCAGCACGATGACGCCAATCGAGACCAGGACGAAGGCGAAGAGGGTACCAATGTTCGACATCTCGGCGAAGGTGCCGACGTCGAACAGTCCTGACGGGATGGCGACCAGGATGCCCGCGACCCAGGTGGCGAAGGCGGGCGTGCGGAACTTCGGGTGGACGGAGGAGAAGACGTCCGGCAGCAGCTTGTCGCGCGACATGGCGAACCAGACGCGCGCCTGGCCGAGCTGAAAGACGAGGATCGACGAGACCATGCCGACCAGCGCTCCGACGAGGACGCCAAGCCGGACCCAGTGCAGGCGTACGCCGCCGGGCTCAAGCGAGAGGCGCTTCAGGGCGTTGACCACGGGAGCGCCATCGCCTGCGACGGTCTGCCAGGGGACCATGCCGGTCAGCACGGCCGCTACGCCGATGTACAGGATGGTGCATACGATCAGGGTCGCGATGATGCCGATGGGGACGTCGCGCCGCGGATTTTTGCACTCCTCAGACGCTGTCGAAACCGAGTCGAAGCCGATGTACGTGAAGAAAATGATTGATCCGCCGGCCAGCACGCCGGTCCAGCCGTTCGGGGAGAACGGATGGTAATGCGAGGTCTTGATGAAGGACATGCCGAAGGAGATGAAGAGCAGGATGGCTGCGATCTTGACCAGCACCATGATGTTGTTGGTGCGGGCGGATTCGCGGATGCCCCGGACGAGGACGACGGTAAGCAGCAGGACGACGAGGAAGGCGGGGATGTCAAAGCCCATGTGCCAGCCCGCGGCGAAGATGTCTTTGCCGGCAAGGTCCTGGAGGCCGAGCGGCAGGTAGGCGGGCGAGAGCCATTTTGGATTGACGTTGAGTCCGAGCCAGTCCAGCAAGTCAACGATGTGGGCGGCAAAGCCTACCGAGACACTCATGTTCGAAAAGGCGTACTCGAGGATGAGGTCCCAGCCGATGATCCAGGCAACGAGCTCGCCGAGGGTGGCGTAGGTGTAGGTATAGGCAGAGCCGGCGATGGGAATCATCGAGGCGAGCTCCGCGTAGCAGAGGCCGGTAAGCGCGCAGACGATGGCGACGAGGACGAGCGAGAGGGCGAGCGCGGGACCGGCGCCAGGGCGTCCTGCGACGGCGCCCGAGGTGTGATGGAGCCACCCGACCGCGAGGTCGAGGATGGGCGAGCCCTTCCAGTCTGCAAGCTTGGCCGGGTTGCCGCCGATTGCCGTTCCGATGACAGTGAAGATGCCGGAGCCGATGACGGCGCCTACGCCGAGCGCGGTGAGCGAGACGGGTCCAAGGCTCTTCCGAAGGGCGTTCTCGGGCCGTTCGGACTCGGAGATGAGCTTGTCGATGGACTTCGTGGCGAAGATTTGTCGGGCCAGCTTGCTTGCTCCTGCGCGCAGAAATAGGGAAGAGGGGGTTGGAAGTAGCATACGGGATAACTCCCGGGTGCTACCCAGTGCCTGGACGTCTATTTTGCTGCTCGGATGGAGGAGCTGGCGGGAGCACCGGGCGGCGCTCCCGCACGCTGACTAGCGCTTGGACTGACCGCGTGCCGCCTTCTTGATCTTGGCCTTGTTTTCGCCGCGAGCGCCGGTGCGTGGCGCCTTGGGAGCGGCCTTTTTGCGGGCTGCGCGCTTGATCTTTTTACGCTCTACGGGATCGGTGATGCTCTTGGTGTTGCCATGTAATGAGTCTCTTTTCGAAAGGTTTGCGGGCGCGTGGTCCGTTGCTCCATGGGCTGCTGCCTCTATCCGGATGCAGCTGCTTTATAGAGAGCCCTAGAGCTTTTCGAGCTGGGCGAACTTCTCAACCAGCTTCTTCACGCCGTGCTGTTGAAATTGTACTGTAATCTTGGCGTCGTCCCCGTCTCCTTCGCGTTGAAAGACGACGCCTTCCCCGTATTTGGGGTGGCGGACGCGCGCGCCCTTGGCCAGGCCTGTCTTGCCGGTGGGGGGGGGGATGTCGAGTTTAGGCCGCGCAAACATG
>CAXTUS010000129.1:0-8845 GCA_964247475.1 uncultured Acidobacteriaceae bacterium | reverse complement strand
TGCAGAATCAGCCTTCGGAAGCGCCCCTTTAAGGTAGTGGGTGAAGGGGGTGTCCGTTCCGGCCAAAAATTGAAGAATTCGTTTGTGGCATATCCTGCTGTAATCATTCGGCGGCATGAGCCAACCACATCGGTAGGATGAATATGTTCGCCGAGAGCATCGGGTAAAAAGGTGATCTGCAATTCACCCTGCTGTGCAAGTCGATAGCCTAACTCGATATCTTCCATCACGTTGCGTGTGAAGTTTTCATTGAACGGGTTCGCACGCAACAACTCCGTCTTACCCGATAGATTGCTTGTATAGAAGTGTTCCCATGATGCCGGCGCTCCTTCGAGTAGCGCCGCATAGGCAAACTGCAGACTTCCCTCTTCCAGCCAGCGCATGAATGGCGTGACGGTCTGTCCTCGAAGAGCCCATCTGCTGTAGCCGATGGCGAAGGCCGTCCTGTTTGTGTGGGCCCAATGAAATGCGAGATGCTTCTCCACCAGAGTCGGACTTGCCATGATGTCGTCCCCAATCATCAGGCAGACGGGTGACCTGACAAGCGAGATGGCATGGTTCCGCGCACCTGCCGGCCCGGTATTTTTCTGGTGGACATAGCGGAATGAAAGAGGAGTGCGCTCCGCATATCCTCTCAACAGGCGAGAGGTTTCATCCGTTGACCCGTCGTCCACGACCACGACTTCAAAATCTTTCCAGGTCTGCTCTTCCAGGTGTTGAAAGCATTGCAGGAGAACGTCGGTCCGGTTAAACGTTGGGATGATAATTCCGATAGGCGGTACAGTACCGGATGGTCTTGCACCCGTCGAACTCGTTACCGGCATTTGCGAATACAACATTCATTTCATTCTAAACGCTGCGTTAGTAGCATCTGCAAGAGGGCCGTTCGCTGAGGCAGGCGAACGTCAAGCCCCGATAATTCGGTAGATTTTCTTACCTTAGGGTAGTTGTTGCTTGTTCTTGTTGGTTGAGGAAGCTCTCAGGCGGCTTGTTCTGCGGTCCATTCTTCCATGCTCAGGTAGAGCCACTCCATCCACTGTTGGCTGGTCTCGACGAGCAGCGCCGAGATCAAGCGCAGGCAGGATGCTGCGTTGGGGAAGATCCTCACTAGTCTGGTTCTGCCGCTCGAGGTACTCGGCGGTGTAGCCCTTGGTCTCCGGCGCTCCGCTGCGCCTTGCCTCTATCTCATACCCCAGATTGCGAAAGCTGAAAGGTGAAGTCCGACTGCTAAATAGCTGTCGCGAACTGCTGGCTGTCGAAGAAGCCACGCTCCTGAAGGGCTCTATTTGTGCCGTCTGCGCGTTGCGTCATGTTGAAGATCACGGCGTGCGCGTGGAGTTGTGGCGCGGCGTAGCCATTAACCGGGCGTGCTGTGTCATGCTCGAACTTGGCGACGGCGAACTTGGCGACGGCGAACTTGGCGACGACGAACTCCCCGGTCGTCTCTGCGGGGTTCTTGCCGCTGATCCGTGCCTGGGTGTAGCGCTCAAGTCCGGTTAGGGCTCTTGAGACGGCTGCACGGTGCGCCTCTCGCACCCGATCGTCTCCCCCAACCAAGGCGTTGAGGGAGGCCGAATACGGCGCTGAAAAGGTAGCCTCCCAACCTGCCCGATGCTCAACCCGCTTAACTACGGCACCATCGGCAGTCGTGTACTCCTGTCCGGTCCGGTGCCGCACAAGCTGGGCAGCAGTGTGGGGGTGCTGCGCATCGTTGCGACGAGCAAAGTGCTTCGCATCCACACCGCCAGCAAGACCAAACGATCCGGTCTGGACGCCACCGGAGTGAGGCTTTGAGGAACGTGTTGAAGTCCACTGCGCCGCCCTTAGGCTGCCTGGCACTCGGCTGCAAGCATGTTCGGCAGCGCGATCTGGAGCTCTGAGGTTTCTTCGATCACGACCCGACGCTCACTGCTACGGATAACGTCAGCGAACGCCATGAGGAGAGTTGTGATGAACGTTTTGCTTGCTTGGACGCTTCCGAGGCGCTGCCAGCACACACATGCAAAATCCTTCGATAGCAGTATCTCTACAGACCTGTCTAATAATAAGGAGACACTGAGTAAAGCCGAGCTCGTGGGTGATCATGTCTGCGCAATGCCGGTCGGCTTTGTCCGATACGGCGTCTTACCTAACCAATAGAAGCCTACTAAGGACTTGAGGTAACCTCTCTGTAGTTCCAGCTTTTGAAGCAGGAGGTTGGCTGATTGGCACGAAAGCATTCAGTGAAGCAAATACTAAATGGCGAGCGCAGGAACCAAGTATTCGACCTGCTTCGCATTTTGTTTGCCGTTCTCGTACTCCTCGCTCATGCCTTCGAACTTACGGACGGCAACCATTCGCGGGAACTCCTCGCTAAATTCACGAAATCAAACGTCAGCTTCGGCACCTTGGGCGTAGACGGCTTCTTCCTCCTCAGTGGATATCTGATTGTTCGTAGTTGGGTCCATCACCCAGAGCTCCTCGACTTTCTGCAAAAGCGCTTTCTCCGCATCGTTCCCGGGTACCTCATCGCGGTATTGCTCAGCACACTCGTAGTCGGGTTGCTCGCTCCTGGGGTAAAGCCATTCTTCAGTCATCTGGGTACCAAGTTTCTCCGCAGCGTGCTGGAGCTGCAGTATCCGAAAACTCCACCTGTTCTTCCCGGGGCCCCATATGCAAGCGTAAACGGCGCCCTTTGGACCATCTCCTATGAGTTCCGTTGCTATCTGCTGGTCGCTCTTGCCGGAGTTTGCGGGCTACTTAAACGTCGCTACCTGTGGCTCTCCTTCACGGCCGTCCTCATCGCGTTGATGAGCTTTCCGGAATGGACAGACCGAATCCCATGGTCCATGCATCTCGACCCTTTCCTCGGCGTGCCCACACAAGCTATCCGCATGACGGGAACATTCGCCTTGGGTGCTTGCTTCTACCTATTCTTCGATGAAATCTCGTTTCGGCCGGCGCTAGCTGCCGCCGCCTGCATTATCCTTGTACTCGCAGGAATCTTCGCCCATGACGAATTTGAGACCTTCCTTATCCTCTGCGGCGGCTACCTCATGTATTACCTGGCGAGATCCGAGATAGCATCCCGCATTTATATCAGCCAGTTACCTGACATCTCCTATGGTGTCTATCTCTACGGATGGCCCGTCGAAATCCTGTGGATCTGGTACGCGCACAGCTCGCCCATGGTAGTGTTTGCCGGATCAACCGCAATCTGCCTGGTGCTTGGATGGCTGAGCTGGCATTTCGTTGAACGCCCCGTGCTCAAGCTAAAGCGAAGACCAACCGCTGCCCTTGCAGCGGCGAGCTAGGTCCCTTTCGGCTTAGGCTCTAGTGTGCCGTCCTAGAGATACTTAATAAAACAGAGGCAGCTGCGTTAAGCTCGGTTATGCCAACCGGTCGACCGAAGACAGCGCAGGAAGTGAGTGTGGAAGAAGAGGCTGAGTTTCGGGGCTTCTCTTCTTCCCGTAGTTTGCCTCACGCTCTCGTGGCCCGTGCGAGGCTGGTGTTATGGTCGGCTGAGGGCAAGTCCAACACGGAGAGATCGCTTCCCAGTTGAAGTGGACCAAGGCGACGATCGGCAAGTAGCGCCAGCGCTTCATCGAGCGACGTTTGAGTGGTCTTTATGATGAACTTCGACCTGGCCGGCCCCGTTCGATTTCTGATGAGAAGGTGGCTTCGCTGCTCCGCCGCACCTTGAAGAACAAGCCTCCGGCAGGAAGCCACTGGAGTGTTCGCCAAGCCGCCGATCTGAATGGACTCTCGAAGTCTACTGTCCATCGCCTCTTCCAGGCGTTTTCCGTTCAGCCTCATCGCACGAAGAACTTCAAGGTGTCCAGTAATCCGTTCTTCGTTAGAAAAGTCCCGATGTGGTGGGGGCTCTATCTGAACCCTCCTGACCATGCGATCGTGCTCTCCGTCGATGAGAAGAGCCAGATACAGGCCCTCGACCTGACTCAGCCCGTGCTGCCCATGGGACTGGGATATGTCGAAGGAGTCACCCACGACTACGTTCGCCATGGCACCACCACCCTGTTCGCCGCACTCAACATCGCCTCCGGCACTCTCCTGACCGAGTGCAGGGCACGTCATCGTCATCAGGAATTCCTTGAGTTCCTCAAGCGCATCGATCACGCCGTGCCGAAAGAAGCCAATGTTTATCTAATCGTCGACAACTACGCCACTCATAAGCATGCCAGGGTCCGACTCTGGCTTGCAGAACGTCCCCGCTTCCAGATCCACTACACTCCCACTTACTCGTCCTGGCTCAAACAAGTGGAGCGCTAATTCGGACTTTTCACCCAGCAGGCGATCCGTCGAGGTAGCTTCAGAGCGTCAGAACCCTTGCAAAAAGATAGAATGACTTCAACAGCTGCCCATGACCCTTTTACCCTCCAGCAGGTTCGCAGTTTTGTCCGCGCTGCCGCTGCTGTGCGCCCTCTTGCTGGGTGCCGCGCCCGCGCCCGCCATAGCTGGCAAGGTCAAGAGCGATTCAGAGCCTGAGACCCTCAAAACCGCGGCCGGCATGACCGAGGTCGGCACCCTTGATGCTGTCCCGTACCGCGTCGACATCCCGGCAAACTGGAATCATGCCCTCGTCGTCTTCTTCCACGGCTATTCGGAAGGCCCCTATACCTATCGACTGGGGGGGCCGCTGACCGACCAGACGCAGCCCCTCTTCGACCGCGGTTTCGCCGTCATTCAGTCCGGCTACTCGACCCCAGGCTGGGCCCTGGCCGAGGCCTACCCCGAGACCGAGCAGCTGCGGCAGTACTTCCTCAAGAAGTTCGTACAGCCAGCGTTAGGGAAGAATGCGAAAAAGGACGGCAACATCGAGACCTACGTCGCAGGCGGCTCCATGGGTGGAGCACTGGTGGTGGCGGCGCTCGAGCTGAATCCGAAATCTTACGCCGGCGGCCTCAATCTTTGCGGCTCGGTCGGGCCCACAGACCTCGCCTTCCAGCGCCGCTTCGCATGGCGCGCAGCCTTTGACTTCTACTTTCCCGGACTTCTTCCTCCGATCGACCCCGTGCCGCTGGACTTTCAGGAGACGCGCGCCCTGCGTAGAAAAGCTGAAGACGCCCTGCACGCAAATCCAGCCGCCGCAACCGCCATGCGCAACATCACCTGGCTGCATACCGACCACGAGGTGGCTGAGAACATGGTGTACTTCACCTATGTCATCGGCGATATACAACGGCGCGCGCATGGCAATCCCTTTGATAACCGGAACTTCCTCTACTCCGGCAGCGATCCTTCCTCCTCCGCCACGGATAATGCCCTGAACGACGGCGTTCGCCGCTACGCCGGAGACCCGCGCGCACGCGAGTACATGCTGCGCCACTACACGCCGACCGGCCGCCTCTACAGGCCGATGGTCGCACTCCAGACCACCTACGATCCGCGTATCCCCACGCGAACGCTTGAGGTGTACAAGGAGCAGGTGATGATTGCCGGCTTCGAACAGAACCTGGTGCAGCAATACGTGCACCGGGATGGTCATTGCACCTTCACAGCCGATGAGGTGGGGCGCACCTTCGATGAGCTCGTCCACTGGGCGCGCACCGGGAAGCGACCCTCGCCGGGCGCTTTGCCGCCCGCACGGCCGGCGCCCTCAGCTACCGCGTCCCGTTGACAATCACGACCGAAGTTCAGGGTTTTCGATCGATGTCGTCTGTCTGGATGCCCGCAGCAGAGACAACGATCTTAACCACCAGCTGCTGATTGACTAAGCCGCTCCCGACGGCAACGCGCGCCAGCCAATATCGCGACGGAACTGCATGCCGTCGAATTGAACCTTTGCTATAGCCTCGTACACCCGGTCAAGCGCCTGCCGCAGATCCGGGGCCGAGGCGGCAAATGCCAGCACACGCCCCCCGGCGGTCACAAGCTCGCCCCCGCGCGATGCCGTGCCCGCATGAAAGATCTCCACTCCCGGATGCTCTTCCCCAAGTCCCGAGATCACCAGTCCAGACCTGTATTTGCCGGGATAGCCCGCACTGGCTGCGATCACGCACGCACTCG
Source organism: uncultured Acidobacteriaceae bacterium (assembly GCA_964247475.1). Lineage (GTDB taxonomy): Bacteria > Acidobacteriota > Terriglobia > Terriglobales > Acidobacteriaceae > Edaphobacter. The sequence continues at coordinate 2,839 of CAXTUS010000129.1, read as the reverse complement.
CCCCGGGCTTCAGCACCATCTCAAGCTCGTGGACGCGGCCGTCGATCACGGCCTCGGCCACTTCCACCAGGTCCGTTTCGAGACGCAGCAGAATCGCTTCAGTCTCCGGATCACCGAAGCGGGTATTGAATTCAAGCACCTTCGGCCCGTCCGGCGTCATCATTAGGCCGGTGAAGAGGATGCCTGCGAAGGGCCGGCCCTCCGCCGCCATGCCATCGACCACCCGCTGGGCTACCTGTTCAAGCATCCACGCTGCCTGCTCGTTAGTCACGAGTTCGTCGGTTGAGTAGGCGCCCATCCCGCCCGTATTCGCTCCGGTGTCGCCCTCGCCGATCCGCTTGTGGTCCTGGGCGAATGCGAGAGTCTTCGCGGTCCTGCCATCACACACCGCGAAGTACGAGATCTCTGGCCCGGTCAAGGTCTCTTCAATCACCACACTCGCGGCCCTCTCGCCGAGCAGAGCTCCGTCGAACATCTGCCCGGCCGCAGTGACTGCCTCTGCGTGCGTCTCGCAAAGAACAACACCCTTACCCGCCGCAAGGCCATCGGCCTTCACCACCACTTTGCCTGCGAAACGCACGAGCACCTGAGACACCTCGTCCGCAGAGCGGCATACCTCGTAGAGAGCCGTCGGGATACCAGAACGCTGCATGAAGTTCTTCGCGAAGGCCTTGCTGCTCTCAAGCTGGGCTGCTGCACGGGTCGGCCCGAAGACCCGGACACCCTGCTGCTGCAGCGCGTCGACCACACCGGCAGCCAGCGGGATCTCCGGGCCAACCACCACCAGCCCGGGTTGTTCCGTTCCAACCAGACGCTTCATGGCGTCCACATCCGCCACATCGACGGCAACACAACGGACCTCATGCGCGATGCCACCGTTGCCAGGTGCACAGACGACCTCTGAGACCCTCGGGCTCTTTCGCAGAGCCCACACCAGCGCGTGCTCCCGCCCGCCCCCGCCAATCACCAGAACCTTCATCTCTAAAAGCTAGCACCTGCACCGTACCCAGGGCGGCGGGGCCGCCGGGTGCTACCCTCCTTGATGATGGACGAAGTGCATTCAATCCAATCCGAACCCGGGCAAACCGACACCGCAGGCGCGAGCGGACCGCGAGATCATCGCAAACAGGAGTTGATCCCGCGCTTCAAGCGTAACCAGATGTGGACGTACTTCGGTCCGGCGTTCGTCGCCTCAGTGGCCTACATCGACCCCGGCAACTTCGCGACCAACATCCTGGGGGGCACCCAGTTCGGATATCGCCTGCTTTGGGTGCTGCTGTGGTCAAACGCCATGGCCATCATGATCCAGTACCTGTCGGCCAAACTGGGCATCGTCACCGGGCTGACGCTGCCGCAAAACTGCCGCAGGCACTTCTCGCGCGGAACCACAATCTCGCTCTGGGCGGCAGCGGAGGTCGCCGCCGTCGCCACCGATCTCGCCGAGTTCCTGGGAGCCGCGATTGGGCTCGACCTGCTCTTCGGGCCATGGCTCTATGCCCACGGCGTCAGTGGCAAGGTCACGCTGCTGCTTGCAGCCCTGGTTGCGACGGTGCTGGTCTTTGGCATTCTGGCGCTGGATCTCGCCGGCCACCTCTGGCTTGAACGCGGCATTATCCTGCTGGTCGGCGTCATCGGGCTTTGCTACGGTTTCGAGGTCTTCCTGATCCACCCGGACTGGCATCGTGCCCTGCTTTCGACGCTCATCCCATCGCTTGACCGGTCGTCGCCGGCGAACTTCCACGCCTCGATCTATGCCGCGGTCGGCATGCTGGGCGCAACCGTCATGCCGCACGTCATCTACCTGCATTCGGCCCTGGTGCAGCCGCGCCTGAAGGAGCTCACAGGCGCCCTGCTCCCGGCGAACAATGCGCTGCACAGCGAGGAAGATCACCGGCGCACGACGGAACCACGGCGCCGGGAGATCCTGAGCCGATTTCTCCGCTACGAGCTGGTGGATGTCTTTCTCGCCATGAACGGCGCATGGCTGATCAACTCCGCCATGATCCTGATGTCGGCGGTCGCCTTTGTGCATTCGACCAACCTTGCGCCTACCATCCAGGATGCCTACCGGACTCTCGGACCGCTCTTCGGACCAGCCTCGGCGGTGGCGTTCGCGGTGGCGCTGCTTTGTTCCGGGCTTTCGAGCTCGACCGTAGGCGTGATGGCGGGGCAGGTCATCATCGAAGGCTTTCTCGATGTGAAGTTCCCTATCTATCTACGCCGGCTGATCACCATCGTGCCGGCGATCCTTGTCATTGCTGTCGGGCTCGATCCGCTGCGGATCCTGGTGCTCTCCCAGGTCGTCCTCAGCTTCGCCCTGCCATTTGCGCTGGTCCCTTTGCTGCTCCTGACCAGCCGCGAAGCGGTCATGGAGACCTTCGCGAGCGCCCGGCGCACGAGGATCACGGGCTGGTTGATCGTGAGCGTCATTGTTGCGCTCAATGGTCTGCTACTTGCGCAACTTGCGTTCGCTTAGAAGCAATTGGTGCGCCACACGTTGGCTGAGGAACAGTGTTGCAAGCACACGATTTAGTCACGATATGCACAAGGAAGGCTAGTTACCTCGGTAATAGCAGGTAGTTAGTACATGCGCATATTGTTGTATCTCTTGGACTTAGCTTACTCCCTACCCTATGTTTACACCATAAGGACGGTTCAAGCAGAACGAATCGCCTACCACTTTTGATGTACCAAGGGGCTAAACGAACATGAAGAACATCGTCCGCGCATTCGCTCTCTCTCTCGTTGTCACCGGCGCCTTCGCATCCACGCACATCAACAACAACGCCGCGACCCCGGTCCTCCACGCCAAGCTGAGCGCGATGCCTGTCCCGACGTG
>CAXTUS010000128.1:0-8852 GCA_964247475.1 uncultured Acidobacteriaceae bacterium | reverse complement strand
CTGATGGCCGGGGCGAGGGGCAGGGCGGTGAGTGAGAGCATGAAGGCGGCGGCTAAAAGACGACGGAAGACGCGCATGGATTCCTCTGTTTCTGAAGGGATGGAGCGAAGCGGTGGCGGCTTCAGCGTACCCCAGGGGAGGGTGCGCGCGCCACAACAATCCCGGGCGCTGGGCGGGGATCAGCAAGGGGGTGGTGCGAAGTCCTGGTGGTGCGAAGCCTGGGTGGTGCGAAGCGTGGGTGGTGCGAAGTGTTCGACGTCCGCGACCAGGCCGCACTTGCTGGGGGTCTCCTGTCGTTCCCGAGCGCACGGTTTGACTTCTGTGCATGCCGCGGCTAACCTTAAACCTGCATGCAGCGCCTGCTCCATCATCGCGGCCATCATCCCCATCGTGAGTGTGCGATGGCGGCAGCCGGCTGTGGAGTGGATCGCTAGAAACTACTTCCAGATCTCAGTTCCTGAGAGGCCCGCCAACGCGATTCCCGCGAGCGGGCCTTTCTTCTGCTCGACAGCCTTTGCCAACCCCCATGGAGACACGATGGAAGCCGCAACGCTTACACCCGCAATCGACTTCAACAAGGCGGACGGCCTGGTCGCAGGCATCGTCCAGGATGCGGCTACCGGCCAGATCCTGATGCTCGGCTTTCTGAACGAGACCAGCTATGCGCACACGCTCAAGACGGGGTATGTGACCTTTTGGAGCCGCACGCGGCAGAAGCTGTGGATGAAGGGCGAGACCAGCGGCAACCGGCTGCGCGTGGTTTCGGCGGCAACCGATTGCGACAACGATGCGCTGCTGTTTCGCGTGCAGGTGGAGGGCGACGGGCTGGTGTGCCACGAGGGTACGGTTTCGTGCTTCACCAAGCCGGTTGCGATGGCGGCTGCCCCGATGCAAACCAGTGCAGAGAGCGAGGTTGTGCATGTCTAAGCTGAAGCTCGGGATCCCCAAGGGCAGCCTGCAGGATGCGACGATTGCGTTGTTTGAGAGTGCGGGCTGGCGTATCTTCGCGAGCGGCCGCAGCTACTTTCCGCAGATCGATGATGTTGAGATTGAATGCATGCTGGTGCGTGCGCAGGAGATGGCGCGCTATGTGGAGCATGGTGCACTCGACGCGGGGTTGACCGGCAATGACTGGGTGCTTGAGAACGAATCGGATGTGGAGCGTGTGACGTCGCTGACGTATTCGAAGGTTTCGCGCGGCACGGTGAAGTGGGTGCTGGCGGTGCCGGAGGATTCACCTTTTGAAAAGCCCGAAGACCTTGCGGGAAAGATCATCGCGACCGAGCTGGTGGAGTTTACCAAGCGCTACTTCGCGCAGAAGAAGATCCCGGTGACGGTTGAATTTTCATGGGGCGCGACCGAGGTGAAGCCGCCGATGCTGGCGGATGCGATTGTCGAGGTGACGGAGACGGGCTCTTCGCTGCGCGCGAACCGGCTGCGCATTATTGAGACGCTGATGGAGTCTGAGACGCAGTTGATTGCGAACCGGTCTGCGTGGAGCGACGGGTGGAAGCGCAACAAAATCGAGAACATCTCCCTGATGCTGAACGCGGCGATCGCTGCGCAGGGCCGCGTGGGGTTGATGCTGAACGTAGCCAAGGATCAGCTGAAGGCGGTTTCAGCCGAGCTTCCGGCGCTTGCTTCGCCGACTGTCTCCGAGTGGTCGGACGGACGTGGATTTGCGTTGAACACGATTATCGATGAGCGGCTGGTGCGCGAGGTGATTCCTCGGCTGAAGGCTGCGGGCGCGACGGGGATCGTTGAGTATCCGTTGAGCAAGGTGGTGCTTTAGATGAAGTTGATCCGGACATACGGGCGCTCAACCCAGGCTGCCGCGGCGCTGATTGCGCGGATCGAGGCGCGCGGCGAGTTGAATACCGCCAAGGTGGAGAACGTCGTCGGCAAGATCATGCGCGGGGTGAAGAAGGGCGGCGATGGGGCTGTGGTTCGCTATGCGAGCCGGTTCGATGAACTTGCGGGCAAGCCGCTGCGCGTCTCTGCGGAGGAGATGGAAGCTGCGTGGGATTCGATCTCGCCGGAGCTGCAGGAGGCTTTGCGGTTTGCGCAGGCAAAGATCCGCGCCTTCGCCGAGCACCAGATGCCGACCGAGTGGACGGTGGCAGAGGAAGGCGTCGTCACAGGCCAGATCGTGCGGCCGCTGGCGTCGGTAGCCTGCTATGTTCCAGGCGGCCGCTACCCGTATCCTTCAACCGTGCTGATGACGACGACGCCGGCGCAGGTTGCGGGGGTCGAGCGCGTTGTGGTGTGCTCACCGAAGCCTGCGCCCGAGACGCTGGCGGCTGCGCATCTTGCCGGGGTCAGCGAGTTTTACCGGATAGGCGGGGCGCAGGCTGTGGCTGCGGTGGCTTATGGCACGGAGACGATCGGCGCTGTTGAAAAGATCGTCGGGCCGGGCAATCTCTTTGTTACGGCCGCGAAGCAGATGGTGTCTGACCGCTGCGGTATCGATATGCCGGCGGGGCCGACCGAGATCGGCGTCGTCTCTGAGAGCGGGGACCCGGCGGGCATCGCTGCCGACCTGGTGGCGCAGGCGGAGCATGACCCCGAGGCACTGGCTGTCTTGATTACTTCAAATGCCGAGCTCGCGGAGGCTGTCGCAGCGGAGGTGAAGCTGCAGTCGAAGACAAATGCGCTGGCCAAGCAGTCGCTTGCGGCGAACGGCGCAGTATTTGTAACCAAAACGGTTCAGGAGGCGCGCGCGCTGGGGAACCGGCTTGCGTTTGAGCACCTGAGTGTCGACGCGATGAGCGATCTGCAATGGGTTTCGACAGCGGCTTCGGTATTTGTGGGACGTTTTGCTCCGCAGTCGATGGGGGATTATGTAAGCGGCCCGAACCATGTGCTGCCGACCGGGCGGGTGGGAAGAATCCGCGGCGGGTTGAGTGTGCAGGATTTCGTGAAGGTAATTACGGTGCAGCAGTACAGCCGGAGGGCGCTGGCTGCGGCTGGACCCTACGCGATCGCACTGGCTGAAGCAGAGGGCCTGACGGGGCACGCGCAGAGCATCCGGGTGAAGCTGGGCAGCAAGACGGTGGGAGGATGAGCACTTTGCTGCAGCCGGAACAGGCACTGTTACATGAGGCGCAGACGGTACCGCAGCCGCGTAAGGCTGTGCTTGCGATGCCCGAGTATCACCCGCCGCTGGCGTCGCGCAACGCGCTGCGACTGGACTTCAACGAGAACACCTTCGCGCCCTCGCCGCGTGTGCTTGAGCGGATCCATGCGCTGAGTGCGGAAGCCCTGACAACCTATCCCGAGCGGGGGCCGGTGGAGCGGATCGTAGCGGATCACTTTGGCCTCGAGGCGGACCAGGTGCTGCTGACGAACGGCGTGGACGAGGCGATCCACCTGATTGCGTGCGCGTTTCTCGACGCCGAAGATGAGGCGCTGATCTTTACGCCGGGCTTCTTCATGTACGACGTCTCGATCGCGCTGATGGCGCCCGGTGGTCTGCGCAAGGTGCAGGCGGATGCTTCGCTCGCGTTTGATCTGCCGCGCTTTTTAGCCGCGATTACGCCCAGGACCAAGCTGATCATCGTGGCTTCGCCGAACAACCCTACCGGCGCAACGGTGCCGCGTGAGGACCTGCTTGCGATCGCTCGAGCCGCGCCCCATGCGGTGGTGATGATCGATGAAGCGTACTTCCACTTTCATGGCGAGACTGCGCTTCCGGATGTAGCGACTGTCCCGAATATCCTGGTAGCGAGGACCTTTTCGAAGGCTTACGGACTTGCCAACCTGCGGGTGGGCATGGTGGCCGGCGATGCAAGGCTTATGGGTTTCCTGCGTAAGGTTTCATCGCCCTACAACGTGAACGGCGTGGCGCTTGCCGTGTTGCCGGAGGCGCTTGCGGATGAAGAGTACCTGGCATGGTATGTGGAGCAGGTGCGTGTGGGACGCGGGCGCATCATGGCTGGTCTTGATGAGCTTGGGGTGCCTTACTTTCCGAGTGAAGCGAACTTTGTGTTGATGAACATTGGACCTTTGCACAGGCAGCTGGTGGAGGCGATGCGCCGACATGGAGTGCTGCTGCGCGACCGTTCGGCGGACCCTGGCTGCGACGGCTTTGTGAGGATCACGGTTGGCATTGAGGCGCAGGTGACGGAGGGTCTGGCGGCATTGGCCGAGAGCCTGGGAGAGATAGGATGGCGACGTTGAGTGAGGCTGGACGGGTTGCAACGATCGGGCGCAGGACGACCGAGACGCAGATCGCGCTGACCCTGAATATCGATGGGCAGGGAGCGTATACGGTTTCGACCGGGATTCGTTTCTTCGATCACATGCTGGAGCTCTTTACGCGGCATGGGGGGTTTGATCTCACCCTGAAGGTGACTGGCGATCTGGATGTGGACCAGCACCATACGGTCGAGGATACGGGGATTGCGCTCGGTGAGGCCTTTGCCGAGGCGCTCGGCGACAAGCGTGGAATCTTGCGCGCGGGCTACTTTGTGATGCCGATGGATGAGACGCTTGCGGTGGCCGCCGTCGATCTTTCGGGCAGGGTTGCGTATGCGGTGGACGACCAGGTGAACGTGCCGCTGGTGGGTGACTTCCAGACGGAGCTGTTGACCGACTTTCTTGAAGGCTTTGCGCGTGGCGCGAAGGCAAACGTTCATGTGAAGACGTTGTACGGACGGAGTAATCATCACAAGATCGAGGCCATCTTCAAGGCGTTTGCGCGTGCCCTGCGCGGTGCGTGCAGCCGCGATGAACGGATGAAGGAACTGCTGCCAAGCACGAAGGGGCTGCTCTAAACGTGATCGCGGTGATTGATTACAAGGCGGGCAACCTGACGAGTGTGGTGAAGGCGCTGCGCTACCTGGGATCGGCGACCGAGGTGACGCAGTCGCCTGAGGTGATCAGGAAGGCTGCAAAGATTGTGCTGCCCGGGGTAGGGCACTTTCGTGCAACGCAGCTGCTGCACGATCTTGGAATCACGGATGCGGTGCGCGAGGCCATTGATCGAGGCGCGTGGTTCCTGGGCGTGTGCGTCGGGCTGCAGTGGCTGTTCGATGGATCGACCGAGGCACCCGGAACGAAGGGTCTGGGGATGGTGAGGGGGGAGTGCGAACACTTTCCGTTACAAATAGATCACGTGCCGTTGAAGTCACCGCACGTGGGCTGGAACTCGCTCGATGAAATCCGGTCGGACTCCCGTTTGCTGCGCGGGGTGGAGCCCGGGGGATTTGTCTACTACACCCACTCGTGGCGGGCGCCGGTGGTCTCTGCAACCGCTTCGGTTACAGAATACGGCGGCAGGTTTACGGCGGCTGTCGAGCGCGGCAACGTGATGGGCGTGCAGTTCCATCCGGAGAAGTCGAGTGCTGTTGGGCTTCAGGTTTTGCAGAACTTTGTGGAGTTGTGACGTTATGCCTTTTTTGTACGAGTTGAAGCTTCATGCGGACGAGCCGAGCTATACGTTTGTGCAGCAGCTTGCGCCGGCCGGTTCGCTGGTGGGCACGGGCCAGGCGGTTGCTACCCTGACCGATGGCGAGATGGAGTTCCATTTGCCTGCACCGCGGCAGGGCCTGCTGGTGGAGTGGTTTGTGGAGCATGGTGCGGTCGTTGAGGATCGCGACGTGCTTGCACGGATCGTGTGTGAGGGAGACGCGGTCGAGGTTCCGGATGCGACCCCCGTAAGGCTGGGGTAGACGAGAGGCTGAGATGGACGAGAGGCTGGGATAGACGAGAGTCTGATAGACGAGAGGCTGGTGTAGACGAGTGACCTTTGCGAGCGTGATCTTCGACCTGTTTCATGCGCTGCCCTTGATCGAGCAGCGTTACCGGGAGTCGCTCGCGTATACGGAGGATGAAGAGCCGCTGCCTTACCTGGTGTTTGGAGCGGTGCTGGTGCCTGCGCTTGAACAGGCGCTGGTGGCGGGGGACCTGGCTACGATCCTGAAGGTCGCGGCGTTTCTTGAGGAGGCTGCGGAGGCTGCGCGCAGCGATGCAGATCTTCGCACCCTGATCAGGATCGAGATCGGCGACTGGCTGGGACGGCTTGAACATGCGGATCATCTGGCGATGTGGCTTGGCCCCGAGACAAAGCGGGTGTGTGGCTATCCTGCATCTTCTGCTACGCCGCTGCACCAGGTGGGCAGAGAGAGCAAACGTACAGGCCCGGTGCAGCGCCTGAAGATGAGGCTGAGTGGATTGCTGAAGCGGGAGAGCAGATAGCGTGCTGACGAGATGGATCATTGCGTGCCTTGACGCGAAGCGAAGGGAGACGATGTGCTGACGAAACGCATTATTGCGTGCCTTGACGCGGAGCGAAGAGGTAGATTGTGCTGACGAAACGGATCATTGCGTGCCTGGACGTGCGGGCGGGACGCGTCGTCAAGGGCGTGCAGTTTGTTGACATTGTCGATGCCGGCGACCCTGCGGAGCTTGCGCATCGGCATGCTGCGGCGGGCGCGGATGAGATCGTCCTGCTGGATATCACGGCGACGCATGAAGGTCGAGGGACGCTGCTCGAGACGGTTAAGCGCACGGCTGCGGAGCTCTTTGTACCCTTCACGGTGGGTGGGGGAATCCGCTCCGCTGAGGATGCCGCGGCGGTCTTCGATGCCGGCGCCGACAAGGTGTCGCTGAACTCCGCAGCGATCGCGCGGCCTGAGCTGATCGAGGAGATCGGGCGGAGCTTCGGCGCCCAGGCCGTGATCGTTGCGATCGATGCGCGCAAGGCGGCGGGTGCGGGCGACCCGGTGGGGCAGGCCGAGGTTTATGTCGCGGGAGGCCGCAAGCCGACCGGGCTTCGCGTGATCGAGTGGGCGCGCGAGGCGGAAGAGCGCGGCGCCGGGGAGATCCTGCTGACCTCGATGGATACCGATGGGATGCGGAACGGCTTCGACCTGGAGCTGACTGCGCGGGTCTCGGACGCGGTGCAGATCCCGGTGATTGCGAGTGGGGGCGCGGGCTCGGCGCAGCACTTTGCCGAGGTCTTCGCTGCGGGCAGAGCAGATGCCGCGCTTGCGGCGAGCATCTTCCACTTCGGCGTAACCGACTCGCGTGCGTTGAAGGCGGAGCTTGCACGCTGCGGGATCCCGGTGCGTCTGCCTTGCTGAACGGCGTGCAGGACGAAAATCCAAAGGAGTTACAAATCAGTGCTGATCCCTTCGATTGATCTGCTTGGCGGACGAATTGTGCAGCTGGTGCGGGGCGAGACGCTGAAGCTTGCCTTCGATGATTTTGAATATTGGATCGAGCGGTTTTCGAGCTATCCGCTGGTGCAGTTGATCGATCTCGATGCGGCGATGCGGCAGGGTGACAATCGCGGGCTGATCGAAAAGATCGCAAAGCGTCTGCCTTGCCAGGTGGGCGGCGGGTTGAAGACGGCGGCCGATGGACGGCGGCTTCTCGAGGCGGGCGCGCGCCGCGTCATCTATGGGTCAAGCCTGTTTGGTGTGGAAGAAGAGGCGGAGAACAAGCGCAGGCACAAATTGATCCGGCTCGAGTTTGCCGAATCCTTGAAGCGTGAACTTCGAGAAGATGCCCTGTGTTTTTCGGTCGATACGAAGGCCGGCAAAGTGGCGGTGCGCGGCTGGAAGGAGTCGGTCGATCTGACGCCGGAAGAGGCCGTCACGTGGCTTGAAGACTGCTGCGGCGCGTTTCTGTACACGCATGTCGATACGGAAGGGACGATGCAGGGCTTTCCGCAGGATGTGGCCGCGATTCTGCGTGCCTGTACCGCGAAGCAGCTGATCGTGGCGGGCGGCATCAAGGAGCAGGCGGAGATTGATGCGCTCGACGCGATGGGCGTCGATTGTGTGGCGGGGATGGCGGTCTACTCCGGCGTTCTGAAAGCTTAGCGCCGCCCTGAACGCTGGCGGCGACCACTTCATGGTGATGGCCTGGCTTTGCCTGTTTCTTGCCTCGGTCTGCTCGTCTGGGTCTGCTTGCCTCGGTCTGCTCGTCTGGGCCTGCTCGTTGCGGCTTGCTAATCTCGGTCTGTTCGTTGCGGGCTGCTAGTCCCGGTCTGCGCCTTCAGCCTGCGCGTAGTAGCCCTTTCTTGTCTGGATCTTCAGGCCCTTCTGGCATTCGAGGTTGATGGGGCGGAACTTGCCGTCGAGCTCCAGGTTCTTCGGCCGGTAGCTGAGCAGGTACTGCGTCCGCAGCTCGTCCTGGATCTGCGCGAATGCATCCTCGAGACGCTTGCCGTTGTTGCCCACGTTGATGACGCGGCCGCCTGTCTCCTTCGCCATCTGCTCCATGTCGCGATCGCCCGAGTAGCCGAGGCTCATGCCGCCATAAAAGCCGCGGTCCGCGATGAGGATGACGTAGACGATGGTGTTTGCCTTCTGCGCGGCCTCGGTCGCTGTCTTGAGCGTCTCCTGCGAGCCCTGGTCGCCGCCGTCGGTGAGCATCACGATGACCTTGCGGCCGGCCTCGGCGCGCAGCTTGTCATGCGCGGCAAGATAGACGGCGTCGTAGAGCAGTGTGCCGCGCGCCTGGCCGTTGCCGGTGACCGAGCCGGTACCGGCGCCGGTGTTGATGCGTGCCTTGTCCATGGCGCGGCGAATCTCGCGCGGCGAGTTGGTGTAGTCGGCCAGGAGGTCGACGTTGATGTCGAAGGAGATCAGAAAGGCCTCGTCCTTTGGCGTAAGCACATCTTTCAGGAACTCCGCACCCGAGGTCTGCTCGAGCGGCAGCACGTTCTGCTGGCTGCCGGAGGTGTCGAGCAGGATGCCGATGGTGAGCGGCAGGTTCTTCTCCTGGGTGAAGTTGCGGATCTCCTGCGCTTCCTTGTTCTCGTAGATGGTGCAGTCTTCCTTCTTGAGGTTGGTGATGAAGCCCGACTTGTCGCGTGCGGAGAAGTAGACGTTGACCAGGTT
>CAXTUS010000127.1:8404-9063 GCA_964247475.1 uncultured Acidobacteriaceae bacterium | reverse complement strand
ACTTCCTGATCGGAAGCTCCGCTGAACGCCGTCAGACGGTTTACAGGGACGGTCTTGACTGGCTCGAATCAGAGTCGCGCAAGCAATACAGCAAGCCGTTTGCGGATCTTGACGAACAGCAGACCGGCGGTCTGCTCGAGCCCTGGCTACGCCCCTGGATGAACGACCACCCACCCACCGAGGCTCACGCCGACTTCCTCAACATCGCCCACGACGACATCCGCACCGCTACCTTCAATTCGAAGGCCTGGATCGATGGACGAGCGAGAACCGAAGCTCAGAATGTGTCGCCGAACGAGCAGGCAGGCACCGAGCTCTACTGGTACCCGGTGGAGCCCGACCTCCCGCTTTCGCTTGCTAACCGTCATGCCGGCCCACCCCGCGTCGTAGCTGCCCCTAAATCCTCTAACACCATGCCGGCCTACCAGCGCTAACCGGGCACCTATCCATGAAGAACGAGATCTTTGACGTACTCATCATCGGCTCCGGTCATGCCGGCGGCATGGCAGCCAAGATCCTCACCGAAAAAGGCGCCCGCTGCCTGATGCTCAACGCCGGCCCGGTCGCCGACGTGAGTCGCGACGCAGAACGTAAACACACCTACGAGCTCCCGTATCGCGGCTTCAAGCCGCCCGGCCGCCTCGAGCACGTCTTCCAGG
>CAXTUS010000127.1:4200-8394 GCA_964247475.1 uncultured Acidobacteriaceae bacterium | reverse complement strand
TGTCTGGGTCGACGAGCAGGAGGTCCCCTACACCTTCCCCGCCGATAACCCGTACAACTGGGTCCGCGTCCGGCTCTTCGGCGGTCGCTCCCTCTTCTGGTCCCGTCAGTCGTTCCGCCTCAGCGACTTCGAGTTCAAAGGCAAGACGCACGACGGCTTCGGCGACGACTGGCCCATCAGCCACGCCGATCTCGCCCCCTTCTACTCTCGGGTCGAGGAGATCTTCCAGGTCTCCGGCGCACTCGACGGGCCGCCGCAGATGCCCGACGGCAATTACGTTCTCGACAATGACCCCTGGTCCGAGTCCATGCAGCGGTTCAGGTCCGCCGCAAGGCCGCTCGGCATCACCGTCTCGAAGCAACGCCGGGCGCTGGGCAGGGATGGCCTTGCAAGCTCGGTCAACCTGCTGCTGCCAGACGCCGAAAAGACTGGCAATCTCACCTCGATCGCCAACGCCGTCGTGCGCCAGATCACCGTCGACAAGACCTCCGGTCTGCCTGACGGATGTCACTTTGTCGACCGGCTCTCGCACCGCGAGATGCACGTCAAGGCACGCATTGTGGTGCTCGCCGCCGGCACACTCGAAAGCACACGCCTCCTGCTCAACTCCGGCCTCGCCAACTCGAGCGGCCTGGTCGGACGCTACCTGATGGACCAGGTCTACGGTCCTGGCATCACCTGCTCGGTACCGGAGGCGCGTGGCGGCAGAGCGGCAAAGAACCTGATGGGCGGAGGCGCCATCGTCCCTCGCTTCCGCAACATCTCCTCAAAGAGTGAAAACTTCCTGCGCGGCTACGCCTTCAACGTCACCAGCAGCGCACCCACCTGGCCCATGAGCCCACGCAACTTCGCTGCCTACGGCGAGCGCCTCGAGGCCAGGCTCGACGAGTACAAAGGCAGCGGCTTCTACATGAGCATGATGGGCGAGGTGCTTGGCCGCTACGAAAATCACGTCAGCCTCGATAAAGAAAAGGTCGACGCCTGGGGTATCCCCGTCCTCCACATCGAGACGAAGTACACCGACAACGAGTTCAACATGGCGAAGGATGCGGTCGCCACCGCCAGCGCGGTCGCCGAGGCCGCCGGCTTTGAGGTGCTCGCCAAAAACAACACGCCTAATCCGCCCGGGTACAGCATCCACGAGGTCGGCACCTGCCGCATGGGCGACGATCCTAAGCGCAGCGTACTCAACAAGTGGTCGCAGTCGCACGACCATAAGAACCTCTTCGTAGTCGACGGTGCAGGCTTCACCAGCGCCGGCTGGCAGAATCCCACCATGACCATCCTGTCGCTCTCAATGCGCGCCTCCGAGTACCTGGCCAGCGAACGCAACAAGCGGAACCTGTAAGCCTGCCGCCTCTTACCTGCGATCAACAGACCTCCGCCTGATAACTTAGCTCTGAGCGGCAATGGCGGCCCTCGAGCGCGCAGTCGCGATGCGGCCGCGCCACTTCTGTGCAGAGTACGTCCGTAAGGAAGGTTTGAATCATGAAGCAGAACATTTGGACAAAAGGCCTGGCCGCCGGCATCCTGGCTTGTCTGTCCGCAGCGGCCTCAGCCCAGATGCCGCCCGACCTGAAGGCGAAGATCGACGCCGCGGCGGAAGACGCACTCGAAAAGACGGGGGTCCCCAGCGCAACGGTCGGCGTTGTAATCGGCGGCCACGCCGTCATGACCTCGGCCTACGGCAACGCCCGCCTGCAGCCTGACCTCAAGGCCACCGCCGCCATGAAGTACCCGGTCGGCTCCATCTCGAAACAGTTCACCTCCACTGCCATTCTTCTGCTCGTCGAAGACGGCAAGCTGTCGCTCGACGACACCGTCAGCCGCTTCTTCCCGGACCTCACTCGCGCCAAGGAAGTCACCATCCGCATGCTGCTCTCGCACACCAGCGGCTACGAGGACTACGCCCCGCAGGACTACACCATCCCCCTCTGGGTTGAGCCCGTCAAGCCGCTCGACGTAGTGAACACCTGGGCAAAAAAGCCGCTCGACTTCGATCCCGGCACCGAGTGGCAATACAGCAACACCAACTTCGTTCTCGCCGCGCTCATCGTTGAAAAGGCTGCGGGCATGCCCTACTGGCACTTCCTTCAAACCCGCGTGCTCACCCCGGTCGGCCTCAAGGACGCAATTAATCTCGACACCGACCGCAAGGCGGTCGAGCCGCTCGGTTACATGCGCAATGCCCTCGGCCCTCTCCGCCCCGCGCAGATGGAAGGCCCCGGCTGGTACTTCGGAGACGCGAGCCTGGCCATGCCGGTTGAAGACCTGTTGCGCTGGGACGTCAGCATCATGGACGAGACCCTGCTCAAACGCACCAGCTACGCCACCTTCGAAACCGAGGTCGAGCTCAAGAACGGCGCGGGGACACACTACGGGCTCGGCGTCCAGGTCACCACACGCAATGGCCGCCGGATGATCGAGCACTCGGGAGAGGTCGGCGGCTTTGTCGCAGAGAACATCGTCTACCCCGACGACAAGGTCGCGATCGCTGTTCTCACCAACCAGGAGGCAAGCTCCGCCGCCAGTTCAATCGCAGGCGCCATCGCCCACCTCGTCCTCACACCTGGCAAAGCCGCCACCTCCGCTGATTCGAACAAGGCCTCGGCTGAGGTCCAGGCGCGCCAGATCCTCACCGGACTGCAGGCCGGCAAGCTGGACCGCGGGCTCTTCACCGACGACTGCAACTTCTACTTCTCGCCCACCACCATCGCCGACTTCAAAGACAGCCTCGGGTCTCTCGGCTCTATTAAAGAGTTTTCGCAGCACTCTGAGCAGCTGCGCGGCGGCATGACGTTCCGCGCCTTCTCGGTCGTCTTCAGCGACCCAAAGGCGACCACGCTCACCCTCACCACCTACACCATGCCCGACGGAAAGCTTGAACAGTTCCTCATCGGGCCATAAGCTGCCTTATCTGGGCTGGCGCAGCGTAGCCGGAACAAAATCGGTCGAAAGATGCTCCGGCGCCTCGGTCAGGTAAACAGTCAGGATCTTCGGGAACTGCGCTTCCACCAGCTGCAACGTCCGGAAGTCGAATGACTGCACGTCCGCTCGCGCCTGCATGTGCGCCTGCGTGATGGCTCCGCAAAGCGTCGCGACAAACGTCTGCGGATCGACCGTATGGTTGGTGGTCGGCTCCTGATTTGCTGCGGGCAAGGCTGCCCCGCCTTCGGGCAGCGGCAGAATCTTGGTCTCGAGGTTGAACCGGACATGCTTTGCATTCTCAGCCCGCGCCTCGGCTTCGGGGTGAGCATGACCTGGGCCCGAGCGGTAGTACTCCGCGTAAAATGCCGTGAAGCGGAAGAGCTCATCAACCGTCGTCGGCGAGTAGGGGCTCGGTTTGTGCTGCTCCTGCGCAAATGCCACCGCTACCGGCGACAGCGCCAGCTCGTTGCGCTGATCCGGGAATCGCGCACTGTGCAGCTTGTCACAGATGAAGCTTGACTGCAGCTCACGCAGCGTGTGGTCGCGATGGAAGAACGCACTGTTGAAGTCGTAGGGCTTGCCGTCCACGCGGCGGCACGACTCAGGGTTCAGGAACTGATCGTGCCAGATGATCGACTGATGGTCGCTTGTCACGCCCGTGTCCGTCTCAATGGTGCTGATCAGGTTGTCGAGACCAGCTTCAAACGCGGGCAAGGTGTTCTCAGGGCGCAGTCCGCGACCGCCGCGATGACCTTGCACATCGAAATTCTTCGGGATTGAAGCGCCGGCCTTGCGCGATTCGGCTAACGCCGCCTGCAGCAGGTCCGGACGATCCGAGATGAGACCGTCTATCCCCAGTGAAAGCAAAGCTCGCATCTTCGCAGGATCGTTCGTCGTCCACGGGATCACCCGGATGCCCGCGGCATGCAGCGCCTCAACATCGACCCTGGGCGACGTGCTCAGCAAGGATGCATCGACCGGCGACAACACTGGCACCATCCCGTGATGCGCCTCTGCATGCGCCTTTGCACGAAGCATGAGCCCGGTAAATGGATTCGAGTTCATCGTCTGCTGGGCCATCATCGATGCTGGGATGAGTAGAAGAAGAGTTGAGATCAAGCGAATGGGCCGTACATGCATGGATTGCTCCTGTCTCACCTATGCCAGACCAGGCCACCAGACTAGCCGAAACTCGTTTGCAGAAGATGAAGAGCCCAGGCGCACAGCCCAGGCGCACAGCCCAGGCGCACAGCCCAGGCGCACAGC
>CAXTUS010000127.1:0-4100 GCA_964247475.1 uncultured Acidobacteriaceae bacterium | reverse complement strand
AGCCCAGGCGCACAGCCCAGGCGCACAGCCCAGGCGCACAGCCCAGGCGCACAGCGACTGGTCCTTAGCGCGGAGGACAACCACCCTTCTCGCGTCCAGCGCCTCCGCGCGTGTGCGGTAAGCTGCTGGCATGATGCAGACTTCGTTGATCGCTGTGTTGCTGATCCTGGTGCTGCAGGCTGTGAATCTGCCGTCCGGTTTGCACAAGGCCTCCGGCGTCGATCCCGACTCCGGCATCCGGTACGTCCTGCTCTCGGTCGACGGGCTGCCGGCAAAGTCTATGCTGATGCCCGATCCGCCGCCACGTCTCACCGCGCAATGTACCAAGACGCCCGCCGGCAAGCTCAAATTCGAGGTCCTCGCCGATCTTGGAGGCGCACCTGAGGTGCTCTTCTTCCCGCCCTGGAAACCGCGCAGCAGCCAGGACCTCTACCCGCCAACATTAGTCCAGACCACTATCATCATGGAGTTCCTGGGCTACACCCGTGTCAAGCCGGTCAAGCGCCAGTGGGTCACGCCAGAGGGTCTACCGGACGAATTCGAATACGCCGCCCCCGGTTTCCGGTCCGGCAACATGGAAGACTTCCGGTTCTATCTGCAATACCTTAGATCCCTGCCTACGCTGCGACTTACCATTCCCGGCCGGGGCGCCTCCCAGTGGGAGACTACCGCATGGCTGCAGGCTCTGCACGCCGAGCCGATTTGCGGCGCCAGCGGACTCTGAGGCAGAAATATCTGCGTCCAGATCGCACATGGGCAACCGGGACGCAGGTGGGAAGGCCTAAAAGACATGGTGCGTTTTCACTGCCTTCTGCAGCCTGCATGGCGCCGCCCCTACCTACGTCCCGGCGCGCCTCTAGCTTCAGAAGTCATCTTTATTGCGCTACTTCCTTACCGCGCTACTTCGCCGCAGCCTCGATCTCCTCCCACTCGGCGTCGGTCAACGTCACGTCCTGCGCCTTGATGTTCTCAGCCAGGTGCTCGAGCGAGGACGTTCCCGGAATTGGCAGCAGCACCGGGCTGTGATGCAGTAGCCACGCCAGGCTCAGTTGGCTCACCGTCGCGTGATGCTGCTTTGCCACCTTGTCCAGCTTGCCACCTGGCTTTGCGAGCTCGCCGGCCGCTACCGGGAACCACGGGATAAACGCTATATTGTGCTGTGCGCAATATTCGAGCACGTCCTCATGAGCTCGGTCGCCAACGTTGTACTTGTTCTGCACGCTGACGATCTCTACGACCTTGCGCGCCTGCTCGATCTCTGGAACTTTCACCTCGGAAAGCCCGACGTGGCGGATCTTGCCCGCGTTCTGAAGATCCTTGATTGCGCCCAGCGACTCTTCGACCGGCGTCTTCGGATCGATGCGGTGAAGTTGCCAAAGGTCGATCCGCTCGAGCTTAAGGAAGCGCAGGCTCAGCTCAACCTGCTGCGTCAGGTACTCCGGACGCCCTACCGGCAGCCACTTGCCCGGCCCCTGCCGGGTCAGTCCACCTTTGGTTGCCACCACCACGCCCTCTTGGTAAGGCGCAAGAGCTTCACCGATCAGGCGTTCGGATACGGCCGGCCCGTAGGCATCGGACGTGTCGATAAAGTTCACGCCAAGCTCCACCGCCCGTCGGAGCACGGCCCTCGCGCTCTCAGCATCCTTGGGTTCACCCCACACGCCGTCGCCGACGATACGCATGGCACCGAAGCCGAGACGGTTCACCTCGAGGTCGCCGCCCAGCTTGAAAGTCTTGTTCACTGCGATTGCGGTTGTCATACGAATTTTGATGCGCGAGGTTCCGCAAGCGACGCTCTAATCGAGGGCGGCGATCTGCTTCTGCGGTCCACGGGGCAGCAGAGCGGACGCGACGGTGAGTGTCTCGCCTTCCGATAAGATTCGCACCTTGCGCGAGATTCCCAGGCGGCTGGCCTCAGCTTTCAAGCGGATAGGTGGCTCCTCCATTGGTTCGCGCCCCAGCGGAAACGTGCCGTAGTGCATCGGGATCATGGTCTCCGCGCCGAGATCAAGGAACGCCTGGACCGCCTCCTCCGGACTCGTATGTACCGCCCTGTAGCTATCCGGGAAGTAGGCACCGATCGGAAGCAAAGCCACCGCTGGACGCAGCCGCTCGCCGATCTCTTTGAAGCCGCTGAAGTAAGCCGTGTCTCCCGAATGGTACACGCGGTGCCCGTTCTGGTCAGCGAGCACGTACCCGCCGAACAGCCGGTGCGTGTCCGAGAACATCCGCGCCCCCCAGTGCTTCGCCGGGGTCAGCGTGATTGTTAGGCCCGCCGCCTCAGTCTGCTGCCACCACCCCAGGGACCGGACCTCCGCGAAGCCCAGGTGCTCCACCAGGTCAGCCACGCCATCCGGCACGATGCAGATTGGCGCCCGACCCGTGCGTCGTCGGGTGGCCCTCACGATCAACCGCAACGTCGGCCGGTTCAGATGATCCATATGCGCATGCGTCAGCAGCACAACATCGACCGGCGGCAAATCCGGTATCCGCACACCCGGGCGGCGTTGCCGCCTCAAGAGCACGAGCCGCTTGGCAAAGACAGGGTCAATTAAGACGTTGGTCACCGCGCTGGGCTCGGCATCCGGTGCTTGAATCGGCGGCTCGGGATCTTCCAACCGGGCGAAGCTGAGCAAAAACGAGGAATGTCCTTGGAACATGATTCCGAGTTCCCCCCGGCGCACCGAGACCGGCTTCCGCGAGACTCCTGCCATCGGACGCTTATGGCTCTCCCATACGACCCGTGAGACCTGGCCGAGCTTGGTAAGGACGAAAGGCCGATTAACGCGGAAAGACTTCATAGTTTGTTGATGCGCGAGAGAGGAATTCGTAGCCTGCACACTTTCGATCTCGTTCCTGGTCACACGAGAATGCATCTATCTGTGACGAGAGACGCGATGATTTAGGTAGTTTCGGTCGTCCCGTCCTAAATGCTTTTCCCTATTTGGAGAGTTTCCATGCCTGGACCGGTCCCTGCCCAGAAACTTGAAACAGCGTCGCGGCAGCCCAGTGCCGGGGCAGACCATCGCGCCCCGGATCACACCACAGCACATGTGTGGGAGTACGTCTCGAGCACGCCGCTGCACTCCCTCTGGGACTTTCAGGGCGTACCGGTGATGACGGTGGTCAAGCGGGCATTCAAGGCTTTCAACGAGGACAACCTGCTTTCGCGCGCGGCCGAGCTCGGCTACTACTTCCTGTTCGCGCTCTTCCCGACACTGGTTGCCGCTAGTGCCATCTTCGGCCTCTTCGCCCAGTCAGCACGCGACATCTACATCAAGCTACTGCGCTACCTGTCACTGGTCGTCCCTAACGACGCGTTGGGCATGGTCCTCGACACCTTCAACCAGACGACCCTCCACTCCTCTGGCGGTAAGCTTGCACTTGGCCTTGCCGCAGCTCTCTGGTCAGCATCAGTCGGCTTCACTGCGATACAAGACACCCTGAATACTGTCTATAAAGTGAAAGAGACACGGCCCTACTGGAAGGTGCGGGGAAGCGCGATGCTCGTCACCTTATTGCTCGCCTTGATTACGACGGCGACTCTTGCCTCGCTGCTGGGCGGCACTGTGATGTCACACCTGATCCGGGGGCACATCGCCCACCATGAACTGGGACTCGGCTTCGGCATCGGCATCCACCTGATCTTCGACGCCATCAGCCTGGCATTGAACCTGTTGCTCTTCGCGGTGATCTACTACTTCGCGCCGAACGTGAAGAACAAGAAGTTTCGTTACCTGACTCCTGGCGCCGCCATCGGCATCGTCGGCTGGATCGGCTCATCGCTCTTGTTACGCGTCTACCTGCACTACTTCAACAGCTACTCGGTCACCTATGGTTCGCTCGGCGCGGTCATTATCCTGTTGACCTGGTTCTACATCACAGGACTGATGCTGCTGACGGGCGCGGAGATCAACGCAGAGATCGAAGCCGCGGCGGCGGAGAAGCTGCTGAAAGAGAGCGGGCGGATCCCCGAGGACGCAGTCACGGCCGCGTAGGTCATCTTGCCATGCTGTCATTTCGCTGAGACGCTACGTCCCGGTGTGGCCTGGCGGTTGCTTCTTCGGATCAGTCCTCGACGGTTGCGGGGACGATTGGGG
>CAXTUS010000126.1:0-9125 GCA_964247475.1 uncultured Acidobacteriaceae bacterium | reverse complement strand
CCTAGCCTCCAGGCGCTCCGCCCCCACGGGGCACCAGGCCGGAGCCGGCCCCGCAGCCCCGCCGCTCCTCCCATCCCCCGATCATAGAAATCCAGCCATCCGCAGACGCAGCGCGACCCGACGTGCCTGTCCCCCTGCCCCAGTCCCCATGCCCTAGGAGCCCTGCCTTGCCTTCCCTGTTTCGCTCTGCCCTCTTCGCGCTTGCCGCACCCTCAGCCCTCTACGCCCAGGTCGTCGGAGGCTCCATCGGCGGAGTCATCACCGACGCCTCCGGAGCCGCCATCCCCGGCGCCAGGGTCAGCATCCGCAACACCGAAACCGGCACCAGCCGCGCCCTTACCACCGGCCCCGACGGCCGCTACTCGGCGCCCTCGCTCGCCGTCGGACGCTACGACATCAACGTCTCCGGCGATGGCTTCGGCAGCCAGGCACGTACCGGCGTCGTGCTCGCCGTAGGCCAGAGCAACCAGGTCGACATCGCGCTCACGGTCGGATCACTCGCTGAAAACGTCGACGTCTCGGCCAGTCCATCAACCGTCAACACCTCCACCCAGCAGACCTCGGGCCTGGTTGACGAGCGCCAGGTCAAAGAGCTTCCGCTCAACGGGCGCAGCTACGACCAGCTCATCACCCTCAACCCCGGCACCGTCAACTACACCGGCCAGCGCGCGGGCGGCACCGGCACCTCGAACTCGTCCGTCGGCAACATGTTCGCCGTCTCCGGCCGCCGCCCGCAGGACAATCTGTTCCTGCTCAACGGCATCGAGTACACCGGCGCCTCGCTCATCAACGTCACCCCGGGCGGCACCAGCGGCCAGCTGCTTGGCGTCGACGCCGTGCGCGAGTTCAACGTCATCTCGGACACCTACTCGGCCGCTTACGGCAAACGCGACGGCGCGCAGATCTCGATCGTCACCGCATCCGGCACCAACAAGCTCCACGGCGGCGCCTACGAGTTCCTGCGCAACAGCTTCTTCGACGCGCGCAACTACTTCGACCAGGCGCGGATCCCGGAGTTCCAGCGCAACAACTTCGGCGGCTCGCTCGGCGGCCCCATCAGGCGCGACCGGCTCTTCCTCTTCGCCAACTACGAGGGCTACCGCCAAAACCTCGGCATCTCGGACGTCACCTTCGTGCCTGACAACACCAGCCGCGCCGCAGCCGTCGCCTCGGTCAAGCCCCTGCTCAACCTGTGGCCCGTCGCCAACGGCCCCGAGCTTCTGCTGAACGGCAGGCCGACCGGCATCGCGCTCGCCTATTCAAGCCCCACCCAGCGCATTCGTGAAGACTTCGGCACCACCCGCTTCGACGCCAACCTGTCGGCCAACGACCTCCTCTTCGCCGTCTACCCGGCCGACGACTCCACCGCCAACACACCCACCGCCAACCCCTTCTCGGTCATCGACGAAAGCCTGCGCGAACAGGTCGCGAGCGTCCAGGAGCAGCACGTCTTCTCGCCGCGGCTCTTGAACACGGCACGCATCGGCTATTCGCGCGCCAGCTTCTTCTTCGCCGGATCAGTCCCCGCCGCCATCCAGGCCGTCACCTCGACCTTCATCCCAGGCAAGCCCACCGGCGCAGTCGTCATCGCCGGCTCGACCGCCTCGAACGGCTCCTCGCAGATCACCGGCGCAGGCGCCAACGTAGGCTCGAACAACGCCATCACACGCAACATCTACACCGCCGACGACCACATCTTCTACACCCTCGGCAGGCACCAGGTAGAGGCCGGCGCCTGGCTGCAATGGCTGCAGTCAAACGATAATCTTGCGCAGAACCAGTACGGCCAGGCGTCCTTCGCCTCGCTTGCCACCTTCCTCGCGGGCACCATCAAGACCTTCAGCTACGTCCCGAACCCGACTCCGCTCAACTGGCGCACGCTCTTCGCAAGCGCCTACCTCGAAGACACCTTCCACCTCACGCCCCGGCTCGAGGGACGCGCCGGCTTCCGCACCGCATCGACCACCGGCTGGTCCGAGGCCCACGGTCGCGCAGGCGTCTACCAGCTCGTCAACGGCGTCATCCAGACCAACCCCACCGCCCAGCAGAATGGCCTGAACGACAACCGCGCCCGGTTCCTGCCGGAGCCCCGGCTCGGCCTCGCCTGGAACGTCTTCGGCAACAGCAAGACCAGTCTGCGCGCAGGCGTAGGCCTGCATCACTCGCTGCTTGACGCGCTCGACTACCGCTTTGACCAGAGCGCGCCCTTCAACACCACGCTCGCCTACGGCACCGGCAGCACCGTCACCAACCCCACCGCCGGCGCGGTCAGCGTCTCGCCTTCGACCGTCGATCCCGCCATGGCGACCCCCTCGCTGCTCAGCTTCACCCTCAAGCTCGAGCAGCAGATCGCACGCTCCACCTCGCTCACCGTCGGCTATATCGGGTCCAGGAGCTACCACCAGATCCTGTCCGAAGACCTCAACGAGCCTGCCTTTGTTCAAAGCAACGGACGCGTCTTCTACCCCACCGTCATCAAGGCCAACCCCGCCCTCGCCAACAGCACCTCCTGGGTAGCCGGCGGCAGCGGCAACTACAACGGGCTCGTGGCAGACCTGCGCCATGACCTCCAGAACGGCCTCCAGTTCCGCGCCAACTACACCTGGTCGAAGAACCTCGACGACGGCTCCGCCTGGAACACCTCGGTCTCCTCGAACACCCCCGCCTTCGTCTCCGTGCCCTCGCTCCCGCACCTCGACTACGGCCCCGCCGCCACCGACGTCCGTAGCCTGGCCGCCATTAACGCCACCTACGACCTCCCCTTCGGCGCGGGCAAGCACTTCCTCAGCACCCCCGGCCCCGCTCTGTCGCGCGCAGTCGCCGGCTGGCAGCTCTCGTCAATCGTCAACCTGCAGACCGGCTTCCCCTTTTCCCCGCAGCTTGGCTACAACCCGACCGGCTCAGGCGACACCCGCAACCCGGTTCGCCCGGACGTCAACGGAGCCCTCGCCGGTCCGCTCTACACCAGGGGTTCGACCGCGCAAAGAGTCGCCCAGTACTTCAATCCCGCGGCCTTCGAGGCGCCTGCCTTCGGCACCGTCGGCAACGCAAGCCGTGACGGCCTGAACGGTCCGGGCTTCGCCAACTGGGATCTTTCCCTGCTCAAGTCAACCCGGATCACCGAGTCGGCACGCGTGCAGCTCCGCGCCGAGTTCTTCAACTTCCTCAACCACACCAACCTTTCGCTGCCGAACGAGGTCGTCTTCGGGAGTGGCCCCACCCAGGGCACAGCCGCCACCCGGACCGCGGCCGCCGTCCTGTCCCCAACCGCCGGCGTCATCACCTCGACCGCCAACACCTCGCGTCAGATCCAGCTCGGCGCGAAGATCATCTTCTAACCGCCTCCCCGCGAAGCTCGAGGGAAGACGGATCACCCTCCCCTGTTCTAAGCTGACCCAAGTCGCATAACGCAGCTTAGAACAGGACGCACATGCCAACATCCCGGCGCAGATTCCTTCAGACCACGATCATCGCAGGTGCCGGCTCCACGCTGCCGGCGCTCCCCGCCTTCGCAGCCGGCGCCCGGGGAGCCGCACCGGAGGCCGCTGCCCCGACCGGCGCCCAAACCAGCGCCCAAGCCGCCGAAGCCTTCACCCGCGGCATCGGCGTCTACCCGGGTGCGCCCGGAGAATATTTTTGCCCGACCGCTGTTATCGATACCACCACCTACCGTAATCTCGCCTTGCGCCGCCCCGCAAGCCACTCAAGCGCCTACGACTACAACACCACCGCGCAGCTCGTCACCGACGGCATCAAGCAGACCACCCTGCCGCGCTGGGTTGCAGCCTCGACCAGCACCCTCGGCACCCTCGCCAAGCCCGATCGCGAAGTCTTCCTCGATCACTGGGAGGCCAACATGACCGAGATCAAGGGCAGCCACGGCACCGCCGAGCTGGAGATCGGCGGAGGCACCGAAGCGCCCGAGATCGATCGCGTCCGCGTCTTCCTCGCGGTCCCTGCACATATCGCGCCGGCCAGCATCACGCTCAACATCAACACGTCCGAAGACGCTGCAACCTGGACCCTCGCAGGCAGCCTGCAAAACCCGCCGCTCGTCGCCAATGCAGAGGTCACCTATCCGCCCGACATCCGCCGCGGCAACAACCTCTTCTTCCCCTCGATTCCGCTCAAGGCACCGGTCCGCAGCCGCTTCTATCAGCTGGAGCTCGTTCTGAACGGCGCCCCCGCCGAGGACACAACCCCCTGGCGTCTCGGCCAGATCGAATTCTTCCGCGGTGAAGATCGCGAAGAGATCGGCGGCCCCTACAGCTTCACCAGCGCCTGGCGGTCAGCCGGCCTCGGCGAAGAGTGGGTAGCAGTCGACCTCGGCGCACCCTGTACCTTCGACCGGATCACCCTGAGCTGGATCGCACGCGCAGCCGAGGGCAGCATCCAGACCTCAAACGACGGCGAAACCTGGCAGACCCTGCGCCCGCTCCCGGCTGATGACGGCAAAGCCGGCGGCAACACCGACGACCTCCACCTCGCGCCGCCCGTAGAAGCTCGGCACGTCCGCGTCCTCATGACGCGGCCCGCCTCCCCCGATGGCTACATCCTCAGCGAACTCGAGGTCTTCGGCCGCGGCGGTCCGATCCCCCAGCCGGTGCCTGCCCAGCAGCCCACACCCGACGGCCGGCTCGACCTCGCCGGCGGACGCTGGCGGCTTGAACGCGACAGCCAGGTCGAGGCACCCGGCGCGGCCTTGTCGAAGCCCGGCTTCAACGACGAGTCATGGCTCCCGGCCACGGTGCCCGGCACCACCCTCACCTCGTACCTCAACGCCGGAGCTATTCCCGACCCCAACTACGGCCAGAACCAGCTCTACATCTCGGACTCCTACTTCTACGCCGACTTCTGGTACCGCACCGTCTTCACCCCGCCGCCCGCCCGGCCAGGCCAGTTGCAATGGCTCCACTTCGACGGCATCAACTGGAAGGCTGAGGTCTTCTTCAACGGCGAGTCGCTCGGCCATATCGACGGCGGCTTCCTCCGCGGACGCTTCGACATCACCGCGAAGGTCAAACCAGGCGCCGAAAACGTCCTCGCCGTCCGTGTGCTCAAGAACGCCACACCCGGCAGCTGCAAGCAAAAGACCTACGAGTCTCCCGGCCCGAACGGCGGCGCGCCGGGCGCCGACAACGCCACCATGCATGCCTCAATCGGCTGGGACTGGATCCCGACCATCCGCGGCCGCAACACCGGCATCTGGGGCGACGTCTTCATCACCACCACGGGCGCCGTCACCGTCGACGATCCGCTCGTGACCTCGATCGTGCCCGACGCCTCACGCGCCGACGTAACCCTCAGCGTCAATCTCGAAAACCACTCCGCACAGCCGGTGTCCGGCACGCTGCGCGGAAGCCTCGGCACCCACACCTTCGCGCAGAAGATCACGCTCGCAGCCTCCGCCAGGCAGAACGTAGCGATCGCCCCCATCCGCCTCGATCACCCCGAGCTATGGTGGCCCGTAGGCTATGGCGAGCCGAAGCTGCACGACGCCGAGCTCAGCTTCGAAACCACCAACGGCCAGCGCTCAGACCGCAGGACCTTCAAAGCCGGCATCCGCCAGATGACCGCAACCGAGACCGGCGGCAACCTGCGCCTCTTCATCAACGGCCGCCGCTTCATCGCGCGCGGCGGCAACTGGGGCTTCGCCGAGTCCATGCTGCGCTATCGCGGGCGCGAATACGACGCCTCCATCCGCTACCACCGCGAGATGAACTTCACCATGATCCGCAACTGGGTCGGGCAGATCCCGGACGACGCCTTCTACGAGGCATGCGACCGGCACGGCATCGTCGTCTGGCAGGACTTCTGGCTGGCCAACCCATGGGACGGCCCCATCCCGAACGACAACGAGCTCTTCCTCGCGAACGCCCGCGACCTCGTCCGACGCATCCGTTCGCACGCCTCGATCGGCCTCTACTGCGGCCGCAATGAAGGCTTCCCGCCCCCCGTGCTCGAAGCCGGCATCCGCAAGCTGCTCGGCGAACTCCACCCCGACATCCACTACATCGGAAGCTCGGCCGACGGCGTCGTCAGCGGCCACGGCCCGTACCGCGCGCTGCCCACCATCACCTACTTCAAGCACGCCGACCCGCAGCTGCACAGCGAGATCGGCATGCCCAACATCCCATCGATCGAGAGCGTGCGCCTTATGATGCCCGAGCGCGCCCTGTGGCCGCAGGCGCTCGACTGGGGCCTGCACGACTTTTCCTACACCGGCGCCCAGGGTGCGGCGACCTTTATCGCCACCATCGCCAACGACTACGGCGGCGCGCACACGGCCGAGGAGTGGATCGCGCTCGCGCAGTTCGTCAACTACGAAGGCTACCGCGCCATCTTCGAGGCCGGCTCGAAGTACCGCATGGGCATCCTGCTCTGGATGTCGCACCCCTGCTGGCCGTCCTTTGTCTGGCAGACCTACGACTTCTACCTCGAACCCACGGCTGCCTACTTCGCCTGCAAGAAGGCGTCGGAGCCCCTGCACATCCAGTGGAACCGCCTCACCGGCTTTGTCGAGGTCGTCAACCTGAGCGCAGGTCAGCAGGACGGGCTCACTGCGAAGCTCGAGCTCTTCAACCTCGACGGCACCCGGCAAGCCACGGCGCAAGCATCGCTCGACAGCCCGGAGGACAGCGTCAATCCATGTCTGAAGATCGCCTACCCGGAAGCTGCGCTCTCGCCCGTTCACCTGCTGCGGCTTACACTCACCCGCGGCGATCAGGTGCTCTCCTCAAACATCTACCTGCGCGGCAAACAGGAGGGCAACTACCGTGCGATCCGTGACCTCGCCAAGGCCCAGGTCACCGCCAGCACCACCGCCACCCGCGCCGGCGACGTATGGCACCTCGCCACCGACCTGCACAACCCGGGCACCATCCCGGCACTGATGATCCGCCTAAAAGCGGTACGCGAGATCGCGGGCGATCGCATCCTTCCCGTCCTCTACGAAGACAACTACGTGACGCTGATGCCGGGCGAGCGCCGCACCATCAAAACCGAGCTCCGGCACGCCGACACCCGTGGTCAAAGTCCGAAGATCAACGTGAGCGGATTTAACCTTTAAACTCAACCCCATTCCCGTAATGGACAGCCTCTGCCATTGCGGGAAGTAGCCTCTAAGTTTGAGCGCCACAAAACAAAAGAGGGATAGGCACCGCATCTGCGTCCCCA
Source organism: uncultured Acidobacteriaceae bacterium (assembly GCA_964247475.1). Classification (GTDB taxonomy): domain Bacteria; phylum Acidobacteriota; class Terriglobia; order Terriglobales; family Acidobacteriaceae; genus Edaphobacter. The sequence continues at coordinate 1,949 of CAXTUS010000126.1, read as the reverse complement.
TAGCATCGCGGCATGCGGATCCTTATCGCCCTCACCCTGGCAGCATCGCTCGCAGCACCGCTTGCAAAGGCACAAAAGCTTGAAGCGAAGCGCCTCCTCGAGCAGGCTGCCGCCGCCGAACGCGCCGGCGATATGGATGCAGCAGGGAAAGACTTCCGCGCCGTCCTCGCAGCCAGCCCCGGCAATGTGGAAGCTCTCACCGGCCTCGGCGCCATCCTCGCCGGGCAAGGCGACCTCCCGCATGCGATCGAGGAGTTCAAGCTTGCCCTGCCCGCCGCGGACCAGAAGCAGCGCCCGAATGTGGAGCTTGCGCTGGGCACGGCGTACTTCCGCAGCGGAGACTTCGAACGCGCGCGCCCGGAGCTGACGGCAGTGCTGAGTGCGTCCTCACGCAAGCTCCTCCCGGCCCAGGCGAAGGCAGCGGCCATGCTCGCCGGGTGCGATCTCAAGCGCAACGACCCGGCCGCCGCGCTCGCCGTGCTGACCCCCTTCACGATGCTCGCTGAACGCGATGCAGATCTTGGCCGCGTGCTCGGCATCGCGCTGGTTCGCACCGGAAAGTTCCACGAGGGCGCAGTGGCGCTTCATCGCGCCGCGGAGCTGACGGGAGACGCCGGCCTCTACCTGCTGGCAGGCTCGGCATGGCTCGATAACGCAGAGTTTGAAGATGCCCGGCGCGATCTCGAAAGCGCCCACCGGATCGACCCGCGGCTCGCCGGCCTGGCCGCTGAACTCTCGATCGCACGCTTTGCGGTCGGTGACAACCTGGCCGCGGAGGTGTCGCTGCACGAAGCTATCCGGCTGCAGCCCGACGATCAGCTCGCCAATCTCTACCTCGGCGTTGCTCTGATGGTGCGCGGCGACATGCACGATGCCGGCACCTACTTTGAGCGCAGCCTCTCCCTCCAGCCCGCGATCGCGCCCCTGCTGATCGACTCGGCAGTCACCCCGGTCCTCTCCTCGAGGCTTGATCCGGCGATCGCCATGCTGCGGAAGCTCGAAAGCCGCACGCCCGTAACTGCAGCACCTTCAGAACATCTGAACGCGATCTACCAGCTTCTGGCGCGCGCCGATGCGCACAGCCTCAATCAAAGCCCGGCGGCGCTGGGGCGCTAGAAAACCTGCCGGGGCGCGCAGCGCGTTCACCCCACGAAGTGGCGCCCGTCCGGCGTCAGGACGCATCTGCGGCCGCATTCTCTTCAAACCGCCGTCGCCCGCCGTGTTAGATTTTGGCATGGGTCCCGAAACTATCTCGCTGAAGCAGCGTCGCGCTGCGGAGACTGACCTGCGCCTCATGGGCACGTTGATCGCCTTCACCGCCCGCACGCTCGAGACCGAATCCCCTGTGCCCTTTGGCGCACTCATCGTCGACACCGGAAGCTCGGCCCCCGTCGCCCGTTCCGTCAACGTTGTCCGCAAAGAGAATGACCCAAGTTCACACGCCGAGGTGCGTGCGGTCCGCAAAGCCTGCTCCCGGCTCGGCACCGCCTCGCTCAAGGGATACACCCTCTACACCACCTGCGAGCCCTGCCCGATGTGCATGGCGAACGCACTCTGGGCAGGCATCGACCGCGTCGTCTTCGCGGCCACCATCAAGGATGCAGCAAAACACTGCAAGCAGATCCACATCCGAGCCAAGGAAGTAAATCGCCGCAGCGACATGCCTCTCGTACTCGACGGCCCGGTCGCGCGCAACGACGCGAACCAGCTCTTTATCCATCCCAACATGCAGAAGGCATTCGCAACCTGGGCCCCCAAGAAGCAGCGCGCCAAGACCTCGGCAAAAACGGAAGCCAGGACCCTAGCCAGATCGGAAGCCAGGACCTCAGCCGGATCGGAAGCCAGGACCTCAGCCGGATCGGAAGCCAGGCTCCCCGCCAGGACTGCAGCCAAAGCTACGGTCAGGACAGCAGCCACACCCCCGGCCAGCCGTCCAGCGAAACCCCCAC
>CAXTUS010000125.1:3042-9317 GCA_964247475.1 uncultured Acidobacteriaceae bacterium | reverse complement strand
GGGCCGGGATCCGGAACCGCACCCGCCGCGTGGCCGCTGCCTGAGCCCACGAAGAGCGGCAGGCTGGTGGGCGTGATGGTGCCTGCGAAGCTGCCGTTGAAGGCGCCGTTGATGCTGCCCGCGTTGAGCGTTGTGGCGTTCAGCGTGGTGACGTTGATGTTGCCCGCGGTGAGGCCCGAGGGTGAGAGCTGGAAGCCGGTGCCGCGCAGCGAATAGCTGAGGGTGCTGGTGGCGGGCGAGTAGGTGAGCCGGTCTACGCCGACGCCGGTATCGAGCTGGAAGAGGTCGTAGGCGGAGTTCCAGGTGTTGCAGCCGTGGCTGTTGCAGTGGACTGCGATGGCGGCGTCTTCGCCTGCTTCAAGCTCGAGCGAGTGGCGCCAGACGCCTGACAGGTTGATGCCGACGGCGGGCGCGGTGTGGGTGCCGCCGTTGCCGAAGTAGCTCGCGACGGGGGTTGCGTTGAGGATCTGCCAGCCGAAGAGCCCCGGGCCGTTGTTGCCCTGGTAGGTGATGCCGGCGGCGTCGGGGAAGGTGGGCCGCGGGGTGTACTGGGTGATGTACTCGACGTCCGCGTGGATGTTTTCCTGGAAGTAGTGCGGCTGCTCGAGGGGGTCGCCGGCGCTCCAGTTGACGTTGTTGGCGGCGAGCGTCATCTGGCCGTCGATCGCCCTGGTGACGTTGTTGAAGACCTGCTGGACCTCTGCCATGGGGTAGAGGGCGAAGCTGCCGGTGTTCATGGTGAGGGTGCCGCCGGAGCTGGTGGAGTTGGCGCCGGCGCTGGCAAAGATGAGGGTGTTGGGACCTGTGCTGGTCACGATAAAGGCGCCGTTGTAGCTTGCGTCCTGCACGCCCTCGAGGGTGAGGCCGAGTCCGTTCACGTCGACCGGGAGGTTGCCCGCGGTGGTGACGGTGACGATGCCCCCGGTGCGTGCGATGGACTGGACGACGAGGTTCAGGTTGACGTAGGCGCTCGAGAGCCCCTGGACGCCGATCAGCGCGCTGTTGCCGCCTGCGTAGAGCAGGCTGGTGGAGGAGGTGGAGCCGATGACCGGGAAGACCTGACGGATGCCGTTGGTGGGGTCCGCGGTCTGTTCGAGCCCGTAACCGCACAGGCCGCCGATGGCGATGGTGGCGCCCGAGGCGTGCGGACGGTTGAGCGTGAGCTGGATGTGGCTGCCGTCGGTGATGGTGTAGGCGGCGGTCTCGAAGTTGAGCGCGCGCAGGTCTCCGACGGCGACATCGGAGATACAGGCGACGCCCGCCGGGGCGCCGAGGGCCGCGGTGTTGGTGCTGAAGCCTGCGGGTACGCCCGAGGTGACGATGGGGGTGTTGACGATCCCGGGGTTCATGGCGTTGCTCTGGGACGGGATGGTCTGGGCGGTGACGAAGAGGGTGCTGACCGGGAAGCTGGTGCCGCTGAAGGTGGCGACCGGCTGCCTGCCGCCGGTTGGGCTGCCGCCTGCGATGCGGCCGGTCGAAAGGACGAAGGCGGGGTTCTTATCGATGAGGTAGCGGCCCTCTCCCTGGGTGCCGGGAGCGGCGCTTGAGGCGACCTGAACCAGGGTGGAGCCGGCGGTGCAGCCGCTGGCGCAGGTGCCCTCGAAGACACGGGAGTCTTCGGCGATCTGCAGGTCGAAGGGGTGTGCGCCTTCGTCTGCGTCGTCGCGGAAGCCGCCTGAGGATTGCATGGCGAGAGAGCCCATCAGGCAGTCACCGACGCCGTAGCAGTTCTGCGTCTGGGGCATCAGGATGTGCTGGCCGGGGGTGCTTTCAGTGCCTTGCAGGTTGAGGGCGCTGTAGGTGGTTTTGAAGTAGGGGACGGTGCCCTGGATATGCGAGGGGTAGGTGTTCGAGCCGCCGGCGAGGCCTTCGTTGGTGAGCGCGAGGGTGGTGGAGTAGAGGATGCCTGCGCCGGTGGCGGCCTTGATGCTGGGCGCGCTCTGGGTGGAGACGAGATCGATCGAGAAGGCGTTGTTCTGGCCTGCGGCGAGTGCGTTGAGCGGGTTGAAGAAGCTCTCATGCTTCTGCCCGCCGCGGTCATCTTCGACGTGCGTCTGGTTGTTGTAGGTCTGGCTTTGAACACGTTCGCCGAGCGGGTAGGTCTGCTCCGCGACGATGGTGCAGCCGGCGGCGCAGTTGGAGCCCTGGGCGGCGTTCGCGATGCCGTTGGCTCCGGTGCCGGTCTGAAACTGGCTGGCGTACTGGCGGTTGTTGAGCGTGTTGACCGCGAGGTTGGTGCCGGCGGGCTGGGTGACGGTCTGCGAAGCCTGGGGCAGCAGGCTGACCTTTTGCCCGACGCCGCCGTTGATGCCTGAGAGCTGCGTGTCCACGTAGGATTTGTCGGCTGCCTGGAGCGGAGACTGCGGGTCGCCGGCGAGGGTAAGCGCGCCGGTCATGGTGTCGCCGCTTTTGAGCAGGTAGGGCGTGCTGTCGAGCGGGGCGCCGGCGGCTGCGGCTGCGATGGCGGTGTCGACGTAGCTCTTCGAGACGGTCTGCATGGCGACGCTGGTGGGCAGGACCTGGTTGCGGATGCTCGCGAGCGAGACGTTGAAGGTGCTGACCGGGACGACCCAGTATTCGCGCATGACGCTGCCGTCGTTGAGGTGGTAGAGGACGGTGTAGAAGCCTCCGGCGGGGGTAGCCCCGCTGTTGGCGGCGAGCGCGACGTTGAGTGTGCCATCGGCGGCAAGCGTGACGGAGGTTGATCCTGCGGCGACGGACCGGCCGGCGGGCGTGACGAAGGCGGCCCAGCTGATGAGCACGGTGCCTGATGCCGCGGAGCCGTCGGCGCGGAAGATCCTGTCCGCGATGGTGGTGGTTGGGACCGGGCTGATGGGCGCGCCCTGGGCGAAGGCTGGGGGCATGCCGGTGCGGATGGCTCCGACGGCGAGGATCAGGATGATGCCGATCTCCCGAAGAGTCCATCTTCTGCTCGGACTTCTGCGCGGATTGCTGCTGCGCGGGATTAAGAGTTGTTGATTCATTCGTCCCCCTTGTGGGTTGGTGCGGGTGAGCGGCCGTGCGGCCTTCAGATGGTGCGCATCGCGCCTGGCAGGTAGCTGCGGAAGCAGAGGATCGATTCGCCGTCGCTGGCATCTTTCACCGGCATGGCACGGAAGCGGCCGTGCAGCCGCAGGCGTGCGAGCGGGGCTGCGGAGAGCGGTGTGCTGGTCTCGGCGGCGCCGGCCATCGACTGCAGACGCGGGTAGTGGAAGGCGATGCGTTCACCCTGTTCGCCGTCGAGCAGGAAGAGGGCGGACCACTCCTGGAAGAAGCTGCCGCCTTCGCGGTCGCAGAAGCCGGCGACGTGGCTGACCTGCATGCCGGCGACGGGCGCACCGGCGAGCAGCGGCGCGGCGAGATTGAGGACGTTGCCGGTGACGCTGAGGACGCGTCCGACGTTGAGCGTGATGCGGCGAACGTAGTCGAGGTCGGTGGCGAGCGTCTTGACGTAACCTCCGCTGACGCCTGCGCCGACGAAGCCGAGCTGGGTGGTGTAGTTGATGTCGACGGCGATGATGTCGCCGACGGCGAAGCCTGCGGCGGCTGGGCCGAGGTTCAAGGCGGTGGCGGTCGAGCCGGCGTTGATGGGGATGGCCGGGACGGCTGCGCCGCCGCTGCCGTTGGCTGCTGCCGCGGCCTGGGTGCGCAGGACGTTCATCTGCTGGACGCCGGCGGTGAGCGCGAGCTGCAGCTTGCCCCAAGTTTCGAACTCGAGACTTACGGTGGCGTCCAGGTCGGTGCGGACCTGGGTGAGCGGCACGCCGGGGGCGCCACCGAGCAACGGTGTGGCCCTGGTGCCGGAGGTCCGGGTGAAGGCCGCGCAAAGGCCGAGATCGAGCCAGGGCGCGGGCGGGGTGTCGGGCTCGAAGGCTGCGATGCTGCCTGGATCCCACAGTGTGGGCTGGCCGGTGATGCGGTTGACGGGCGCGAAGAAGGCGCGGACGCGGCGTGTGACCGGGGCGACGCCTGCGAGCAGATTATTGGGCATAGCCGAAGACCTCCACGTGTGCGGTTCGTTCGAGGCGTTCGCCGCGCACCTTGACGGCGGCGAACCGGGGGTCGCTCCAGAAGATGTTCGAGCCGGTTGGGCTTGAAGACGAGGAACCTCCGCCGGCGATCTCTGCGAAGAGCAAGGCGGGGGCGTGCATGGGCGCGGTCACGAGGGCGGTGGCGAGCTCGGAATCCATGGCGGCAAGGGCGCGTCCGCGATCAAGACCGGAGGCGCCGGTGCTGCCGTCGGAGGCGTAGCGCAGCTGGCATGTGAAGCTGGCGAGCGAGCTTGCATACGACGTGTCGAGGCTGAGGTCGAGCCACTCGAGCAGGAAGGTATCGGTGAAGGGGACGTTGTCGATGGCGTTCGCGGAGATTTCATTTTCGCTAACGAAGACAGAGGGCCTTGAGGTTGCTCGAACGGTGATGGTCCGCGCCGGATTACCGAGCGCGATGCGGTCGCGCAGGGCGATGTAGAACGTGTCTTTGATCTGTTGCAGGTTCAGCATGTGGGAATCTCCCTCGGCGCTGCGCGGGACAGCAACTGTTACAAGATGCTTTTGAGTGCGCCGCGCAGGCCAAGCCGGTAGAGGTAGACGCTGCCGAAGGCTTCTGCGCTTGCGACCCAGGTGATGTTCATCACGTTGTCGTCGACCAGCACGGCGGCGGTCTGCGCGAAGAGCACGTCGGCGGCCTGGTAGCTGAGTGACCCGACGAGGGCGGCGACGGCCGAGGCGGAGACCATGAGCTCGTATTCGGTATCCGCGGGCTTCTGGGCGGAGCCGGTCTTTGAGCGCAGCCTGCGAAAGGCGACGGGGCCGAGCTGGACATCCTGAAAGGCGGGCTGGGCGAGGCCGAGCTGCTCGCCGAGATCTCCGTTCATGGCGGGCGCAGGTATATGTAACAGTACCTGTCTTCCACCGAGTGAACGGAGGAGAGAGTCTGCGATGCGTGCCTGCGCGCTGGCGCTGGTGGGAGTGGTCGGGATCATAGTTTCTCCGCCCGGTATGGCTGAAGGAGGGTGGCGACGCTGTCGTCGACCAGGCTGCCGCTGAAGTAGTTGATCTGCATGGTGTCCATGCGGCTGCTTTTGACGTTGAGCGCGGGAATTGCCTGGGCGTTGCGCACGATCTGCGCACAGGCGGTCATGATGGCGACAGGAACTGTTACAAATCCCGCCGTATAGGTAAGCTCGACCTCGTTGTAGCCGATGCCGAGGAAGCCTGCGGGCAGGGTGACCTCGCGGGTGCCGGGATAGAGATCGACAGTGGTGATGTCGAGTGTGGACCAGGTGCCGGGCAGGCCGAAGGCGGAGGCGACCTGCTGCACGAAGAGCCCGTTGCGATCTGGTGCGGTGTTGAAGTCTTCGCCGCGACGGGGCCTGGCGTAGCGGACGCGGCCGCTGATGAGGGCGCCGTCGAGGAGCGGGCCGTAGCTGAGCCGGAAGGTTTGCGAGCCGGCGGAGAGGCGTGTCCGTTCGGTGTACGGGGCAGCCGTCAGGGTGGGTCTGCGGCAGTGTGCTTCGATCAGCGCAGAGGCCGTGGTGATGAGGTCGTCCGGGGTGTCGGCGCCGAGTCCGTACGCCTGGTATTGCGCAGGCAGAAGATATCCCATACGTGTTCTCCTGTTTTCCGTTCGTTTCTGTCTTCTTTCGCAACAAAACGGGGTGGAGGACATGACGCTCCTCCCACCCCGTTGATGATGTGACTGATCAAGTGTTAGCGATCGACAAGGACCTGCGTGTGCGCATAGCTTGCGCCCTTGACGACGACGCCGCCGAACTTGACGACGACGTACTGCGAGGCGAGATTGCCGGGGACGCCGAGCTGGAAGATGCGCGGGTTCGGGTCGGACAGCCAGTGGTACTCGATGAGGTCTTCGGTGACGATGTAGGCCGGGAGCACGGCGCTGCCGGAGCCCGGCGTGCCGGTGTAGGGCAGCGTCCATTCGGGGATGAGGGGGATCTCACCGGCCTGGGTGGCGAGCGTTTTGACGGTGACGCCGCCTTCGATCTGCCGGGTGCTGAGCACGACGTTGAACTCGGTCTTCATCTCGCGATCGATGAGATCGAGCAGGACCGGGTTGGCGTAGATGGCGGTCGGCCGGACGCCGAAGGAGGAGTTTGCGACCATCTGGGCGATGGTCGATTTGAGGCCATCGACGATGCTCTGGCTGGTGCTGATGGTGCTTGTATTGCCGCTGGCTGCGATCTGCGCCGCTGCGCCGAAGTACTGCGCGGTGGTGGGTGTTGCGAAGCTGGTGTCGGAGCCGTTCCAGAGGGC
>CAXTUS010000125.1:0-3032 GCA_964247475.1 uncultured Acidobacteriaceae bacterium | reverse complement strand
GGGCGACATCGTGGATGCGCAGGATGCCGTCGACGGTGTCTGCGAGGTCCTTCGCCTGCAGGTACGCGAACTGGCTCTGCTGCCGGCCGAGCTCGAGGTCGAACAGGTTGTAGTTGATCTGCGAGACGAGCGCCTTGAGCGGCACGCTGCGTTCGACGCGGGTGGGGTTTACTACCGCGGCCACGATGTTGCGTGGGTCGACGAACGTGCTTGCGGCGGAGGCTGCGGGGATGGCGGTCTCTTCGAAGTAGCGCGAAGGATGGCCGGTGGCGGGGACCTGCTTAATGCGCTGCCCGAAGACGCCGCGGCGGCGGACGATGTCGAAGATCTCGGTCTGGTAGTGCGGCACTTCGATGGCGCCGGGTCCGATGTAGTCTGCCGCCGCATGGATCTCAGTGAACTTAGCAATCATGATTTTCGCCTTTCAAAACGGAGCGGGGGACGAAGAGCGGTTGCGCTCTCGTCCCCGGGGTTTGAAGCTGCCGGCAGGTTGAGGCTGCCGGCTGATGAGTGTGCGGCTAGCCGAGCAGACCGGAGCGGATCATCTCTGCCTTGACGGCGATGCGCTGCTCGAGTGAGAGGCTCCTGAGGGCGGTGTCGAGGGCACCGGCTTCGACGGCTACGCCTTCCTTGGTGGCCAGCGAGGCGGTGGTGCCGGCCAGGGTCTTGCGTCCGGAGCCTGCTTTGAGCGTGGCAATGGTCTGCTCGGCCTCGGCGAGGCGCTGGGCGAGCTGCTGTTCACGCAGGCATGCGTTTTCGAGCGAAGCCTCGAGCTCGACGGTTGACGGCTGTTCGAGAGCTGAACGTTCAAAGGGCAGGTGCCGGCCGATCGATGCCTGAAGCTCAACCCCGTTGAAGCGGCTGGCCGCATCTTCAAACATCGCGGCGGCGTGGTTCAGGCGGTCCGTGGCAAGGGCGAGATCATCCTTCACTTCCATCTCCATCTCCATCAGTATTTCTCCTCTTGGTTCACTTGATGAGCTCGTTCTGGACGGCTGCAGGCTGTACGTTCAGGATGGCCACGACCGCCGAGATGAGCTTTGAAACGTAGTCGTTCGAGGCGGTGACGCCGGCCTTGCCGAGCAGGCTGGTGACGGCGTTGCCTGAGAGCAGCAGCACCTCCTGAAGCTTCTGATCGCCGGTGCCATGCTGCATGCCGTTGCCGGCGTACTTCTGCTCTACCAGCAGGACTGCGTTCTGGATGAGCGTGGTGGCGTCTGAGAGCGCGACCATGGCCGGGCCGGCTGCGGGAAAGAGCAGGCCCACCAGCCGCTCCACCGGTACGCCGTATTCGACTGCGTATTTGAAACCCTTGGCGAAGTCTTTGCCGATGGTTTCGAGAATTCCTAAAAACGTCATGCTTACTCCTTTGTTGAAGCGGTTAGCGGATGGTGCGGGCGGAACCCGCGGCGAGCCGTGTGCCGTGAGCTTCGACCGTGGTCGCGCGGAGGTGGAAGCTGGTTCCGCGATAGGCGGCCTTTTCGCGCAGCAGGATGGCGGCGCCGGTGAAGGTGGCGCGCGTCAGGGTCCAGATGCTGGCGCGCATATCGGCGACGTGCGCGTCGGCGAGCTCGTAGCTCATCCCCATGGTGGGGATGTGGCTGGTGTTCGCGAGCGCCGGCTCCATCTCCGGGAAGTCACGTGCGAAGAGGTAGCCGGCTACCATCAGGTGTTTGCCGTCGAGCCTGGCGGAGGTGATGATGCCGCACTTCTGCCGTGCGTCATGACCATCCCAGCCGGCTTTGAAGTCGACTGCCATGCCGAGAAGCGAGGGCAGCGCGGCTTCTGCGGCGCTCCGTGTCAGGATGACGCGATGGCCGCGTGCGCCGCTCGGTGCGCGGTCGCTCGGGGTATCGACGAGGGTAAGGCAGCCGTCGAAGGGCAGGCGGTTGGGGTGGCCTGAGACCTCCGGGAACTGGACCGCCATGGCGGCCATGGCGAGGGTTGAGGGACGGCTGCGGAGGGCGTTGATGCGGCAGCCCCCGGGCTCAACCGTCCTAGGACTTTGGTTCATCGAGAGGCTCCTTTTGCCAGTCCTCGATCAGCATCTCCTCAAGGGTTTTGCACCTGTGAGGCGGGCCGGCGGGCTCTGGTTCCTTGTCTTCGAGCTCGGCCATCTGAAGGATCAGCTTCAGGGCAGGCAGGTCTCCGTTGAGGGCTTCGTTGATGAGGCCGTTGGCGATCAGCGGCAGCACGGCGGCAAGCCTTTGCTGCATGTAGCGTTTGCAGGATGTGGAGTCTGGCGCCGCGACTGCTGGACCGGAGAGCCAGTGCTCGCTTGCAATCTGTGGTTCGTCCGGGGAGAACGTTTCGGGCGAATCCCGAAGCGCTGATTGGCTGGACGAGGGCCGGTGTGCCGGGTGTTTCCTTTCCATGGGCGCCCTCACGCTGGGCAAGTCAGAAAAGAAAACGGGAGCGACCCCTGGTGGCATCGCTCCCGCTCATTTCTTACTTACATCTCTAGAATAGCAGCCTGGCCCAGGTACCTATGTCAAAAATAAAGGCGGCGTAAGTCCCCTCTTTTGTTCAGTATGAAGGTTTAGGACAAGAGCAGGACCTTGACACCATTTTGGGAACTATGCTTGTTCCTCATCCTGCGCGGAGGAGTAGTGCAGCTGGAGCATGCCGCGACTGATCAGGAGGCCGGTCAGGCGGTCAAGCGCTTCGTTGTAGCGGCGGATGGCGGTGCTGAGGCTGATGCCCAGCATGGCTGCCGCGTCGCCCTGCGTGTAGCCCTCGATGGCGATGCGGCGCAGCAGGTAGACCAGGCCGGGGCTGATCTGCCTGAGGCAGCCATCCATGTCGTGCACGAAGTGGATGATGTCGTCGAAGCCGCTGACCCGGGTGTGGGAGACGTGTCCGTGGAACATCTCGCGGCCCATCAACGAGGGCACGCGCCCTGCGCCAAGCGACATGGACATGTAGCGCGCGAGCATGGCTTCGGTGTACTTGCGATAGAAGGCGAGCTGCGGGGCTGGCCTGGGGCGTGGGGCTCTTTGCGGCCACGGGCGGGTTTCGAGCGCCTGGGCGGG
>CAXTUS010000124.1:0-9364 GCA_964247475.1 uncultured Acidobacteriaceae bacterium | reverse complement strand
CCCCGAGGACCGCCCGAACTGGAGCCGCCGGGAAGAGCTCGCGGCGCAGTTTGGCGAGTCGCGGGCGCAGTGGATGGTCGGACGCAGCCGCAACCTCTGCCTGTATCCGAACGTGTACCTGATGGACCAGTTCAGCTCGCAGATCCGGACCTACCGGCCGATCAGCGTCGACAAGACGGAGGTGACGATCTACTGCATCGCGCCCCGCGGCGAGGCGCCCGAGCACCGCGCCCGCCGCCCTGCTCGACATCAACACCGCCACCAGGGACGAACTCAAAGCGCTTCCCGGCATCGGCGACGTCTACGCCGACCGCATCATCAAGGGCCGCCCCTACGCCGCCAAGACACAGCTCTTCCAGAAGGGCATCATTCCGACCGGCACCTACACCAAGATCCAGAACATGATCATCGCCAAGAAGAAGTAGACCTCCGCCTGTTCCGGCGCTCGACCGAGCCTCCGCGGGAAGTCTTCCCCTCATCCCGCGGAGCTGCCTGTCCCGTTTAGGGAAGCCTCCCGCAGATTCAACCCTCCAAACCGCTGCTTTTTCCCCGGAAGCGCCCCGCCGGCCTGTAGAGTGAACCAAGTTCCTCGAAGCCAGCTCACCGTCAGCCCACACCCATGAGCAAGCAAAGCTCTGCCTCCGCCCGCACCGGCCCGACGCCGCTCCCAGCCGGCAGGCGCGGCAGCGCGCTCCGCAGGCTGGCCGGTCTCGCCAGTCTCGCCCTTACCCTTCCCGGCTGCCAAAGCATCACCGGCAGTCAAAGGCTCTCGCAGGTCCGCATGATCGACGCCTCGCCCGACGCCCCCGGCCTCGACATGTACAAGGGCAGCGCCGTACTCGCCTACAACCTCGGCCTCGGCACCGTGACCTCCTACGTGCCCGTCACGCCCGGTGGCTTCCCGATCATCGCCGAAACCGCCGGCACCCGGCAGCAGCTCGTCACCGCCTCCGGCACCTTTCTCGCAGACAGTCAGTACACCGCACTGATCGGCAACTTCGCCTCCAACCTGCAGGAGCTGATCCTCAAGGATCAAAGCATCCCCGCGCCCAACGGCGAAATCTCGCTTCGCATCATCGACCAGTCCACCCGCGCCGGCGCCATCGACCTCTACCTGGTTCCCGCAGGCTCAACCATCCCCCAGGTCACAGCCTTCGCAACCGGCCTCATCTTCAACAGCAACACCGGCTACCTGAACCTGCCCACCGGCACCTACACCCTGGTCATCGTGCCGGCGGCAAGCGCTCCCACCACCAAAAGCGCCACCTTCTACACCGGCCCCGCCGTCATCTACCCGGCCGGCTCAGCCAGGACCCTGGTCCTCATCGACTCCGCGACCACCACACCCTCGATCCGCCTCGTCACCGCAACCGACTACGACCCGCTCTAGGCCAGGCTCCCGAACCAGCAGTATCGTCAGAATATTCAACGGCAACGAAGTCCAGACAGACCTAAAGCTTGATCGTCGCAGGATCGACCGTAGGCTTCGGGTACTTCAGCTTCAGCCCCGACATCGCATCGGCCACAATCTCCGAGATCGCATGATTCCGGTACCACTTGTGGTCCGCCGGAATGACGAACCACGGCGCATCCTTCTTCGACGTGCGCCCCAGCAGGTCCTCATACGCCTCCTGGTACTCGTCCCAGAACGCGCGCTCGTGCAGGTCGCCTTCAGAAAACTTCCAAAGCTTGTCCGGATCATCCAGCCGCGACTGCAGCCTGCGTTTCTGCTCCTCATGCGAGATGTGCAGAAAGAACTTGAGGATCACGGTCCCGTTCTCCACCAGCATCGACTCGAAGTCGTTGATCTGCTCCATCGACTCGCGCGCCGCCTTCAGCGAAATCACCTTGTGAACGCGCGGCGACAGCACCTGTTCATAGTGCGAACGATTGAACACCGAGATCATCCCCTTTGCCGGCACCTTCGCATGGCAGCGCCAAAGAAAGTCATGGCGCGCTTCGAGCGGCGTGGGCACCTTGAAGCTTGCAACGTCGCAGCCCTGCGGATTGATCCCTGAAAAGATGTGCGCGATCGTCCCGTCCTTGCCCGCCGTGTCCATCCCCTGCAGCACGATCAGCAGGGATCGCTCCTGCCCGGCATAGAGCACCTCCTGCAGCTTGCCCGCCTTCGCACGGTTGTGTTCGAGCGCATGCGCGGCATCTTCTCGCGAGATGCCATCGTGCGAAGCAGGATCGATCTTGCCGAGGTTGACCTTGCTGTCCGGCTTGACCAGCCAGGGCGATTTGATCTTCATGAACACCCACCAACGGGAACTATCAGGAGTTGAGAAAGCGCTGTCCGGCGCCACTTGCGATCCCCCCGGCAAAGCCGGCCGGGACTTGGCGTGTGCGCACGGCCAGCCCGCGAGTACAGCCGCCCGGGAGGGGCGCACCCGCCCGCAGCCAGCGCTACTTCGTGACCGTGTCTTCGGCCTTCGGGGTCACGCTGTGCGCAGTCTCGCCGGGCTTCGTGGTGGTCTCGTCCGTAACGCCCTTCAGACCGTCCTTGAAGCCCTTCAAACCTTCGCCCAGCCCCTTGCCAAGCTCCGGCAGCTTGCGTCCACCGAACAGGACGATGGCCACCACGGCCAGGACGATCATGTGAGTTGGTGTAAAGAGTTCTCCCATTTCATTTCTCCAGGGTGCAGCCAGTGCGCGCGCTGCCAACCGCAATTATCGCACTCTCAAGCATAACGTTCGCTTTCGCCCATTGGATGCCTTTCCCGTCCACGACCGGCCAGGCAAGGGGAATAACGTTATATCCTCGAAGCAGTCTCTAGCATTGGGGACGGGATGACGAAGGCGACGCCTCTGCTGAAAAGAGCAGCGCCTGGATTGAGGACGAGTTTGATTTTGAATACGGTTGCAAAGACACTGGTAGCGGTTCTCGGTTTATGCGGCGTGGCGGCCATCGGCGCCCCCCGCAGCGCAGCACAGTCGGGCGGCAAGCTGGCCGCCGCGGCCCCGGTCACCTACGACAACCGCCTCGAGCTCTACGGCGGGCTCAACTACATGAACTTCCAGGCCGGCCAGAATGTGCCCAAGCTGATGAACCTCGGCGGCGGCGAGTTCTCCGGCACCTACTGGTTCAACGATCGCTGGGGCGGTGTGCTCGACGCCCGGATCGACGCCGGCACCACGCCCGTCGTCCCCAACTTCCAGTTCAACGGACGCGCCGTCGCCATCCTCTACACCGGCATGGCCGGAGCCCAGTACCGCGTGCTCGCCAAGCCCCGCGGCGCGTTCAACCTCCACGCCTACGCAGGCGCCTCCTACGGCGACTTCACCCAGACCATCCCCACCAATCTTTCCGGCCTCTACAGCAACCGCACCAAACCGATCGGTGCCTTCGGCGGCAGCTTCGACCTGAACCGGTCCAAAAACTTCGCTATCCGGCTCTCGCCCGACCTGATCGTGGAACACTTCGGCTCGGAGTACCGCCAGTTCTTCTCGATCTCGGGCGGCATCGTCTACCGGATCGGACGGCGTTAGGCTTTTCACAAACAGCCGCGGCGTCAGGCTCCTCAGAACAGCCGCGGCGTTATCCTTCTCAGAAAAAGCCGACACCACGTCCGGATCGCCGAGTGCCGGTCCCGTATACGCCTGGCGGTTTTGCCCGGCTAGCGGGACATGACCTCGAGGCTCTGCTTGACTGCTGCATAGGTCTGGTCAGTCGGAATGCCTGCGGCCTGGCGCGACTGCACCTTCCCTGTCGGGTCAAGCACAATCAGGTAAGCCGCGTCTTCCCCGCCCTGCTTGCTGTACCCGCTCACCGCCTTCCACTCGTCCTCGTGGTCGGTGATCGGCACAAAGCGCGGCTGCGCCCGCTCCGGCACATCCTGCCTGATCCTGCGGATCACCATCCCGCGCAGCATCCGCGGCACCTCCGCCACCACCGGCATCTCGTAATAAAGCACCGTCGGCGAGTCCCGGTAGTCAGCCGCCAGCCTTCTCGCCCACTTCGTCACCGCCTCGCGCGAACTCTGCGAAAACCCCAGGATCAGCACCGTCGGATGCCCCTTCAGGTCAGCCGGCAGGTTCACCGGCGCATTGGCAAGCGTCATGGCATGCGTCTCTGGGATGGTCTCCGAAGCCGCTGGGAGGGAAAAAGACAGCAGGGCGGCAAGCATGAAACTCAAGGTCATCCGGATAGGACGTGCTGACGGCATGATCAGGTTGTTGATGGCGGGTTTTGCAGGGCAAAAGCGTGCTCATCGCGGACGGCGGCCACCTCGTGCGATCTTGGCTTCGGGTGCCGGGAACAGGAAGCATTCCGTCCCTGCGAAGTGGCGCCCACCCAGCATCAGGACGCGATTGCCGTTGCTTCTCCCTAAAGCACCACGGTCTCGCGATACTCGCCAAACACCCCGCGCAGCGTGTCCGCAATCTCCCCCACCGTCGCCTCAGCCTCGACGGCACGCAGAAGATGCGGCATCAGGTTCGTCCCCAGGCTGGCCGCATCCGCCACCGCCCTCAGCGAGCCCTGCCACGTCGCAGCGTGACGCCGCAGCCTGAGCGCACGCAGCCGCGCCACCTGCCGCCCTTCAAGCCCGGGATCGATGCGCTGGGCCTGGACCTGCGCCTCTTCCTGCTCGGCAAACCGGTTCACCCCGACCACCACCGTTTCCCCGCTCTCAACCGAACGCTGGTACTCGTAGGCCGCCGCCTGGATCTCGCGCTGCACGTAGCCCCGTTCAATCGCGCGCAGCATGGCTAGGTTCGGCTGCTGCGGGTCAAAGGCACGGATAGCCTCGAGATACAGGTTGGCGCGCGCTTCGAGCTCATCGGTCAGCGATTCCACGTAAAAAGAACCCGCCAGCGGATCGACCGTATCCGCGACCCCCGCCTCGTGCGCCAGGATCTGCTGGGTGCGCAGCGCAAGCCGCGCCGCCGCCTCCGTGGGGAGCCCAAGCGCCTCGTCGAACCCGTTGGTGTGCAGCGACTGCGTGCCGCCAAGGACGCCCGCAAGCGCCTCGATCGTCGTCCGGATGATGTTGTTCTCAGGCTGCAGCGCAGTCAGGGTCGAGCCCGCGGTCTGGGTGTGGAAGCGCAGCTGCCACGACCGCGGGTTCTTCGCGCCGAACCAGTCGCGCATAAGGTGCGCCCACATCCTGCGCGCCGCGCGGAACTTGGCCGCCTCCTCAAACAGGTTCGAGTGCGCATTGAAGAAGAAGCTCAGCCGCGGCGCGAACGCGTCCACATCGAGCCCGGTATCGAGCGCCGCCTGCACGTAGGCGATGCCGTCGGCAAGGGTGAAGGCAAGCTCCTGCGCGGCGGAAGCGCCGGCCTCGCGCATGTGGTAGCCGGAGATCGAGATGGGATTCCACCTGGGGAGCTCCGCCGCGCACCAGGCGAAGGTGTCCGTCACCAGCCGCATCGCATGGGGCACCGGGTAGATATACGTGCCGCGTGCGATGTACTCCTTCAGGATGTCGTTCTGGATGGTTCCTTCAAGCTCACGCACTTCAGCCCCGCCGCGCTTTGCCACGGCCACGTAGAGCGCAAGCAGGATGCCGGCGGTCGCGTTGATGGTCATCGAGGTCGACACCTGGTCGAGCGAAATGCCGGCAAACAGCGCCGTCATGTCCTCGATCGAGTCGATCGCGACGCCCACGCGCCCCACCTCGCCCAGCGCAAACGGGGAGTCGGAGTCGTAGCCGATCTGGGTCGGCAGGTCAAACGCTACCGACAGGCCCGACGTTCCGTGCGCGAGCAGGAACTTGTAGCGCGCGTTCGACGCCTCGGCGTCTCCCATGCCGGCGTACTGGCGCATGGTCCACAGCCGGCTGCGGTACATGGAGGGCTGGATGCCGCGCGTATAAGGGAAGCCGCCCGGCGCGCCGAGTTCCGGATCGGGAACGTCAGCCGCGGTGTAGGTCTCCCGAATCGGGATTCCGGAGGTGGTGCGAGGCGTTCTGCCCGACGGCGGAAAGGTTTGCTTTGGCATCAGGCGACCAGTTTAGCTGGCCCTCGGCGGAGGCCAGATTAGAAGGCAAACTTGCAAGTTTGCCTTCTAATCGAACCTTACCGGACGCACCAAAAAAGGTGCAGCCGGGAGAGCTTTCCGGCGTCCGAGGCGGACCCGCTTGGAGGCTCTCTGTGTACTTCATGTTGCAACACTTCGGGCACCAGCAGAGGGGACGGTCTTCGCCCGACAACGCAGCCTAGGTGACCGGCGCGAAGGTGTCGATGAAGTAGACGGCAAGCACGCCGAAGGCGATCACCAGCCACGACCAGTGGCGTTCGAGCCAGAACTCTTTCTTGTGCAGGTCACTCATGGGGCATGCTCCTCTTCGTTTTGAAGTAGTCGATCGACTTCAATCCTAAACGAAGCCGGCTCAAAGAGGCTGCCGGCGCACCTGCGGCGCATTGGCTACCTTGCGGCGCCGCCATCGCCTTGCTGCACCGCAGTCACCTTGCTGCACCCCAAGACCCTTTAGGAAGCGCGCCGCTAAGAACCTTTGTGCCGCTGAATCCCATGGTTCAATCGTTTGTATCGCAGAAAGGGTTTACTGTGTCTACATCGCTCCGGATACAGCGGAGACCCAAGTACGGCAGGATCAGTGGCTACCGGTGAAGGCACAAGCCGGAACCCGCACCTTCCCGATCCACCCGGACGTGATCCGGACGTAACCCAGACGTGATCCGGACGTTCACCGCACGTGCTCCACACTGCAGGCAGCGCCCAACGTGGTGAAACGGCCGGGTGTTCGCCGGATAGAAGAACGAAAGCACGAGAAACAGCTGAATACAGGGCGCCTGTTGCTGACGGGTTGAGGCGCCTTGACGTGGGGTGATCGGGCTCCTTCGCACCGCCGGCTTGCTCCGCTCGCCGGAAGGCGGAGGCGTCTGAAGATGGCGGTTCGCAGCTTCGCGCGGCCGGCAGCGCTCACTCTCAGGATCATGTCCTAAAACCCGTTCCCTGCTTTGGCACGCTGCACATACTTAGAGCATGGCTTTCGCCAACGTACGCCAGGCTTTTTGCCAAACGTACGCCAGGCTTCTTGCCAAACGTACGCCACGCTTCTGCCAACGTACGCCACGCTTTAGCCAACGTACGCCGGGCTTTGGCCGATCACGCAGGCTTTGACGTACGCCGGGCTTTGGCCAACGTACGCCGGGCTTTGGCCAACGTACGCCGGGCTTTGGCCAGCGTACGCCGGGCTTCTGCCAACGCACGTCACGCTCGCCAGCGCAGCGCAGCGCGGTTCACGCACGTCAGGTTTGCGCGGTCCTTCGGAGCCGCAGCACTGAAGTTTTTTTATCCAGGGAGCAGGTATGGGCGGGCTGCGAGATACCGGAATCGAGGTGATGGACCTCGACCAGGATCCAAGATTTATCCGGCGGACGGCGCGCGTCCGGAACCGGCGCGAGGAGCTGAGAGCCCTGAAGAACGCCTGCGTGGCCTTGCTGAACCGCCCGGACACGGTCCTCGAAGACCTGGCAGAGGCCGCGCGCAGCCTGTGCGGCGCGGACAGCTCCGTCCTGAGCCTCGAGCAGCCTGACGCACGCGAAGAGGCATGGTGGCTTTGGAAGGCGGCCACCGGTCGCTTTGCGCACTTGAAGAATCGAGCGCTGCCGCGCTTTCCGAGCGGCTGTGCGGTGTGCCTCAAGCGAAACCGCCCGCAGTCGCTCCGGATCCATGCGCCTTACTTCGAGCTGATGCAGGTGCATGCGCCGGAGGCGACCGATGGGATCCTGGTGCCCTGGCAGATGGGGGGACAGCGCGGCGGTCTCTTTGTGCTGGCACACGGACGGCGGGAGGCGTTCGATCGCGGCGACCTCGAGACGCTTGAGCTGCTGGTCCGATTTGCCGCGGCGGCCGGGGCCCAGCATCAGGAACAGCGCAGGGTGTACGGTGCGGCGATGGGTGCGGCGCTGGCCGCGATGGCCGATGAACTGGCCCACCAGATCGACCGGATCGTCGAGGAACAGCAGCATGCAGGCGAAGGGGCGGATGCCGCCGAGCAGGAGGCGTCGCTGGTGCAGCATCTGAAGGAGCGGCTGCGCCGGCTGGCCGAGCTTGCGGTGCAGGGCGAGATGCAGACGCCCGATGCCGACACGCCGTCTCGCGACGACCCGTGAGCAGGTGCGTCTTGAACGGCGGCAAGCGGCGCGCGAAGCCCTTCCTAATCGCCCTTGCCGGCTGGCTGGACGGGGGCCGGGGCGGGGGCCGCGGCCGGGGCGTTCGAGGTGATGAGCCTGGCCGTGTTGAAGCCCTGGGCGGCGGCCTTCGACCGGGCTTCGGCCAGGGCGTCGGGCCTGATGGTCGCGGTGCGCGAGAAGATCCAGAGGTTCTTGTGGTTGGGGCTGCCGACCAGCGCCCACTCGTAATCCTGACCGGTGGCGAGCACCCACTGCGGCGACGAAAAGGGAAAGGTGTAGGAGACCTTCAGCTTGCCGTCGCCGGTCTTGTTGGCGACCTTGCCGCTGGCGTTGCGGATGCTGGTGCTGCCGTCCTTGATGGGGCAGGAATTGACTACCTGCAGGTGGCCGGGCTTGTCGCCGAGGGCGTACAGGGCGAGCGGCATGCCGATGCAGTGCTTTTCGGATTTGCTGGGAAGGCGCGCCACCTCGTACCAGGTCCCGGTGAAGCGGTTCAGGTCAAGCTTCGGCAGCGCGGTGACGGTCTGCGCAGCCGCGCGGGGCGGGGCGGCCAGGGGGCTGCAGGTTGCGACGGCCAGGCCGAGGGCCAGCTTGAGGGTCATTCCTTCTCCAGGTCGGTTGAGTAGAGGTCGATGAGGTACAGGGCTATGAGGTACAGGGCTGATATGTACAAGTCTGATGGGTACGGGGCTGCCGGGTACCGGCCTGCCGGCTTCAGGTCTGCCTACCTTGGGTCTGCCGGGTACGGCTTCAGGATGCGCAGGGCTCCCACTGCGGCTCCCCGCGTCATGCGCGCGCGTCATGGTGAGTTCAGATGCGGCTAGCGGATCAGGTGGAGGGTTCGCGACCAGCGGGTTTTGCCGAAGAAGTGGAGGCCGGTCTCGAGGTACGACCGGACGCGGGTAGCGAGGGTGGGATCGTCGGGCTCCATCTCGGCGGCTGTGGCGGCATAGGACCAGTAGTTGAAGAGCGGGCGGCCGAGGATGTTTTCGCGCGGGACGAAGCCCCAGAAGCGGCTGTCGGCGGACTGGGTGCGGTGGTCGCCCATGACAAAGACCTTGCCGGGCGGAACGACGATCTCGCCATCGACCAGGTGCGAGGGGAGCTCCTGGGTCCAGACCTCGGTGGTGAAGGCGGAGGGTGGCGGACCGTGGGCGGGAAAGTCGTCGCGCGCCGGGGAGTAGGCGTCCGCGGGGTCTGCAGAGTCGACCTGGGTTGCGAACGGCTCGATCTCGCCGACGCCGTTCAGCAGGCCCAG
>CAXTUS010000123.1:0-9492 GCA_964247475.1 uncultured Acidobacteriaceae bacterium | reverse complement strand
GAACGCTGCCGGCCGCCATCGCCCGCATTGGCGTTGGCCTCGAAGTCAGCCGAGTCCCCGGCCTCCTCCATGAAGTCTGTGATGTAGAGAAAGGCGTCGCGCTCGAGCCCGATATCGACGAACGAAGACTGCATGCCCGGCAGCACACGCGTCACCTTGCCGTTGTAGATCGAGCCGGCAAGCGTATATTCGTTCTCGCGCTCGTAGTAAATCTCGGTCAGCGCGTCATGCTCAACGATGGCAAGCCGCGTCTCGTGCGGCGTAGAAGAGATATAAATTTCTTTCGACATGCTGTGTTCTGCTTTCTGCCCGGCGTCTTTAGAAAGAGGCGCGAGCGGCAGGCACGGCGAAAGTTCGGGGGCTTTGCCCGGGAAGTGCTAGGCGCTACCCACCGTGAAGACGGACGCAGCATGGGACGTGGAAGCAGCGAGGCTGTGATCTGTGGCGAAGCAAATTGGCGCTTCGGCCCGGGCACTCAGGCCTCTTGGAGAGTGTGAGCGCAGGGCAAAACAGAAGGAACGGGAGCCACGGGGAGATGCTTCAAACGGAGGAGCACAATCGCGCAAGGTGACCAGAACAACCTCATTGAGAGGCGGGGCCGTTTGCCTTCCGATCATGTCCATTCCCAAACCTGTCCGGCCAACGGAGTCGAACTCAAGCCTGGCCGGCCTTATCTTTAGGGTTCAAATCTGCAAGCTGTGAAACGTAACGCTGACAAACTAAGATCTTTGCCGCCCGGATGCGCATGGCGCAGATACGGAACGGGGTACACGCTGAGCGGCATCTGGCCGCACAGGTTGACGGCTGCGTACACCAGCCTGCAGTTAGTGTAACCGAAGATTCACAGGGACGGGGGCAAAGGCGACGGCAACTGCGTCCTCAGTGCAGACGGGCGCCCGACGCGGTGCTGTTGCTTTCCCGGCTAATTCACAAAGCGCCGCATACGGATGTTCATCACGATGCCCAGCGCCAGAAACGTGAACAGCACGGATGAGCCGCCGTAGCTCAGCAGCGGCAGCGGGATTCCTGTTACGGGCATCAGCCCGACCACCATCCCGACATTGACCGCGATCTGGAAGACCAGCACCGACACCACGCCCATGATGATGTACGTCCCCGGCACGTCTTTTGCCGTCTGCGCATTTTGAATCAGCCGCATCAGGATCAGAAAATAGAGCAGAAGCACCCCCACCGCGCCGATAAATCCATGCTCCTCAGAGAGCGCAGCGAAGATGAAGTCGGTATACGGAATCGGCAGGAAGTCTCCCTGCGTCTGCGTCCCGCGATTAGTTCCCTTGCCCCAGATGCCCCCCGAACCCACCGCGATCTTCGACTGACGAATCTGGTATCCAGACCCCTTGGGGTCGTTCTCCGGGTCCATAAAGCTGGTCAGCCGCGCAATCTGGTACGGCTTCAGCACCTTGCCGGACTTCAACACAGCGCCCCCCAGCAGCGCGAACGTCAGCAGCAGGATGCCTGCCTGCCTGAAGCTGATGCCGCCCAGGAAGAGCCCGCACAGCAGGATCGGCACATACGTCAGCGATGTACCCAGGTCCGGCTGCGACAGCACCAGCAGCAGCGGAACCCCCACCAGCGCAAAGGCTTTGAAGATATCGGTCCATGTCAACTCGCGGCCTGTCCTGCTCCAGAAGAAGCGCGCAACCGCCAGGATCAGCACCAGCTTCACCCACTCAGACGGCTGAAAGTGGATGCCTCCCGGCAGCTTGATCCAACGCCTCGCCCCCAGCACCTTCGTCCCGACAACCTTCACCGCAACCAGAGACACGATCGAGATGCCATAGGCCCAGTTCGTCATGTCGAGCAGCCGATGATAGTCGATGCGCGAGATCACAAACATGAGCACCAGTCCCACCAGCAGGAACTGGATCTGCTTCTGGTCGAATCCATGGAATTTGGTCATCGCCGTCGCCGACCGGATCTCGAGCACGCTGAACACCGAAAGCACGCTGAGCAGCGTCAGCAGCGGCCAGTCAAAGTCGCGAAGAGAAGAAAAACGTTGCATCGGTGAACTACCCCTAGTCTACTGCGCGCCGCCCGCGAGCCCGGGAAGCGAGCGTTCGCCACTGCGCCCGTGTGTTGGGGCGTCAGGACACAGCTGCCGTTGTCCGTTCTTCCTGACCGCCAACTTTCACTCGATTAGCTCTTGCTCTGTTTGCGGAAAGGGCTATCTTGGTTCGTATCCTTTTTTCACCGGCCAGCGCGACCATCATCCCGGAGGAACGAAAGCAATGGACTATAACCCCAGCGACCCGACCAGCACGTCGATGCCCGTGGACCCCCTCCCTCCCGGTCCGACGCCCCTGGTCAACGGCCTGTCAGAGAACACGGCCGCCGCACTCAGCTACATCACCTTCATTCCTGCCATCATCTTCCTCGTCCTTGAACCCTACAATCGCAGCAAGTTCATCCGCTTTCATGCCTTCCAGTGCATCGCCTTCTCGGTCGTGGCGTTCGTCATCCACCTGGCGTTGATGATGATCCCGATCATTGGCTGGCTCATCTCGGCGGTTCTTTCGCTCGTCTTCCTGGTCTTCTGGATCATGTGCATCCTCAAAGCCATCCGGGGCGAATGGTACAAGCTGCCCATCATCGGCAACTTCGCCATGGAGCAGGCGAGCAAGTAGCCTGGAGAAAACGGAAGACGAAGAGCGCCAACCGCGTCCTCACGCCGGACGCATGCCACCTCCTGGGGCGGAAGGGCTGCGCGCGTAGATAAAACGCGCAGATAGAACGCGTAGATAAAAGAAGACAGCCACGGCTTCTCACACGCCGGCGCCCCCGCCCCTGGATTGGTCGCCGCCCGCAATCAGGGCGCAGCTGCCGTTGCCTGCTCTCTGGGATCGATCGCCGGCGTATCCGCCAGCTTGAGGTTGCCGTTCTGGCGGCGTTGCTTGGTGACGAATGCGTCGATGATCTGCGCGGCAAGTTTCGCGGAGTTGTTGCCCCAGTTGCCGTGTTCCCAAAGCACGGCAACGGCGATATCAGGATTGCGGCGCGGCGTGATCCCGACGAACCATGCGTTCGGCATCGTGTTGTGCCCCTTGTTCGTGCGGGCCAGCGCATCGTGGCCGATCACCTGCGCGGTTCCGGTCTTGCCGGCGAAGTCGATGCCTTCCAGATGCGCTGCGTAGGCCGTGCCGATCGGGCTCGAAGTCACGTTGGACATGGCGTCCGTGATGAGCTGCCAGTTGGCGGTCGTCAACGGGATCGTCTTATCGCCCGATCCGGGAAAGCTGTCGAGCACCGCAGTCTGCATCTCCTTCGGCACCTCTTCCGGGAATACCAGGTGTGGCCGGCGCAGCACGCCGCCCGACGCGATGCCACCAATGGCCCTCGCCAGTTGCAGCGGCGTTGCCGTCACCGCGCCCTGGCCGATGCCGACCGAGATCGTCTCGCCGGCAAACCACTTCTCGTGGTAATTCTTCATCTTCCAGCTGGTCGAAGGCATCGTTCCCGCCGCCTCCTCCGGTAGATCCACACCCGTCTTCTGGCCAAAGCCAACCGACCGCCCATACTGCGCGATCTTGTCGATCCCCAGCCGGTTCGCGAGCGTGTAATAAAAGGTGTCGCAGGAGTAAGGGATCGCCGTATTGATGTTCACCGGGCCATGGTGACGGTCGCAGGCATAGAAATGTCCATAGAACGAAGCCCCGCCCCCACAGTTCACCTTCAGATCCTGGGCGACATTCTCCTGGAGTCCCGCCACCGACATCAGGATCTTGAACGTGCTCCCGGGTGCAAGCTGCGCCTGGATCGACTTGTTCAGCAGAGGATGATCCGGGTTGTTCAGGATCGACGACCAGTAACTCTGGGTCAGCTTCACCGAAAACTGGTTCGGATCAAAGGTCGGCCGGGAGGCCATCGCAAGCACCTCGCCGGTATGCGGATCGATCGCGACGATCGCGCCATTCTTTCCCTCGAGCGCCTGCTCGGCGACCCGCTGCAGGTCAAGATCAATGGTCAGCCGCAGGTCCTGCCCGGGCTTCGCAAGCTCCTGCCCCAGCAGCCCGACCTCCTTGCCGTGCGAGTTGACGATCACATCGCGCGACCCGTTCTCCCCGCGCAGCAGCCCGTCATACGTCGCCTCGACGCCCGACCTTCCCACCACGTCGCCCGGCTCATACGCCGCAAATCGTGGATCGTTCGCCAGCATATTCTCGGATACCTCGCCCACATACCCCACCACATGCGCCGCAAAGCCGTCCCGAGGGTAGAGCCGCCGCTGCTCCTCGAGCGTCTCGAGCATGGGCAGTTCGTAGCGATGCGCCTCGATGAAGGCATCTTCGTCGGGCGTAATGTCCTGCTTCAGCGGAATTCTCTGGTACCGCGGCGCCGCTCCGAAACGCTTCAGCGTCGCCCGCAGCTGGTCCAGCTGCAGGTGCAATCCCTGCGCAATCAACGGCAGCTCGGTAGCCTCATCATGAATCTGGTCCCGCAGCAGGTAGCAGGTGGTCGAAGGATAGTTATCGACGATCAGCCGTCCGTCGCGATCGAAGATCCGCCCGCGCGGCGCCAGCACCGGCACCTTCCGGATGCGGTTCGCCTCCGCCTGCGACCGGTAGGTGTCCGCCCCCAGCACCTGCAAATTCCAAAGCCCAAGCACCAGGATCGCCAGCACGCCCACAATGACGTACTGAGCCGCAGCCAGCTTGCCCGGCGACAGCTTCTCTTCACGTCCAAGTACCGGGATGGGAGTCTCTGGAGACATAGCGAATGGGATGGTCGCGAGTGACTTCAGTTTAGACGAAGTCGCCAGGATTCAAGTCGCCCGGAGAAATTACTCACGCTGCTTGAACCGATCTAGGAACAGGAAGAGCGGCAGTGCCAAAGCGGTATTGAGCGCGGCACGGATCACCTCGTGCAGCCACAGCAGGTGGTAAGCCCGGTCCCCCAGCATCAGCCGGTTGATCAGGAAGAGCAGCCCGGTCTGCATCAGCGAGAAGCCGAAGTTCATCAGCACCCGCGTGACCAGGTTCTCGACATCCACCTGGATGCCAATGCTTGAAGCCGCGTAGCCGATCACAGTCTTCGCTACACCGTTGATCCCAATCGGCTTACCGGTCAGCGCATCCTGCATCAGCCCGATCAGCGCACCCGTCACCGCACCCGCAATCGGGCTTCGCCGCGACACCGCGAAGAAGATCACAGCGATCAACGGCAGGTCCAGGATGGAGAAGATGGGAAAGATCTTCGGCACATACGCCTGCATCAGGATCAGCAGCAACGGCACCGCAAGCGCCACCAGAGGGCTGAACCGGTACTCCTCAAGCTCCCTGCGGGATGTATAGGAAGGTGTCAGCATCAGGATTTCGGTTCCGCATCGGGCTTACGTTCCGTTTCGGGCTTCGGTTCCGCTTCCGGCTTCGCGGCCGCAGCCGGACGCTCAGCTCCCGGCACCAGCTCAGACGCCGGCAAAGCCGTCCCCGGACTGTACCGGTCAGGATGCGCCGCCGGCTTCGGCTTCGGCACCAGCTGGGTCGAGTTGTCAGGTGGAGGCAGCGCCTCATCGGGCGCACCCGGCGCACCCGGATCAGCCGCCATGCCCGGCTTCGGCTCGGCCTTCTTGTCGTGCAGGCTGGGCAGCCGCTCCGCGCTCACATCCGCCGCATGCAGATCAGCATCGGCCGCCAGCTCCGCCTGCGTATGCGGATCGAGTGCATTGCCCGTCGCCGTCACAATCAGCACCTCTTCCAGCTGGTTCAGATTCGCCGCCGGCCTCAGCACGATCGTCGTAAACGGCTGGTGTTCGAGATCCGGATGAATCGACTCGATCGTCCCCACAGCCAGCCCGCGCGGAAACACCTGGTCGCCGCCAGACGTCAGCACCTTTTCGCCCGGCTTGATCCTGTCATCCGGCGTCAGGTTGCCGATCACCAGGTATCCCTGCGAAGACCCGCGCAGAACCGCCCGGATGCGGGTCGATTGCAGCAGCACCCCCGCCCCCGAGCTCGTGTCATTGAGCAGCAGCAGCTGTGAGGTCCGCGCAAACACGTCCCGCAGCTTGCCCACCACCCCGTCCGGCGTAATCACCGGCATCCCGGGCTTCAATCCATCGTCCGAACCCTTGTCGAGGATCAGCAGCCGCGACTGGTCCGTTCCCGACGTCCCGATCACCTGCGCCGCCACTGTCGCCGTAATATAGTGCTGCCGAAAATCCATCAGCGCCCGCAGCCGCTGCGCCTCGACCGCATCCTCAGAGATCGCCGCGCGCTCCAGTCGCAGCTGCGCCAGCTGCCGCTGAAGGTCTGCGTTCTGCTGCCGCACCCTCCGCAGGTCCACGTAGTTCCCCCACGCGCCGCGCACGCCATGCCCGGTAAAGGCCGAAACCCGCTCCACCGGCGACATCAAGCCGTTCGCCCAAAGGCGCAGCAGCCGCACGCTCTGCCCATCCGGACGCGAAGGATCATCCGCGCGCCGAACCTGCGTCGCCAGGGCGATCGACTGCAGCAGCAGGATCGCAATCAGCGCCAGCGGATTTTTGAAGCGGCTGAAAAAGGATTCCATTGGACGTTTGCGCCTTCCCCATTATCGCCGCATCGGATGAAGAGCTTTCCAAGATGAACGTTACTTCATGTGCACCATGCACCCGGGCCAAGGACTCCCAGAACATTGTCAGATCAAGCCTTTAGAGACACCGCCCTGCTGGATCAACCGGCAGACTGCACCAAGGAAGGGTCGGAAGCCGCTAGAATCAGAGGGTCGGAAGCCGCTAGACCCAGAGGGTCGAAAGCCGAAGGACCCGAGGGCTCTTCCGCCGCCGATGATCGCTCCGTCTCCGCCAGCCTCCCGTTCCCCGGCAAATGGCCGCCCGGCCCCTCGCTCACCAGCCGCATTCTCGACGGCACCCTCTTCGCCGTCGACTCACCCGCCTTCTACAAGCAGAATCACGCCCGCTACGGCGACATCGTCTCCTTCCGCACACCCAACGGCTTCCGCCAGTTCCAGCTCAACCATCCCGACCTGATCGCGGACATGCTCGTGTCGGACGCCAGCCATCACCTGCGCGGCGTCGTGCTCCGCCGCGCCCGCGGCATCCTGGGCGACGGCCTCCTCACCAGCGAGGAACCCCTGCACCTGCGCCAGCGCCGCCTCGCCCAGCCCGCCTTTCACCGGCAAAGGCTCGCAGGCTATGGCGCCGAGATCGTCCGCCTCACCAGCGAGATGACCGAACACTGGACCGCTCCGAGCCAAATACTCGAAGTCCACGCCGCGATGGTCCGGCTTACCCTGCGCATCACCAGCCGCTGCCTGCTCGGGACCGACGTCAATCCCGGCGTCCAGACCTTCGTCGATTCCATGCAGGTCTTCAACGACTACCTGCCCTTCGCCCTTTTGCCCGGCGCCGCGTTCCTCGAACGCTTCCCCATCGGCCCCATGCCCGGGATGCGCCGCGCGCTCGCCGCCCTCGACGACCTGATCTTCGGCATCATCCGCGAACGCCGCGCGACGGGCGTGCTGGGCGACGACCTGCTCGGCATGCTGCTTGAAGCCGAAGACGACTCCGGCTCCATGTCCGACCGCCAGGCGCGCGACGAGGCTCTCACCATCCTGCTCGCAGGCCATGAGACCACCGCCAACGCCCTCACCTTCGCCCTCTGGAACGTCGCGAAATACTCCGGAATCCAGGCCCGCATGCGCGCCGAAGTAGAAGGGGTCTGCGGCAACCGGCTGCCCGAGGCAAGCGACTTCCGCAGCTTGAAATATGTCGAACAGGTCTTTGCCGAATCGATGCGCCTCTACCCGCCGGCCTGGGTCGTCGCACGCACCGCCGCCGAGGACTACACCATGCGCCACGACGTGCGCATCCCCAAAGGCGCCCATCTGGTCGCCTCGCAGCTGGTCGTCCATCACGACCCGCGCTGGTGGCCAGACCCCCTGCGCTTCGACCCGGAACGTTTCTCCGACGAAGCCAAGGCGACCCGGCCCAAGTTCGCCTACTTCCCCTTTGGCGGCGGCGCCCGCTACTGCATCGGCGAGGGCTTCGCCTGGATGGAAGGCGTACTCATGCTCGCGACCATTCTGCAGCAATGGTCGCTGCGGCTGCCTGATCCCACCCTCGAAGAGCTGCCCATCACGCCGAAGTTCACCATCCGTCCCCGCGACCGCGTGGAGATCATCGCGGAGCCGCTTCCGGTTCAGACAACAGCGACGGCAAACGCGACCTGACGCCGGGTGGGCGGCACTTCGTGGGGTGAACGCGCTGTCCACACAGGCAAGCTTCTTCGCTGCAAGCAAGAAGCTGACAGTTGAACAGCTGCCTCTAGAACAGCAGCGGCGCAAAGTGCACCAGGTTGTCCCGCCACACCATCCACACATGCATGCCGGGCGTCTCGACCGGCGTCACCGCCAGCCCATCCTGCTTCAACAGCGAAATCAGGCTGCGGTTCGCCGTGATGAGCCCATCCTCCGTCCCGCACGCAATCCACAACAGCTTCAGGTTCGCTGTCTTCGCATCAAGGCCGGTCAACCCGTCCTGCTTCAGCTGGTGCACCGCAGAGCTGAAACCACCCACATAATCAAACATCTTCGTGTGGTTCAACCCGACCGACAGCGCCTCCAGGCCACCCATCGAGAGCCCCGCGATCGCACGGTCTTCACGCTTTGTCGAAACGCTGTAGCCCTTTTCCACCTGCGGGATGATCTCGGTCAGCAGGCTTTGCGTAAACAGATCGACGTTGTGGTTGATCTGCGCCGGGTCCTGCCACACGCCCCAGCCGTTCTTCACAAAGCTCATATCGCCATAGCCCAGCGGCATGACGACGATCATCGGCTTCGCCTTGTGAGTCGCAATCAGGTTGTCCATGAT
Organism: uncultured Acidobacteriaceae bacterium; assembly: GCA_964247475.1. Classification (GTDB taxonomy): domain Bacteria; phylum Acidobacteriota; class Terriglobia; order Terriglobales; family Acidobacteriaceae; genus Edaphobacter. Next base: position 665 of record CAXTUS010000123.1, on the reverse strand, counting down.
CAGCCCGGCCTGGCCTCCACGCGCCCAGCCATCCGCCAGGTCGGACCAGCCATGCAGCAGGTAGAGCACCGGGTACTTCACCGGTCCACGAGGGTCGTAGCCCGGCGGCGTGTACACGTAAAAGCTTGACTGGTTGCGTTCCAGCCCCTTCACCACGCTGGTCGTAAAGCGCTGCTCCCGCACCGAACCATGCGGCACCTCGGTCAGCTCCCACGGCTGGGGCGTCGCGCCCGGCACCAGGAAGTAGTTGCCCACGTTCAACGCGCTGGTCTTTACCCACACGTTGTGCGGATCGATCGTGTAGCTGCCGTCCACCTCGAAGTGATAGCCGTAGACCTCGGGCGGCATCGCGGCCGTCGTGTAGCTCCAGGTGCCGTCCGCGTCCCTGGTCATCGGGATGGGGTCCTTCACCCCCTCCAGCGCGAGCCCGACCGTCGCGGCCTTGGGCGCAAGATAGTGAAACGTCACCGTCCGATCCGGATTCACCATCGGGTCCCCGGCAAAGCTGGGCGGCGCAGCCGGAGGAGGGGTCTGGGCGATCAAAGCCGGGCATACGAAAGCGAAGACGCAAGCAAGAAAGCGCATGCGCCATAGTAGCTGAAAGGTAACCGCGTTAGGACGCGGTTGCCGTTGCTCCCTCAGACGCTGTTTGCCGCGAGGAACTT
>CAXTUS010000122.1:0-9631 GCA_964247475.1 uncultured Acidobacteriaceae bacterium | reverse complement strand
TCACCACGGCCCAAGCAGTCGCCCTAAGGGTATCGCTCCCGGCCTGCCCGCTTCGTGAACCCGCCTTCCGCCGCGGCAGGCCGCTTTACCAGAGTGACTTGCGGCATACAGGGCGCTCGAGGCGGGGAGTGCGGTCAAGGCTCCGGAAAACAAGTCCGAACAAGTCCGATGAAGAGGCAACGACGCTGCCGACCGCTGCACTTGCTGCCTGGCGCGAGGCGTAACCATTCCTGGCGCGTAAGGCGTCCGGCAAGATCGGCATCAACGAGGGCGGTCGGTGGAGACAAGAGGCGGGCATCCTCAGAAGCCCACCTGAGCCCTGTCAGTTGGGCAGCAGGTGCAGATAGCCCCAGCGCTCCGGCACGTGCATGTTGATGACCCCCTGCGGGGTCCAAACCCAGTTATCTTCCTTCGGCTTGCCGTGCGTCCACTCGACGCGGCTGAAGTTGATACGCCAGTCAGAGCCCGCGGCTGGAGCGGCTGCGGGAACGCGCGAGGTAAAGGACTTCCAAGGGATGGCGAGCTCGACCGTCCAGCCGCGGTCAGTATCGGTGGATCGATTGAGGGTACCCTCAACGCTGACGGCGGATTGCAGCCCAGGGATCTCCCACGAGTTATCCGGGTGCCCGCCCCGGTTATAGGGCTTGTTCAGGAAGAGGTCCCAGCTGGTGTTCAGGGCGTTGATCTCAAATTCGAAGTACCCCGGGTCGGCGAGCGGAGGCTTGAGGAAGAGCTCGAAGTCGTTGTCATGGAAGATCACCGAATCGTGCTGCGTCAGAGTGCCTTTGACGTCCGGCTCTTCCAGCTCCGCGGCGATGTAGAGGTTGGTGGCATCGTAGAGGATCTTGGCCCGGGTCCGGAGCCGGGGGTTCGGCTTGGCGGCGCCTTCAATGTCGACGAAGTCGGAGGTCCATTCGGCGCGAGCCCACGCCGGGTCGTCGAGCTTGCCGTCGATCCGCGGAGGATGTTCTGTCCGGTGACAGGCGTAGGTCCTGGGCGACTCCAAAGGAGCGGTTGAGGGAGCCGGTGCGCCCAGCGCTGTGGCGAAGAGAAGGGTTACGCTGAAAGTCGATCGCATATGCTGTGCCCGCCTGCAGGGATCCAGCCTTGAGTCTAGCTGAACCACTGACTGTGACCTGGCCCGTCGCCGTGAATTCGTCTGGCGACCAGCTGGTCTCTACGAGCAGGATCTGTCCTGCGCGCGCTTCCAACAAGCCTCGCCACACCGATCGTCGCAGGCGCCACCGGCTGGATGCGCTTCTGCCCACCCGGTGGCCTGCTCAACCGTCAACGTTTAGAACGCGTATCGCAAGCTGAACTGGAACTGTCGATCAGCGCCGTAGGTGCCGCCTTTTGTCTTGCTCTGGCCAAACGTGCCAGAGGTTGGATTGGTGTCAGGTGCATCCGCGGTTGGATGGTTGAGGACGTTGAAGCCCTCGGCGCGGAAGACCACAGTGTGATTGTCAAGGCGTGGAATGACGTGGAAGGTCTTGTTCAAAGCGAAGCTGTAGTTCTGGAAGCCCGGACCGGTGATCTGGTTGCGCGATCCGCGTGGTGCGAACGTACCTGGATCAGGTGCGGCGAAGGCACTCGTGTTGAACCACGTCGCCGACCCGGTCTGCCCTGCGAACGCCTTCGAGGTGTGTACCGGCCCGGTGAGTCGATACAGCTGGGTTCCGGAACCGGTTCCAACCCCGGCAAAGTCATTTCCCAGCGACACGTTGAGCGGCGGTCCGGTCTGTGCCTGGATGGTTCCCGAGAACTGCCAGTTGCCAAGCGCGGCGCGGTTGACAAGATGGCTGGAGTGATTGAACTGGTCGATGTTGTAGACAAAGTTCGACACAAATACATGACGAATATTGAAGTCACTCGGCCCGTAGTAAGTCGATTTATCGAAGGCGTTCGGAAGCTGAGTACCGTTCGAAGAGCCGAAGTCCGTGCTGTTCGACCAGGTATAAGCCACGCCAAAGAGCAGCCCTTTGCTGAGGCGGCGACGCAGGTTGAGTTGCAGGGCGTTGTACATCGACGCGCCGCCGTTGGTGGCCTGGTTGATGTTCGAGAAGCCCTTGAAGGGCCGCAGAGCATCGGTCGCGACCCCTTGATTCTGAGGCAGCAACGTTGTCCCGAGCGGCAGCTGGTTGACGTTGATAAGCTCTTCAAGATGAATTCCGCGGCGTCCGGCATAGGACATTGAAAAGACACCGACTGCCTTGAAGTCCTGTTCGAGCGTGACATTCCAGTTATAAGCTTCAGGGCTCGGATAATTCAGCGCCTGCGAGGAGTAATTGAACGGGAAGTTATTGGCTCCTACTCCACCCGGGCTATCTGCCTGGCCCAGGCTTACTGTAGAGGAAGGCTGAAACGGTGCGTTTCCGCCCGTGAAGACGTTGTCCGTGATGCCGAGGCGTTGCACATATCTCCCGCCTCCCGCACGCAGCACGGTATCTGGACGCACCTGATAGGTGAAGCCAAGACGAGGCTGTATGTTCGACTTCACGGTCGGAGAGTAGGCGTTGCTGAATCCATGAAACAGGCCGTTGAATCCTGAAAGGATGGCCGGATCCACATGGCCTGCCGCACTCGAAGGGAAGCCGCTGCCCGGTATGACAATCCCGTTGTAACGATCTCCGCCCGTCACCACGTCGGTCACAGGGTTCACCGTGACCGCGTTGGCCGGGTTATAAACGGATGCGTTGAAGACCGACTGGTTTCCCCACTTCGCATAGTAGGGGTTATAGAAGCTATAGCGCAGACCCGCCTCGATCACCAGCTTCGGCGTCGCACGCCATTGATCCTGCAGGAAGCCTTCGTACATGGTGCTCCGGTAGAGCGTGTAGGAGCGCTGGCCGATCTCTCCATAGCTGTCAAAGAGACCCTCGGCGGCGTTTGCCACGCCGATCCCCGTCGTAGTTCCACCGGTACGGCTGTCTGTGAAGGTGAACTTGCCATTCTGATTATTCGTCGAGCCTGGCGTGTTCGAAACAGTGATCTGGTCGAAGTTATTCTCTCCGGAATATTCGAAATTGAAGCCGGCTTTAAAGGTATGGTTGCCAATCACCTTGGTGACGTTATCGGCGGCGTTGTAGACGATGCCGCCCGAGTGAGAGGGGTAGGGCCCGCCATCGAGCAGATCAAAGTTAGGCAGGCTGATCGTGGGGATCTTGTTCGGAATCGTCTTTGTCGACGCCGAGTACAGGTAGGGGTAATTGATTCCGTACTTGGTCCGGTCATAGAGTCCGCTTGAAGTGTCGATGTCGATCGTCACATGGTCTGCAGCCGCCGAGACGACAAGCTCGTTGACCAGCGTCGGCGATGCCGTCCACTCATAGTGCAGCACACCAATCTGGTTCGGGCGCTTGAAGATCCTGGGATTGAGATTGAAGTTGCCATAGTGCGGCGTGAAGTCGTAGTAGTTATAGTTCAGCAGCGAAAACCGGATCCGGTGCGCGTCATAAGGGATGAAATCAATGACGATCGAATCCTTGCGTTGGGTCTGCTGCTCGGTCGCCGCATCGACCCAGTTGTAGTTCGATCCGGCCGCGTTGGGCGCAGGGAATGCGTTCAGCAGGGCAAGCCCGTTCGCGCTGAGATCAGTGGCCGGAATAACGTTCCCGGCATAAGGAACACCCGTCGTCGGACTTACAATCTGGCTTGTTCCACCGTAGAAAATATTAGGCGCAAGCAGCTCGCTGAAGTTACCGGTGCGCATCAGGCTGGTTGGAACCCTGCGGAAGACGGTGTCGTCGTTGTTGTACTTCAGGTACTCCTGGCCAAGCAGGAAGAAGAGCTTATCCCGGTGCTGGTTAAAGAAGCCGGGAATGTAGGCAGGGCCATTGAGATTCCATCCGTACTGGTTATAACGGAAGCCCGGCGGTTTATTGCGGATATTCGCCGCGTTGGTCGGAAGCTTGCGCTGCCATGTATTCGCATTGAGGATCGTATTCCGGAAGAATTCGTACGCTGATCCGTGAAAGGTCGTGGTTCCACTCTTTGGAACGATACGGACCTGGCCGCCTGAGGTTCGCCCGTACTCCGCCTGGTAGCTGTTCGTCAGGATCTGGACCTGCGAGGTCGAGTCAACATCGGCAACCCCCACGCTGGTGCCGTTCGAACGGGTGCGGACTGCCGGCGCTCCGTCGATCGTGATCAGGCTCTCCTGGCTGCGAGCGCCTCCGATATTCACTCCATTATCCAGGCCGAAGGCGAAGGAAGCCATGGAAGCATTGCGAACCACGCCAGGCTCCATCTGGGATAAATACAGTGGGTTTCTGCCATTAAGCTGAATACTTTTTACCTGGTCCTGGGTAACCAGCTGGCCAAGCACCGCGCTCTCGGTCTGTACCGAGTTAGCACTCGCATCCACGTTGACTGTCGAAGAGGACTCACCAATCTTCAAGGCCACGTCGATATGCTTACCGATACTTGGATCAGCATGAACATCGTTCAGCACGGTCGCTTGGAAGCCGTTCGCTTCTACGCGCACAGTGTAGGTGCCGGTCTGCACGTTTGGGAAGGTGAAGGTGCCGCTTGCATTGGTAGTCGCCACTTGTTCGGCACCGGTCGCGACATTCTTTGCCGTCACCTTGGCGTTCGGCAGAAGCGCACCGGAGGAATCAGCAACTGAACCGGAGAGCGAGGAGTTATCCGACTGCGCGGCCAGCGGAGCTAGACCAGAGAAGGTAACGAGGGGAATTGCGAGCAGCAGGGAGTTTCTACGCACGAAGGGGCCTCCGGTAGGGAACTGCAAAGCAACACGTCGCACTACCAGGCACTACCTAGAAACTCTGGCAGCAGAGATGGTGGGTTCCAAGAACAGGCGGAATTATAGGAGGCGGTAGATTAAAGATTCATCAATCGAAAGGATGATATTGGCAGGGCCTAACAGCTTCCTGATGAGGGAGGAGCGAGGGGGTGAAAGCTCAGCAACTCCCCTGGCTACCGAGGCAGTGTGTGAGCTGGCCTTTTGACAGAGATAGCACACGACCAGAAGATGCTTTTCTAAGTCACCTCGGCAACCAGCCATGCTGACGACAGGGAACTTCGCCGTACAGGTCTCTAGATTGCGCGAGCCAGTTACCTGATCAAACCTGATCGCATAGGACGCCAAAGGGGGCCGCCGGTCCTCGGAGCGCACGAAAGATCAACTGACGAATTTCAGCCGAGTTGACCTAAATCCTGGTACCGCAACCACAGCGATCCAGGCACCAAGGGCTCAGCACCTCTCCTGTAGAAGCATCACAAAGAGCTCAAGCAAAGCTCCAGCGAGCTCTCCTCAACAGAATCTCCTCAGAGAGCCATATCATCAGGGCTCAACAGATCAGAACTCAAAACAGGAAAGCACTTGTTGCTCGCTGAAGTGATTTGGCGTCCCCGACGGGATTCGAACCCGTGTCATCGCCGTGAAAGGGCGGTGTCCTAGGCCTCTGGACGACGGGGACGCGACAGAAGAGTGGCGCAACCCCACGCTGCGCATTTACTCTGTTCTTTCGACGTTATCCAAGATAGCCGCTCGTGTCAAAGGGCAGCTTCGGGCAGCGTTCAGCCTGCGCATGCAGACACGCGTGTTTTTAGAATCTGCCGAGACCCTCTACCATCCAACAAGTTACTTGCTTAGAACAACTTTGCCGCCGGGCCCGACCTTCGGCATGGAAGAGACAGGAAGAAGACTGCAATGACAGCTTTCCCCGTACGAACCATCGGCTGCTCGGGCCGCGCTTCCCGCGTGCCGATCTGCCTGGCCCTGCTGGGGGGCGCCCTGGCGCTCTCCGGCTGCAGCAAGCCCGCGCCCGCGCCTCCACCCGCCCAGGCGATGCCCGTCATGGTCGCGCCGGTCTCGCTCAACCCGGTACCCACCGGCGATACCTACGTCGCCACCATCAAGAGCCGCCGCTCGGCGACCATGCAGCCGCAGGTCGACGGCAACCTGACGCGCATCTACGTGACCAGCGGTCAGAAGGTGAAGCAGGGGCAGATGCTGATGCAGATCGACCCCCTGAAGCAGGTCGCAACCGTCGACCAGCAGGCCGGCGCCCAGGCCCAGGCCAACGCTACCTACAAGTTCAACCAGGCCGAGGTGGAACGGCAGAAGAAGCTCTACGAGGCCGGCATCACTTCGAAGCAGGCCTATGACACTGCGGTCGGCAACTTCGAGGCCGCCAGGGGCGCCTACCTCGCGAGCGCCGCCGGCACCTCTACCCAGAAGCAGCAGCTTGCCTACTACCAGATCCGCGCGCCGTTCGCCGGCGTCGTCGGCGACATCCCGGTCCACCAGGGCGACTACGTCACACCCACCACGCTGCTCACCACGCTCGATGAAAACTCCGGCCTCGAGGCCTACATCTACATCCCGACCGAGCGCTCGGCTTCGGTCAGGGCCGGCCTCCCGGTCGATATCCTCGACACCGCCGGCAAGGTACTCGCGCACACCACCATCTCCTTCCTTTCGCCGCAGGTCGATAACGGCATCCAGGGCATCCTCGCCAAGGCGGAGATCCCCGCAGGCCTCGTGCGCAACCAGCAGGTGGTAAACGCGCGCGTCACCTGGAGCACCACGCCGCTTCCCGTCGTGCCCGTACTTGCGGTCTCGATGATCGGCGGCCAAAGCTTCGTCTATGTCGCGGTGAAGGGCCAGGGCCCGTTGGCAAACGGCTTCGTCGCCCATCAGATCCCGGTCAAGCTGGGCGACGTGCAGGGTAATGTCTACCCCGTGCTCGGCGGCCTGAAGCCCGGCGACCGCGTCATCGAGTCCGGCCTGCAGATGATCGGCGAAGGCGCACCCGTGATGCCGATGACCGCGCCGCCCGCGGGCGCCTCAGCCGCCACCGGCCTCTAGCTCTACAATTCTCCACATCAGCAAACAGCAGGGAACGAGGGTTCAAGTTTGGTCGACTTCTTCATCCGGCGGCCGGTGTTCGCTACCGTCAGTGCGCTGCTCATCATCCTCGCCGGCGCCGTCTCCATCCCGACGCTGCCGATCGCGCAGTATCCGCAGCTTGCGCCGCCGCAGGTCGTCGTCACGTCGAACTACATCGGCGCCAACGCTGCCGTCGTTGAATCGGCCGTCACCATCCCGCTCGAGCAATCGATCAACGGCGTCGAGGGCATGCGCTACATCTCGTCGGTCTCAGCCAACGACGGCACCTCCTCGATCACCGTCACCTTCAACACCGGCTACGACCTCAACATCGCCGCGGTCGATGTACAGAACCGTGTCTCCTCCGCCGCCGGCCGCCTGCCCGCCACCGTCAACAGCACAGGCATCACCATCACCAAGGCGAATTCGAACTTCGTGCTCGTGGCCGGCTTCATCTCGCCCGATCACTCGCTCTCGAACGCCTTCATCTCGAACTATCTCGACGTCTACGTGAAAGACGCACTGAAGCGCGTGCCGGGCGTCGGCGACGTCAACATCTTCGGCGAGCGCAAGTACGCGATGCGCGTCTGGCTCGATCCCGCACGGCTCGCCGCACGTCAGCTGACCGCGCTCGATGTCACCAATGCGCTGTCAGAACAAAATGTGGAGATCGCCGCCGGCCAGGTAGGCTCGCCGCCAAACGACGGCAAGCAGGACTACCAGATGGCGGTGCGCGTCGTCGGCCGGCTGTCGAGCCCGCAGGAGTTCGAGAACATCATCCTCAAGAACCAGGCCGGCACCGGAGCCACGGCAGCCACCGGAGCAAGCAGCGGCGCGGGCCTTGTGCTGCTGAAGGACGTGGGCCACGCCGAGGTTGGCGCTGAAAACTACGGCACCTCGCTTACCTTCTCGGGCGGTGAAGCGGTCGGTATCGGCATCAACCAGCTCGCCACCGCCAACGCGCTCGACGTCGCCAGGCAGTGCCGCGCCGTACTCGCCGAGCTCAAAAAGAGCTTCCCGCCGGGCATGGACTACCAGATCGCCGTCGACACCACGACCACCGTTTCGGACTCGATCCGCGAGGTGCTGATCACGCTCGTTGAAGCCATCGTGATCGTCATCGTCGTCATCTTTCTCTTCCTCCAGGACTGGCGCGCCACCATCATCCCCGCCGTCACCATCCCGGTCTCGCTCGTCGGCACCTTTCTCTTCGTCAAGATCTTCGGCTTCTCGATCAACTCGCTCACGCTCTTCGGCATCACGCTCGCTACCGGCCTTGTCGTCGACGACGCCATCGTCGTGATCGAGAACGTACAGCGCCACATCTCGGACGGCGACCCCGACACCCACCACGCCACCAGCGTCGCCATGAACGAGGTCACAAGCGCCGTCATTGCGACGTCCCTTGTGCTCATCTCGGTCTTCGTGCCGGTCAGCTTCTTCCCCGGTACCACCGGCATCCTCTACAAGCAGTTCTCGCTCACCATCGCCTTTGCCATCGCCATCTCGGCCTTCAACGCGCTCACCCTTTCCCCCGCGCTTGCAGCCATCCTGCTCCGGAAAGAGCAGCACCACGGCGGCCTGCTCAAGTGGATCGACAATGCCATCAAGGCGCTTGGCCGCTGGTATGCAAGCGTCGTCACCTTCCTCGTCATGCGCTTCAAGACCGGCATGGTCATCCTCTTCATCGCCGGCCTGCTGGCCACCGTCTTCATGTATCAGCACGTGCCGACCGCCTTCGTGCCAGCTGAAGATCAGGGCTACTTCCTCTGCATCGTGCAGACGCCGCCCGGCGCTTCGCTCTCCTACACCGCAGACGTCGCGGCCAAAGCATCAAAAGTGATCCTCAAGGACCAAGACGTGTTCGGCACCTTCGCCGTCATGGGATTCTCGCTGTCCGGCGGATCGACCCCGAACGCCGGCCTCATCTTCGCACCGCTGAAGCCGGTCGATGATCGCACCAGGCTCGGCAAAGGCCACACCCAGAAGGACATCGTCGCCCGCATCGCGCCGCAGCTGTTCGGCGTTCCGGGAGGCATCGTGGCCGCCTTCGAGCCGCCCGCCATTCAGGGCATCGGCACCGTCGGAGGCTTCCAGTTCGAGCTCCTCGACGCCGGCCGCAACAAGCTGTCTGACATCGACGATGTCGTCAAGAAGATGGTCGCAGCCACCCGCGCGCCGGGCGCGAAGCTGACCGGCCTCTACTCTCCCTACACCTCGCACGACCCGCAGATCGCCGTTTCGGTCGATCGCGAAAAAGCCAAGGCTATCGGTGTGCCGCTCAGCCAGATCACCGCCGCCATGCAGACCTTCATGGGGTCCACCTACGTCAACGACTTCGACTTCAACAATCGTTCCTACCGCGTCTACGTGCAGGCCGACCAGCAGTACCGCCGCAGCCAGCAGGACCTGCGCGAGTTCTACGTTCGATCCGACTCAGGCTCCATGGTGCCGCTCGATAACCTCGTTACCATTACGCCTACCAGCGGCCCGCAGATCATCTATCACTACAACCTCTTCCGTTCCGCCGAGGTCGACGGCTCGGCCATCCCCGGCCTCTCTTCAGGCCAGGGACTGGTCGAGATGGAGAAGCTCTTCAACGCGAACAAGCTGCAGGGCATGACCTTCTCCTGGACCGGTCTCGCGCTCGAGGAGATCGAGTCGGAAGGCAAGGCGATCCTCATCTTCGGGCTCGGCCTCCTGGTCGTCTACCTCACCCTTTCCGCGCAGTACGAATCGTTCGCGCTGCCGTTCATCATCCTGCTCGCCGTACCCATG
>CAXTUS010000121.1:0-9684 GCA_964247475.1 uncultured Acidobacteriaceae bacterium | reverse complement strand
GTTCAGCGGACCGGCGTTGAAGCTGCCCGCCGAGCCGAACCAGGTGCAGCTGCCGACGCTTGCCCCTGACCTGCTGGCACCGCGGACCCCCGACTTCAGGATCGCGGCCGGCGATGTGCTGAGCGTCCGGATCTTCGGCTCGCAGGACTACGCCCCGTTGGTGAAGGTGGGCACGGACGGGAGCACGCAGCTTCCGCTGATTGGATCGGTGATGGTGGGCGGGCTGAGCGTGGCCGGGGCCGAGGACGCGGTCGCGCAGAGGCTGGTCAGTGCGGGTATGTACAGGAACCCGTCCGTCAGCATCCAGGTGACGGAGTTTTCGGGCCAGTTCGTGACGATCGAAGGCGAGGTGCGGAGCATGGTGGTTCCCGTGACCGGGGAGCGGCGGCTGCTCGACATCCTGGCGGTTGCCGGGGGTCTGCCGCCGACGGCGAGCCACGTGATCAACATCCTGCGCCCGGGGGTGGAAGGGCCGATCGTCGTTGACCTGGGAACGGACCCGGCAAAGAGCGCGCGCGGCAATGTGGCGGTGCTGCCGCGGGATACGATCATCGTTTCGAAGGTGGGTGTGGTGTATGTGATTGGCGCCTTTGTGAAGCAGGGTGCGATTCCGCTCGATCAGAGCACGCCGCTGACGTTGATGCAGGCCTCGTCGTTGACTGGCGGGATAGGCTTTGAGGGCAGGTTCGATGAGTTGAAGATCATCCGGACCGAGGGTGCGGGGAGGACGTTCGTCAAGGTGGATATCAAGCGTGTGCTGAAGGGTGAAGATCCGGACCCGATCCTCAAGGCTGACGACATCATCTTCCTGCCGACCAATCAGCTGAAGGCGGCGCTCAAGAACGGCGGCATCGCGACGATTGTGGCCTTGACCCAGGTTGCGATCCTGGCTGTACGCTAAAGGCGATGGGGTCTTACGGGGTTGATGAATCCGCGTTGCCTGCGCCGGGAGCCGATGGGCCTGCGGCCGGAGCGGGACGTCGTCCGGTTCGGCTTGCGTACCTGGTGAGTCATCCGATTCAGTACCAGGCACCGCTGCTGCGGCGGATCGCCGAGGAGCCTGATATGGAGCTGACCGTCTTCTTCGGGTCAGATTTTTCAGTGAAGGGGTACCAGGACAAGGGCTTTGGCGTCGAGGTGAAGTGGGATACGCCGCTGCTTGAGGGCTACCGATCGAGGTTTCTGCCTGCGCTGAGAGACAACGGCACGGCGAGTGTCGCGAGTCCGATCAGCCTTGGCCTGTCGCGCGAGCTTGCGGGCTTTGACGTGGTGTGGGTCCACGGCTACTCGACGCTGAATCAGCTGCACGGGATGCTGGCGGCCAAGGCTGCCGGGGTGCCGGTGCTGCTGCGTGCGGAGTCGTGGCTGAGCGACCGGCCGCGCACCGGTCTGAAGCTGCTGCTGAAGCGCGCCTACTTCGCCGGCCTGCGCCACCTGGTGGATGGCGTGCTGGCGATCGGGACGCGTAACACGGCCTACTGGCGCCACTACTTCGGGGAGTCGGTTCCCATCTTCCTGATGCCTTACAGCGTGGACAATCACTTCTTTGAGAGGCGCAGTGCGGAGGTGCGGGGCGGACGCGCAGAGCTCGAAGCGGAGCTTGGGCTCAATCCTGGCCGGCCGGTGATCCTGTTCGCTTCGAAGCTGCAGGCGCGCAAGCACTGCGGGGACCTGATCGAGGCCTACGCGCGGTTGTCGCCTGGCGCGGGGGCTGAGCCGGAGCCTTACCTGGTGATCGTGGGCGACGGGGAGGAGCGTGCGGCGCTTGAGCGGCAGGCTGCCGCGACGGGCTTCCGCAGCATCCGGTTCTGCGGGTTTCGCAACCAGTCGGAGCTGCCGCGGTTCTTCGATCTCTGCTCGGCGTTTGTGCTGCCGTCACGGCATGAGCCCTGGGGGCTGATCGTGAACGAGGCGATGAATGCAGCGCGCGCGGTGATTGTGTCTGATGATGTGGGCTGCCAGGTGGACCTGATCACGGACGGTGTGGAAGGCTGCGTGTACCCGGTGCGGGATGTCGCGGCGCTCGAACGTGCGCTCAGGCGGGTGCTGACGCCGGGAGTTGCGGAAGCGATGGGGAAGAGGGCGCTCGAGCGCGTCAGCGGCTGGAACTTCGAGGCGGATGTGCAGGGCTTGCGGTGTGCGATCGCGCAGGTGACGCGCAGGCTTTCGCCGGCGAGCGGGAGCTAGCCCGGCTCCGATGCGCATCCTGCATATCATTCGCACGGTTGACCCGGCCTCCGGCGGACCGGCCGAGAGCGTGCGTACGCTGATGAGCTTCGGTGCGCTCGGCTACGAGGGCGAGGCGGTGACGATGGATGATCCCGCGGCGCCGTTTCTTGAGCACCTGCACTTCCCGGTGCATGCGCTGGGGCCGGTGGCTTCGACCTTTGCCTATACGCCGAGGCTTGGCGCGTGGCTCCGGGAGAATCTCGATCGGTTCGATGGGGTGATCGTCAACGGGCTTTGGAATTTTTGCGGGGTTGCCGCGTGGCGGCAGGTTGCGGGCCGGAAGCCGTACATGGTCTTCACGCACGGCATGCTGGATCCCTACTTCAAGCGCAATGCGGCGTTGAAGCATGCGAAGAAGTGGGTCTTCTGGCTGGCATTTCAGTTCTGGATCCTGCGTCGTGCGTACCGGGTTCTATTTACCACCGAGGCGGAGAGCGTGCTGGCGGAGCAGAGTTTCTTCCTGCATCGCTGGCGCGGCCACGTGGTGCCCTACGGGGCGAGCCGGCCGCCCGGGGACTCTGCTGCTTTGCGCGAAGCGTTCTTCGGTAGGGTGCCGGAGCTGCGCGGGGAGCGCTTCATCCTCTACCTGGGGAGGATTCACCGCAAGAAGGGCTGCGATCTGCTGATCGAGGCGTTCAGGCGCTATGCGTTCGAGGATCCGGCGCTGCACCTGGTGATGGCGGGCCCTGACGAGCAGGGTTGGGGTGAGGAGCTGCGGGCGGCGGTTGCCGAGGCTGGACTGGATGGCCGCGTGCACTGGCCGGGGATGCTGAAGGGCGACGGGAAGTGGGGCGCCTTCTATGCGTGCGAGGTCTTCATCCTGCCGTCGCACCAGGAGAACTTCGGCATTGCGGTAGCGGAGGCGCTCGGCTGCGGGCGGGCGGTGCTGCTGGCCGATAAGGTCAACATCGCGCCTGAGATCGCGGCAGATGGTGCGGGGCTGATCGAGGCCGATGATCAGGCGGGAACGGATGCGCTGGTGAGCCGGTGGATCAAATTGCCGGGGGAGGCGCGGGCACGCATGGAGGCCCAGGCGCTAGCGACGTTCCATGCGCGTTACGACATGGAGCAGACGGCGCGGACGATCATTCGGTTGTTTGAGGAGGTGCCTGGTGCGGGTCCGCGGTGATGCCGGTAAGAGGCGGCGAGGGAAGCTCTGCTCTCGCCTGCTGTCTTGCGGGGTGCAGGTCTTGCGGGGTGCAGGTCTTGCGGGGTCGGGACTGGTGGAGGTTAGAACTGGTGGAGGTCAGGCTGGTGCAGTTCAGGACTGGCGGCGCAGCTTGGCGAGCAGGTCGGTGGGGTGAACGGGCTTGGCGAGGATCTCGAACTCATGGCCCTGGGTGCGTGCCTTTTCGAGCAGATCCGCGGTGGCGGCCTGGCCGGAGAAGAGCAGGATTTTGCAGCTTGGACGCTTGGCACGGGTGGCGATGGCGGCTTCGATGCCTGTCATGCCGGTCATGATGACGTCCGAGATGAGCATGTCGGGTTCGAAGGTGTCGAGTGATTCGATTGCCTTCTCGCCGCTGTACACCGCACGCGCTTCAAAGCCCGCCTGGTTGAGGATGATCGCCAGCGTATTCGCGATCACCTGCTCATCATCGGCGACGAGGACGCGCGGTTTGTACGGAGTGGTGGGAGTTGCTTCAGACATTCGGTGGATCCCCAGGTTAGGTTCTTTTGGCGGTTCAGAGTTTTCAGGCGAACGTCCACGCCGTCTTTACCTTTATACCAGCAAACTGATGATACGCTGACCCGGGGGCGTCGAGGATTTCCCTTATCCTGACCGATCCGTTTACCTTTTCTTTCAAGAAGATGCCCATGCCTGAAGCAATCATCCGCGCCGAGCGCGTCGAGAAGTACTATGCCCAGCCGAGTGAGAATCGCATCCAGGTGATTGCGCCGACCGACCTGGCGATTGTGCCGGGCGAGATTGTGGCGCTGCTTGGACCGTCGGGTTCGGGCAAGTCCACGCTGCTGAGGATGCTGACCGGGCTTTCGACCCCTTCGGCCGGCGAGGTGTACTGGCACGAGAAGCCGATCTCGTCGGTCGAGGTGAATGTCTCGATCGTGTTTCAGAGCTTTGCGCTGTTTCCCTGGCTGACGGTTCTGCAGAATGTCGAAGCTGTGCTGAAGGCGCGCGGCATGGAGCCCGAGGAGCGGCGCCGGCGATCGCTGAAGATGCTCGATACGGTGGGGCTTGACGGCTTCCAGGCGGCTTATCCGAAGGAGCTGTCGGGCGGGATGCGGCAGCGTGTCGGCTTTGCGCGGGCGCTGGTGGTCGAGCCTGAGGTCCTGTTCATGGACGAGCCTTTTTCGGCGCTTGATGTGCTGACGGCCGAGAACCTGAGGTCCGAGCTGCTGGAGCTGTGGGAGAACAAGACGCTGCCGACCAAGTCGGTGTTTATCGTTACCCACAACATCGAAGAAGCTGTGCTGCTGGCGGACCGGATCATTGTGCTGGGGCGCAATCCGGGGCGGATCCGGACCGACTTCAAGGTTGGCCTGGCGCATCCGCGCGACCGCAAAACGACGCAGTTCACGCAGCTGGTCGATTACGTCTACAAGGTGCTGACCCAGCCGGACGAGGCACCACCCGACCTGCCGCAGGCGCCGAACCAGGCGGCTGCGACAGTGCGGCAGAACCCGTACCAGATGCTGCCGCATGCGCGGCCGGGTGGGATTGCGGGTCTGCTCGAGCTGCTGATCGATCATGGCGGCAAGGATGACATCTACCGGCTGGCGGACGACCTGGCCTTTGAGATCGACGACCTTCTGCCGATTGTGGACGCCGCGCGACTGCTGGGCTTTATCACGGTGAACGAGGGCGATGCGGAGATCACCTCCGAGGGCACGGAGTTTGCCAACTCCGAGATCCTGCACCAGAAGGAGGTCTTCCGCAAGGCCGCGGTGGAGAATGTGCTGCTGCTGCGCCAGATCGTGCGTGCGATCGAGACCAAGAGCGATGGGACGGTCTCTGAAGAGTTCTTCCATGATGTGCTCGATGAGCAGTTCAGCGAAGAGGAGACGCTGCGGCAGCTCGAGACGGCGATCAGCTGGGGCCGCTATGCGGAGCTGTTCGACTTCGATGCCGGGCGTCGGCGCTTTACCCAGGCGCAGCGGTTGTCGGGCGAGATGGACGAGACCGAAGAGGCTGCGGGCGTGGGGGATGAAGAGTGATCGGGGTGCCGCAGAGTTTTTCGAATATTCCTGGCCGCGAAACGCTGGCGCGCTCGCAGGTGCTGAAGCGCAGCTGGCCGTTTGTGCTCGACCTGTGCGTTGCGGCCATCGGACTTGCGGTGTTCTATGCGATTGTGCGGATTGCGATGTTCTGGGCGGGGCCGCCGTCTGAGCAGATGGTGGTATCGCTCAAGCCGAGTTCGCTGCCGCTCTATGCGTTCTACTCGGTGGTCAGGATCTTCCTGGCGTACCTGCTGAGCCTGGTCTTTGCGGTGGCTTACGGTTACACGGCCGCTTATAACAAGCGGGTCGAGACGTTCATGATCGCGGCGCTCGACATCATGCAGTCGATCCCGGTGCTGAGCTTTCTGCCGCCGGTGATGCTGGCGATGATCAGCCTGTTCCCTACCCGGCACATAGGTGTCGAGCTGGGGGCGATCCTGCTGATCTTCACGGGCGCGGTGTGGAACATGGCGTTCAGCTTCTACTCGTCGCTGCGCAGCATCCCGCGTGAGCTGATCGAAGCGACCAGTGTTTACCGCTACTCCCGCTACCAGCGGCTGGTGCAGCTGGAGCTGCCGTACGCGGCGATCGGGCTGCTTTGGAACTCGATCATGTCGGTGGCGGGCGCGTGGTTCTTTCTGATGGCATGCGAGATGTTTCACTTCGGCAGCAAGGACTTCCGGCTGCCGGGGCTTGGCAGCTACCTGCAGACGGCGGCCGATGCGGGCAACGGGCGCGCGATCGCCTGGGGGCTGTTTACGATGATCGCGATCATTGTGGCGACCGATCAGCTGATCTGGCGTCCGTTGATCCAGTGGAGCGACAAGTTCAAGTTTGAGCAGGTGGAGAGCTCGCAGCGGGTGAGCTCACCGGTGCTGCACCTGCTGACGCAGTCGAACGCAGTGGGCGCGCTGCTTGCGCATACCACCCGGCCGTTGAACGAGACGATCTATGCGCGGCTTGCGCAGCGTCGTGAGCTGCGGATGCGCAAGCGCGCCGAGCACCCGGTGACTCGTCCGGGTGTGAGCGGCCGGGCGGTTCCGTGGGTGCTGCTTGCGATCGCCGCGGTGGGTGTGGTGTTTGCGGCGATGCACGCGGTCGTGCTGCTGCGGCCGGTGACGGGGGCGGAGTACCTGGGTCTGCTGAAGGGCGCGCTGGCTACGTTTCTGCGGGTGAACCTGTCGCTTGCGCTGGCTGCCGCGTGGACGATCCCGGTGGGTGTGGCGATCGGCTTCCATCCCCGGCTGGCGCGGATCGCGCAGCCGCTGGCGCAGATTGCGGCTTCGGTGCCGGCTACCGCGCTCTTCCCGGTGATCCTGCTGGCGCTGGTGAGGCTGGGCGGCGGGCTTGGCATCGGGTCGATTGCGCTGATGCTGCTGGGCACGCAGTGGTACATCCTGTTCAACGTGATTGCGGGCGC
Source organism: uncultured Acidobacteriaceae bacterium (assembly GCA_964247475.1). Taxonomy (GTDB): domain Bacteria; phylum Acidobacteriota; class Terriglobia; order Terriglobales; family Acidobacteriaceae; genus Edaphobacter. Next base: position 2,855 of record CAXTUS010000121.1, on the reverse strand, counting down.
GATGGCGATCCCGAACGATCTGAAGGAAGTTGCGACGCTGTTCCGGTTCTCGAAGGTGGAGCGGTGGAGGAAGGTGATCCTGCCGGGCATCTTTCCGTTCCTGATCACGGGCATGGTGACGGCTTCGGGCGGTGCGTGGAATGCGAGCATCATCGCCGAGTACTTTCGCCTGGGCCATCAGACCCTGACGACGCTGGGGCTGGGTTCGCAGATCAGCTCGGCGACCGAGCAGGGGGCGTTTCCGATCCTGCTGCTGGGGACGATCCTGATCTCGCTGATGGTGGTGACGACGAACCGGCTGGTGTGGCGGCCGTTGTATCGGCTGTCGGAGACGCGCTACAAGCTGGGCTGACGGTGCTTGTTTCAGTGGGTGAGCTCGCGTCTTCGTTTGAAGGCGAAGAGGATCGCAAGCACCGGCGGAGCGATGAGCACGCCCCAGGGCGGGATGAGGATGCCGAGCACGATCGGCCCGAGCAGCGACGCCCACCACGGGACCATGGTTGTCCGGTGCAGGATGTAGGGCTGGATGATGAGCCCTTCGAGGATCACGATGACCGCATAAAGGCCGAGCACCATGCTGATGCGGAACGGGGTGTCGTCGCCGCCTGAGAACGCGGTCGCAAGGGTTGGGCCGATGAGCGCGAGCATGCCGCCGATGCCGGGGATGAACTGGCAGACGCCTCCGATCAACGCCCAGACGGGAGCCCACGGCACGTGCAGCAGCTCGAGCCCGATGAACCAGAGGATGCCGACGATGAGCGCGTCGAGGGTGACGGCGCGCCACCATCCAGCGAGGGCGCCGGTGGCGGTTCGCAGGTGCGAGCCGGGTGAGGGCGGGGGTGTGAGGCTGTTCATCCGTGCTCCTCAGTAGAAGACCAACTACAAGTTCGATGCTGGCATCTGATGCGAGACGGCTCAAGTGCAAAGACAAAGGCGCCTGATCGCGGGCGGCGACCACTTCGTGGGGTCTTCGACGCTTCGCGTGCAAAGGACGAACTCTGATATGGCAGTGATGATGCAGGCTTTTTACTGGGATGCACCGCAGACCGAAGACAAGAAGGGCGAGTGGTGGAACCACCTTTCCAGCCAGGTCGAGGAGCTTGGCAAGGCAGGCATCAATGCGCTTTGGCTGCCGCCCGCCAACAAGGCTGCAAGCAACGAGTCGGTTGGGTACGATCCTTACGACTTCTTCGACCTGGGCGACTTTGATCAGAAGGGCGGCGTGAAGACGCTCTACGGCAATCGCCAGGAGCTGCTCGACCTGGTGCAGAAGGCCAAGTCGCATGGGGTCGGCTGCTACGCCGATATGGTGATCAACCACAACTCGGGTGCGGACGAGGAGGAGGTCAATCCGCTCGATGGCGAAAAGCGCTGGACGAAGTTCACGCCGAAGAGCGGCCAGTTCCCGCGCGACTGGGACTGCTTTCACCCAAGCCGCTTTGAGCGCGACATGGTCGAGGGCGAGAACTTCGCGGGGTTCCCTCATCTTTGCCATCGCAATCCGCTGGTCTACAAGGCGATGTTCGACTATGCGCGCATGCTGATCGAAGAGATTGGCTTTGACGGCTTTCGCTTTGACTTCGTAAAGGGCTACGGCAGCTGGATGATCTCGCTGCTTTCGAAGTATCGATACGAAAAGGAAGGCATGCTGGACTTCATGCCCTACGTGGTCTGCGAGCTGTGGTCGGGTGATGAGGACATCGACACCTGGCTCGACAAGGCGAACCGCATGACGGACAACCAGATTGCGGCGTTTGATTTTCCCCTGCGTTACAAGCTGAAGGGTGTCTGCGATCAGCCGGGCTATGATCTGCGGCAGCTTACCGAGGGTGGCACGGTGGTGATGAAGCGGCCGGCCCACGCGGCCACCTTTGTCGATAACCATGACATGGGCGAGGACACGATCGTGAACGACAAGCTGATGGCTTACTCGTTCATCATGCTGCACGAGGGTTATCCGTGCGTCTTCTACTTCGACTACTTCAACAACGGGCTGGCGCGGCCGGGAACGCCGAACGGAATCAATGCGCTGATCGAGGCGCATCACAAGTATGCCGGTGGCGACTCGCAGATTCTGCATGCGGACCCCGATCTTTACATCATGCAGCGCGTCGGCTGGAAGGATGAGAAAACGGAGCAGCCGGGGCTGGTCTATGTGCTAAACAACCTGGGCGACCAGTGGTCGGGGACGTCGGTGAAGACACAGTGGGCGAACCAGCGGTTTGTGCCGATTGCGTGGGATGGACATGACCAGGACGGGCATCCGGACGAGCGGCGGTCTGATGGCGACGGCAACTGCGAGTTCCCTGCACCGCCGCGCGGCTACTGCGTGTACGTGCCGCTGGCCGATGACGCGAACAAGGATGAAGTGGTGGCGGGGGCTTAGAGGTAAAGGCAGCTGCGCCCTGATATCGCGGGCGGCGACCACTTCGTGGCGTATTGGACGCTTCGCGTGATCTGCGAAGCCCGATAACCTTCGACGGGGTGGTCGCCCAGCGCCGAGGTGGCGGGGGCTTAGAGGTAGAAGCAGCTGCGCCCTGATCGCGGGCGGCGACCACTTCGTGGCGTATTGGACGCTTCGCGTGATCTGCGAAGCCCGATAACCTTCGACGGGGTGGTCGCCCAGCGCCGAGGTGGCGGGGGCTTAGAGGTAGAAGCAGCTGCGCCCTGATCGCGGGCGGCGACCACTTCGTGGCGTATTGGACGCTTCGCGTGATCTGCGAAGCCCGATAACCTTCGACGGGGTGGTCGCCCAGCGCCGAGGTGGCGGGGGCTTAGAGGTAGAAGCAGCTGCGCCCTGATCGCGGGCGGCGACCACTTCGTGGCGTATTGGACGCTTCGCGTGATCTGCGAAG
>CAXTUS010000120.1:3565-10018 GCA_964247475.1 uncultured Acidobacteriaceae bacterium | reverse complement strand
TCTACGCGCTGAACAACACGACCCAGAGCGCGAACGAATTGCCGACGGTGCTTGCCTGGATCCCGGACGGATGCACGGCGACCCGGCTCACGGCCTTCTCGCTGCAGGCAGCGACGATCACGATCACCCTGAGGACAGGGGTGCCGGGTGCGATGACGGACTCAGCGCTGAGCTGCCAGGCCGCGTCCGGGACGAGCTGCGCGGTTACGGGGAACGTGGTAATTCCAGCCGGAGGGTTCGCGGATCTCAGCATCAGCCATCCGGATTCGACGCCTTCCGCGGTATGGACGGCGCTTACGTGCAGCTGAGGCAGCAGCCTCAGGCGGGTTCGAAGCCAAGCGAGCTGCGCAGGTCCCTGGCGAGCTCGACGAGCAGCTGACCGCGGGAGTTTTTGGCCTGCAGCTCGGCCTCGATGGCACGTGCGCACTCGGTGCCCTGCTGATAGCCGAACATGCCGAGCGAGCCCGAAAGCTTGTGCGCGGTGCTCTCGGCCGCCGCGCGCTGGCCCTCATCAAGCGTACCCGCGAGAGCGGCTGATGCTGCCTGATCGATCTGGGCGAGCCGCTCGAGGATCAGGGGCTGGTTCTTCTGCCACAGCTGGGCGATCATCCTGCTGGTCTTATCGTCTTCAGACATGGCTGGTTAGAAGCCTTTGAGGACTTCATGCCAGCCCAGAACTTCAGCGATCTGTGCGGCAAGGGTGAGAGGGTCGAAGGGTTTGAAGAGGATGGCTGCCACGCCCAGGCCGGCGAATCGCCGCTGGTCCACACCCTGTACCTTGGCGGTCAGCAGGACGACGGGGATGCCTGCGGTGTCGGGATTGAGCTGCAGCTGCTTAAAGGTGGTGGGGCCGTCCATCTCGGGCATCATAACGTCCATCAGGATGGCGTCCGGCTTCTCCGCCGCGGCTACCCGGATGCCTTCGCGGCCGGAGCTCGCGGTCAGGATGGTCCAGTCGGCGGTAGCCTCGAGCGAGAGCGCCGCAACCTCGCGGATGTCGTCTTCATCGTCGATGATCAGTACGCGGCGCATAGCGGCTATTCTCTCATGCTCTCCGGGGCGTGGAGCGTCAGGCGCGAAGCCTGGCTTTTCCCCCGCGCTGCGCGACCGGACGAAGATGTTGCACGATGTTGAGGACGAGCTCTTCGACCTCGGACGGCTGAACCTTGGCCTTGGTGAGGAAGTCGGTGGGGCCGAGTCGCAGCTTGGTCATCTCCGAGTCTGCCAGGTCGCGGCCGGAGTAGACGACGAGCGGCAGTGAAAGCAGGTCCGGCTGCTTGCGCAGCCATTCCACGAGCGAGAAGCCGTCGCCGTCGGGCAGGGTGAGGTCGAGGATGATGAGCGCGGGCTTTTCAAGCCTGCACTGATCCATGGCGCTTTGCCGCGTGTTGGCATGGTCGACGCGCACCTGGGCCTCTTCAAAGCCGGCCATGATGACGGCAGCGAGGTCGGCGTCGTCCTCAACCAGCAGCACGTGGGAGGAGACGTGGCCGGTATCGAGGGCGCGGGTGAGCTCGGCGAGCAGCGCTTCTTCGGTCAGCGGCTTCTGCACCCAGCCCTGGGGGATGAGCTGGCGGGTCTGGTCTCTTGACTTGCCCGCGGAAGGGGACAGGGCGGAGAGGACGATGACCGGGATGGCGGCGGTGTCGGGCGAGTCCTTGAGGCGCTGCAGCGTCTCCCAGCCGTTGATGCCGGGCATGGCGAGGTCAAGCAGGATGGCATGGACCGAGTTCGAGGTGGCGAGAGCGATGGCTTTTTCCCCGGAGTCCGCTTCGAGGGGATGGTAGCCGTGGCGCTCGAGCATGCCGCCGACCACGCTGCGGATACCGGGCTCGTCGTCGCACACGATGATGTTGCCCCGGGTGGGCGCCGGGCGCGCGGTCTTCGACTGCGCCTCATTCTGGAGCTGGGTCAGGTTCTGAGACGGGGCGATCTCGGTCTGCTGCCGTGCGGCGCGGGGGAAGGCGACGATCAGCGAGGCGCCCGGACCGCGCTTCTGCTGCACGTTGCTTTCTGCCCAGATGGACCCGTTATGCTGCTGCACGATGGTCTTGCAGATGGCGAGGCCGAGGCCGGTACCGCCCTTCTGCCGCGCGTCCGAGGCCTCCACCTGCTGAAAGCGATCGAAGATGGACTCGAGCTTGTCGGTGGGGATGCCGCGGCCTTCGTCCGAGACGCGCAGGGTGAGCCAGTCGGAGTCCGCCTCGATGTGCACCCGCACGGTGGTCTTCGGTGGGGAAAACTTGATGGCATTCGAAAGCAGGTTGGTGACCACCTGCAGGATGCGGTCGGCGTCGCCGTCGAGAGCAGGTGCCTCGCCGAGCGGCGCGGCGGCGAGAACGAGCTCGACGCCCGCGGCATCGGCCATTGCGGTCATGGTCTCGATGGCCTGCGCGACGAGGTCGCGGAGCGAGACACGGCGCACGTGGAGGGTGGCGCGGCCGGACTCCATGCGCTCGATATCGAGAATGTCGTTGATGAGCCGGATGAGGCGGTCGGTGTTGGTGACCGCGATGCGCAGCAGGTTCTGCGCCTTGGCGTCGACGTTGCCCATCAGGCCGGCGGAGAGCAGCCCGAGCGCGCCCCGGATGCTGGTCAGCGGCGTCCGCAGCTCGTGCGAGACGGTCGAGATGAACTCATCCTTGATCTGGTCGAGCTCGGACCGTTGAACCAGCAGCGAATCCTTGTTGCGCTGGGCCTCGGTGGCTGCGTCGAGCGCGGCGCGCAGCCGGCGGATCGCGCGGTTGGCGCGCCACCACACCACGAGCAGGGCAACCGCAAGTCCGATACAGACGAGGTTGAGGAGAATGGAGCTCATGCGCAGGTGTCCCTGATGGTAACCCACGGGGGTACCAGTTTCGATGGACCTCGAAGGAAGAAGTATTGACCAAAGGGAGTATGGACATTTCCCGTCCCGAATGAGGAAGAAGTTTGCAGGGCGATCATCCCTGCGCGCAAAGAAACGCCACATCGCTCGGATGTGGCGTTTGCTGGTGCGGATGGGAATTGTTTGAATGCGGTTCCAGCTGCGCGGTGGTTGAACTTTGCCTGGCTTCGACTGTGGGACGGGGCGGGTCAGGCGGAGACGGGAACGCGGTCGAGGATCTCTGCGAGGCGCTTGCCCTTGCGTGCGGTATAGCCCTTCTTGTGATAGGCATAGCCGGCGATGAGGGGCAGTGCGAGGGTGGCTTCCGAGAAGACCATCTGCTCGTAGTTGAGATCGACCTTGCCCCAGCTCGAGGCTTCCTTGAGGGTGGAGCCGGAAAGAGCGCCATCGCGCGAGTCGGCTACGGTGATCTGGATGGCGTACTTGTGCATAGGCGCGTCGTTGCCGAGGATCTCGGCGGCCACGACGATGTCCTGAGCGAAGTTCTTGGGCACGCCGCCGCCGACCATGAGCAGGCCGGTAGTGGGGTTCTCGATCTTCAGGCGGGTGAGCTCGTAGAAGTCTTTGGCGGTATCGAGCGAGAACATGGGCTTGCCCTGGCGTGCGTGCTGGTGGGCGACGAAGCCGAAGCCGGCTGAGCAGTCGGAGAGCGCGGGGACGAAGATGGGGACGCCGAGCTCGTAGGCTGCGAGGACGATCGAGTCGTCGCCGCCTGCCTGCGGGGTACGGCCGTTCTCCTTCAGGTAGGCCCCCATGGCCTGGGTGAACTCGCGGCTGGAGTGCGGGCGGGGCTCGAGCGAGTTGGTGATCTGGTGGGTGACCTCGTCGCAGATGCGGAGCTCATCTTCGTTGATGAAGGTGTCGTAGATGCGGTCGATGGCGAGCTCGCGCAGCTCCGCGTCGCCGGCGCCGTACTTGTATTCTTCGCCCGCCGTGTAGTGCTTGTAGCCGAGCGCCTCGAAGAAGTCCTGGTCGACGATGTTCGCGCCGGTCGAGACGATGGCATCGACCATGTTGTTGCGCAGGAGGTCGACGAAGACTTTCTTCAGGCCGGCCGAGATGAGCGATCCGGCCAGGCAGAGGATCACGCCGCATTCCGTGTCACGCAGCATCATGTCGTAGATGTCGGCCGCGCGCGCGGTGTCACGCGCGGAAAACGCCATGTGCGACATGGCCTCGACGAGCGGAACAACATTGTGCTGGGTGATGTCGAGGTGCTGAATGGGGGCGACGAGAAGTTCTTCTTTGGTCTTCATGGCACCTTCAAGGATAGCAGTTTCAGCCATACAGGACGCGGCGATTTGTGAATTTTAGAGACAGCGGGAAGCGCAGGGGGGAAGCGCCGGGCGGCTCGGTGGTGGCCCGGCCGCGTCCCGGCTTAATCGTCTGAGAAGATTTGCTCGATGGGGAGGTTGAAGAGCCGGGCGAGCCGGAAGGCGAGGGGGAGCGAGGGATCGTACTTGCCGGTCTCGATCGCGTTGACCGACTGGCGCGACACCTCGAGCCGCCCGGCAAGATCCGCCTGGGACCAGTTGCGTTCGGCGCGCAGCACCTTGAGCCGGTTATTCATCGGGGGCTCCGCGGTACTTCAGCCGGATGAGCGGATGGGCGATGCCGACGAGCATCCAGAATGCTGGATAGATGAAGAAGACGGGCAGGCGCGGGACCCCATCGAGCATCTCGAGCAGGCCCCAGACGGTTGAGATGGCGAGCACCCCGCCAAGCGCCCAAAGCATGCCTTCGAGCAGCAGCGTGCGCTCAAATTCATCCTTCTCCTCTGCTATGTACCGGGCCACGAAGCCGAGGCTTGCGATCAGCGGGATTGAGGGCAGCAAGGCGAGCAGGCAGGCGAGCGGAGCGGCCGGGTGGTGTTTGAGCAGGGAAACGCTCAGCAGGATGAGCACGACGTAGAGGCCCATCGCCTGGAAGAACCGGCGGTTGTAGCGGCGGGCCGCCAGGTTGCGCGGCATGCAGTTGAGGTTCATGGAATGTCTCCTGGTCCGGCTATGGTTGGGTTGCACGATTTGCACGTTCGATGTGACAGTTACCTGCGTCAATGTGCAATGTTTCCTGTTCATTTAGACAAGTAAACTTTACGTGCGTGATCGTCGATTGTCAAGCGTGCTTGTCAAAATAGATCGGCTTGGTAGGCTGGTGCCATGAACGTGAACTTTGCCGAGCGGGCGCATAACCACAACTGGAAGCTCGATCCGATCGTTCGTTCGCTGCTCGACACTGACTTCTACAAGCTGCTGATGCTGCAGTTCATCTGGAAGAACTTCGGCGGGACAGTGGTGACGAGCGAGGTGTCGAACCGCACGCACAGGATCCGGCTGGCGGAGCGGGTGGGCGCCGCGGCGCTGGTGGAGCAGATGGAACATGTGCGGATGCTGCGTTTCCGCCGGAGCGAGCTGGTGTGGCTGGCGGGTAACACGTTTTACGGCACGCGTTCGATCTTTGAGCCGGCGTTTCTCGAGTGGCTGGAGCGTGACTTCCGGCTGAGCGAGTACGAGGTGGCGGAGCATGACGGCCAGCTTGTCCTCAAGTTTTCCGGCCTTTGGACCGATGTGACGATGTGGGAGGTCTATGCGCTCGCCATCGTCAGCGAGCTGAAGACGCGTTCGGCGCTGGCCGAGCTTTCGGAGCTTGAGCTGGACGTGCTGTATGCACGCGCGAAGACGCGGCTTTGGGACAAGATCGAGAAGCTGCAGGCGGTCCCTGACCTGCGGGTGTCGGACTTTGGCACGCGTCGTCGTCACAGCTTCCTGTGGCAGGAGTACGCCGTGCAGGCGATGCGGACCTCGCTCGGCGAAGAGCGCTTTACGGGAACGTCCAACACTGCGCTTGCCTACAAGCACGATCTCGAGGCGATCGGCACCAACGCGCATGAGCTGCCGATGGCGATGGCGGCGCTCGCCTCGCGCGGGACCGATCACGAGCTTCGCGAATCGCAGTACAAGGTCCTCGAGCTTTGGCAGCAGAGCTACGGCGGCGCGCTGTTGATCATGCTGCCGGACACCTTTGGCACGACACAGTTTCTCGAGGGCGCGCCCGGGTGGACGGCTGACTGGACGGGGCAGAGGATCGACTCGAAGGATCCGTTTGTCGCGGGCGATGAGTACATCGACTGGCTGACCCGGCGTGGCCGCGATCCGCGGACCAAGCGCCTGATCGCGAGTGACGGGCTCGACGTCGAGGACATCCTGACGCTGCATGCGCACTTCAATGGACGGATCCGGTTCAGCGCGGGCTGGGGCACGCTGCTGACGAACGACTTTCGCGGGTGTCATCCGCGCGGCGAAGATACGCTGGCGCCGCTCAGCCTGGTGTGCAAGCTGTCGAGCGCGGACGGCGTGCCGACGGTGAAGCTGTCGGATAACGCTCGCAAGGCGGTGGGTCCTGAGGAGCTGGTCGCCCGCTACCGTCGCGTCTTCGGCACCCGGGCCGAGATCGGCGCGGCGGTGGTGGTCTAAAAAGGGCAAGGGCAACGGCAACCGCGTCCTCATCGCGGACGGCGACCACTTCGTGGGGGGGGGGGGGGGGGGGGGGGGGGGGGGCCGCGGCGG
>CAXTUS010000120.1:0-3555 GCA_964247475.1 uncultured Acidobacteriaceae bacterium | reverse complement strand
GGCGGCGTGTGGGCGTTGGGCGGGCCCCCCACGCGCCCCCCGCCCCCCCCCACGAAGTGGCGCCCGTCCGGCGTCAGGACGCGGTTGCTGTTGCCTCTGATCGTCGTTCACGAAACACTCATCCGGCGACTTTATACTTCCGGTTATGAGGTTTCAGAAGACGCAGTCTTTGTTGCACTTGTTGCTTGCGGGTGCGTTGGTCCCGCTGGCGCTGGTTCAGACCGGCCATGGCTGGGGCAGTGATGGCCATCGCATGATCGACCGGCTGGCTGCCGCGAAGCTGCCGTCGGACGTGCCTGAATTTCTGCGTTCCGGTGCTGCCCTGGATGCGATGGAGTACTACGGACCGGAGCCTGACCGCTGGAAGTCTCCGGCTGAGCCGGAGCTTGGCGCGGCGGGATCGCCCGAACACTATATGGATCTCGAGTGGGCTGACCTGATCGGCGGTCCGCTGCCGCGCAAGCGCTACGACTTTGTGCGTGCGCTGGCGGTGGCGCAGAAGGCGCATGTCGATCTGCCGCTATCGCCCGAGAAGGTGGGGATGCAGCCTTATGCGGCCACCGAGTGGTACGAGCGCCTGAAGGCGTCGATGCGGGACTATCGCGAGCTCGCGGCGGCGCACAAGGGGACGAAGCCGGTCGAGGCGGAGATCCTGTTCAATGCCGGCATCCTGGGGCACTTTGTGGGCGACGCGTCGAATCCTCTGCACACTTCGATCCAGTTCAACGGGTGGACGGGAGCGAATCCCAACGGGTACACGACCGAGCACCATATCCACGCGCAGATGGAGTCGGACTTTGTGGCCGCCAACGTGAACCCGGCGAAGGATGTGGCGCCCCTGATCCCCGCGCAGCCAAAGCTGCTGAACGACTTTTTCGATGATTACGTGGCTTACATGCGGCACTCGAATACGCTGGTGGAACGCTGCTATGAGCTCGAAAAGGCAGGCGGCTTTTCTGGCGCAGGGTCGGACGAGAGCAAAGCGTTCATCGATGAACGACTTGCGGCCGGTACCTCTGAGCTGCGCGATGTGATCTATACGGCGTGGGTGCGCAGCGGGGACCCGGTGCCGCAGTATCGCAACTCGCAGAAGGTAAGCCCGGGCAGCTAGACGGTGACCGCGTCCTTGTGCAGGCGGGCGTGGAGGCGGTTGAGGACCGGCGTTAGCGCAGCTACCAGCAGGGGAGCTGCGATAACGCTGAAGACGGCCCAGACGACGAGTGCGTGCCACTCCCACATCCATAGGATCCTGGTGGTGGCGATGGGATGGTGCCTGACCCCGTAGAGCAGCGCTTCGCGTCCGAGCGGCAGGCGACCGGTATGGAAGACGCGGTCGCCTATTTTGATGAAGACGATGAAGAGCGCGAGCTGCAACGGGTAAACGATGTGGTTTGCGATCTGGGATGCGACCAGGTTAAGCCGCAGCGCAAAGGCGAAGAGCAGGCTGACGACGGTGGTTGAACCGAGCAGCGGGTTGATGCCGAGGAGCACGCCAACGGCCAGCGACCAGGCCATCTTGCGTGGGCTGCAGCCGACGCGCAGCAACTCGACCAGCGGTGCGACCACTCTTCGCTGAAAGAAGGATGGATGATCGTCCGGAAGGTGCGGGTTGGAGGTAGGCGCCAAGGTCTTGAAGTGTGAGGCGGTCAGCAAGGGCAACGGTGCAGCCGGCTTCGGCTTCGGGCGGAATACACCCGGTGTAAGAATAGATTGAAGTTGACGGCGAAAGGTGGCATAGGGCGTGGGATTTGTGCGGTCGGTCGTGCGCAGCATCAAGCTGTTGGGGTACTTTGTTCGATTTGGCGGAGAGCTCCTGATCACGCAGCCTGAGACCCAAGAGGACCGTGCGCTGTGGCTCCATCGCTTTTGTTCAACCGCGCTGAGGGGGCTTGGCCTGAAGCTGACGATCGAGGGCGAGTTCCCGGCACGCGGCGCGCTGATCTCGAATCATCTGAGCTATATCGACATCGTGGTCTATGCCGCGCTTCACCCCTGTGTTTTGTTCGAAGAGTGAGATCCGCGATATCCCGGTGCTCGGCTGGATGACGACGATGTCGGGCACGGTGTATGTGGAGCGTGGGCGGGGCGGCTCGGCGATCCGGGCGAAGTCTGGCATGCAGGCTGCGGCTGATGCGGGGCTGCCGGTGGTGTTCTTTCCCGAGGGTACGACGACGAACGGGGAAAGGCTTCTGCCCTTTCACTCCGGCCTGCTGGCGCAGGCGATGACCGTCGATGAGCCGGTGACGGCGGCCTTTTTGCGCTACACGCTCGATGAGGACAACGGCCCGGGGATCTGTGCGCGCGACCACATGGCATGGGGCGACGACTCGAACATGTGGGGGCACGTCTTTCGTTTTCTTGGCTTGCGGGGGGCTCATGCGAACGTCCGCTTTGCGGCCGGGCCGATCCGGTTTTCGAGCGACCTGCTGCACCGCAAGAAGGCAGCTGTCGAGGCGCGGGATGCGGTGCTTCGGCTCTCTGACGGAGCGCTTGAGGCGGCGTCCCAGGACCTGGTCGAGGCGTGAGGCCGGGGCATCGGAAAAGCATGCCAGTTCCCAAAAAAGTGCACCAGGATTGATTCAACGAATCTTCACGCTCCAGCCACACTGCGTAACCAACCTCGCGGCATGCTCGACCTGTATCGCACGCATGGAACGATACAGTTCGACGTTGGACCAACGAGGTGCTACCGATGCTTTCAGCCAGCCATCCGGTCGATGTCCTGCTCGAGGTTCGAGCCGATGTACGTCAGTTACCTCCACGTAGAAGCGTGTGGCTCGAGGCCGGACCGTATGTCGTCCGCCTTGCGGTTACGGGGCACGACCGCGCCGCCGCCTTTCGGCTTCGCTTCATCGTCTTCAATCTTGAGCTGAACGAGGGCCTCGAGACCGCCTATGCAAGCGGGTATGACACTGATCGCTTCGATGCCGTGTGCGACCACCTGATTGTGGAGCACAAGGAGACGGGCGAGATCATCGGCACCTACCGGGTACAGATGGGCGATGTGGCTGCGCGCAACTTCGGCTACTACAGCGAGCAGGAGTTCGACTTTCAACCCTATGAAGCGATGCGTTCGCAGCTGGTCGAGCTGGGGCGTGCGTGCATCCATCGCAATCACCGGTCGAGCGAGGTGCTGCACCTGCTGTGGCGCGGCATTGCGCGGTATGTGATCGGCAACGGCGGCCGGTACATGATCGGCTGCTGCTCTTTGCCGTCGCTTGATAACGCACTAGGGCATGCGGTGTACCGGTCGTTGAAGCAGTACATGGCGGAGCCTCGCCTGATGACGATGCCGACGGCGGAGTACGTGTTGCCGCATGCGGTGCCGTTGTCTGCAGCGGAGGGACGGCCGGAAGAGGTTCGCCCACCCAAGCTGCTGCGCGCGTACCTGACGATCGGCGCGAAGATCTGCAGCGAGCCAGCGATCGACTGGGAGTTCAAGACGATTGATTTTCTGACGCTGCTTGATCTGCAGACGCTGCACCCACGGATGGCGAAGAGGTTCCTCGAAGGAGCGTGAGGACGGGGGCATGAGGACGGGGGCATGAGGGCAGG
>CAXTUS010000119.1:0-10392 GCA_964247475.1 uncultured Acidobacteriaceae bacterium | reverse complement strand
GGTGTCCTCGCCGACCGGCTGGTGATCGTCAGGGTCCTCGCATCATCGGACAGCCTGTACTCGTCCGTCTCCTCAGGCACGCCCCTGCGACGCCCCTCCATCTGGATCACGTGAGCACCGATCCGCCTGGCGGTGGTCGTCGTATCAAGCACACCATGCGGCCCCCGGTCAGCGTGCGGCTTGCCATCGAAGACGACATCCAATCGATCCTGGCTGTTCGCAAAGGTCAGCGAAAGCCCGCCATGCGCCCCGGCTCCAATCGTAAGCGTAACCGGACGAACGAGATCTCGCGTGCTCGAAAACGACTTCCACTCGCCAAAAAGACTCTTCCCCGGGCTGCTGCGGTGATACCGCGTCACGTCCTTGCCGTCGAACCCCTGCTTGCCGCTGAAGACATCGACCAGGGTCAGTTCCCGGTCATCGGGCGAGACCGTGTAGGTGCGCGCCATGCTGGTGGTCTCGCCATCGCCCCTGCGGTCCATATGCCAGGTATGCGCGTCCACCTGTTTGAACGATACGGTGGCATGCGAAGGCGACTGAGCGGGCGTGCCGTCACCCTTCACCTCGGTCGTCTCACCGCCGCTGCCGGTCAGCGCGTAGCGGCCGGAACCCAGGTCCTTGATCCCATACGTGATGGCTGAGTCAACCCCCTTGCCGGGGTTGAGAGTCCATCTGCCGACGAAGGGATCAGGCGCCTGCGCAAGTCCCACAGCGCTGCCAGACAGCAACATCAGGAAGAGGCGGTAGAGTCTCATCGAAAAGATCCTCCGGAAGTCGCAGCGAGTGTAGCACCCGCACTTCCGTACGAAGCCAGCACGCCGCCGCTTTGCCACCCACCCATGGCCAACCGGCTTCTTCTTTGCCGCGTCGTATGCTCAAGACCGCAGCCCCCGGCAACGCGCGGCATCCCCATAGACAGCCGGCGAGGAAGACTTCACCCATGGACCTTATTCACATCGTCATCGTGCTGATCGTAGTCGGCGTCCTGCTTGGCCTGATCAACAACTACGTGCCCATGGCAGGAAGCATCAAGACCATCCTGAACGGCGTCGTCGTCCTTTGCGTCGTGCTCTGGCTGCTGCAGGTCTTCGGCATCATCGGTGCAGTGGGCGGCGTCCGCGTCCCACGCGTCCACTAGCCTTTATCTAGCTTTTATCCAGCGCTCAACCAGCCCTGATCTGGCCCATCCGAAGCAGCTCCGGCAACGGATACAGAAAGCTGCTACTGCACCCAGCCGCCCTCGGGCAGCACAGGCCACTCGCGGCTTTCAAGACCGCGCTCGGTCAGGAGCTCATAGATCGTCGACACCAGCGCGCCTGGGCCATGATCGTCCTCAACCGACGCATCCGCACCTGCCAGCGGCCCCGAGTTGAAGCCGTCCATCCGGACGATCAGCGCCTGCGGCATTGCCTGCCGCGCACGGTCCACCCAGCCCTGCTTCTCGGGCTCCGCAATGTTATCGCACACCACCATCAGGTCAGAGGTGAAGGCAGGCATCTCGCCCAGGTCGAGCGCGATCGTCTCCACCAGCCAGAAGTGCTGGAGCACGGCCGCCCGCACGTCGAGATATGCCTGTGAGTTGCCGATCAGTGCTATCTTGGCGGGGCTGGACATATCTATAGAGCCTAGCGTATTTGCCTGCGGACAGGCACCTTCCTCCCTGCATACGATGGCCGATATTGCCCTCACCAACACGTTTGAAGAGACGATTTGTAGCCCTGCGCAACTGGTTCCCGTTTCCTACTCCCGCCAGCGCACCAGCAGGCTCCGCTCATCGCCTTCAAGCGACGCCATCGCGACCTCTGCGTCGGCCCGCTCGACGAGGCCGGGAAACTTCTCCCCCCACTCGATCAGCAGCAGCGCGCCCGGCTCATCGGCCATCTCGTCGATGCCCAGCGCCGCGATCTCCCGCTCCCCTTCCAGCCGGTAAAGATCAAGGTGATAAACCCTGCCGCGCTTTGCCTCGTACTCGTGCACCAGGGTAAAGGTAGGACTTGTCACCTCCTCCACCTGCGCCGCCCCGAGGGATGCGAGCCAGCCCTTCACCAGCGTTGTCTTGCCCGCGCCCAGCTCCCCCCGGAGGATCACCACGCGCGGCGCCGTCAGGATCTCGGCAATCGCCGCGGCAATGGCGAGCGTGCCATTCACCGAGCGCGTCTTGAACTTCTTTTCCCGCGTAAACTCGTTCAACCTTCCATCCTTTCGCCCTCGCGGCTCGACCGGCGCAGCCCGCACAGCCAGTCAAGACCGTCTTTATCCCGCGTGCGATAGCGAAATGCGTCGCTCAGATGACCGAGCACATCGGTCGCGAGCACCGTCTTCTCGTCCATCGCATGCGCCGCAAAGTCAGCCGCCAGCCCGTGCAGAAATACCGCCGCCTCGACCGCCTCGGCGGCCCGGTCCGGATACTGCCCAAGCAGGGCGGCGACGATGCCCGTCAGGATGTCGCCGCTGCCGCCCTTCGCAAGCGCAGGGTTGCCATTGGTGTTCACCGCAATCCGTCCGTCGGGATGCGCGATCAGCGTGCGCCAGCCCTTCAGGACCAGCGTCACCGTGTGCCGCGTCGCGAACCAGCGCGCGATGCCCACCCGGTCCGCCTCCACATCCTTCACCGTCGCGCCCAGCAGCCGCGCCATCTCGCCCGGGTGCGGGGTCAGAACGATGGTGCGCTTTTCCCCGTCCAGCAGGTCAACCCGGCTCGAGTCAAAAGCGTTCAACGCATCCGCGTCGATCACGATCGGCAGCGAGGTGCGCGCGACAAACTGGCGTGCAAATTCGGACGCCTCTCCGCGCGTCGAAAGCCCCGGCCCGATCGCCAGCACCTTGATGCCGGTCAGCAGCTCCTCCAGCCGGTCAAGACTCGCCAGGCTCGCGCTGCCCTCCGGTCCCTGCTCCAGGCCGCGCACCATCAGCTCCGGGGTGATCGCACCCACCAGCGGGACCAGGCCCTGCGGGACCGCCGCAGTCACCAGGCCGGCGCCCGCCCGCAGGCACGCAAGCGACGCCATCGCAGGTGCACCCGCAGTGCCATAGCTGCCGCCGGCGATCAATACATGGCCAAACTTGCCCTTGTTCGCGTTGATCGCGCGCTTCCCCTCGGTCAACGGCTTCGAGCCGCCGGTCCAGTGCAGCTTCAGCTCGCTCTGCACCAGGGGGTCCGGTGAGCCGATGTCGGCGACCACCACCGGTCCGAAGACCTCGGAGGTCAGATGCCCGAAGGCATGGGCGATCTTGGGCGCGGTAAAGGTGACCACCGCATCGGCGCGAAAGGACCCGGCGTTCTTCTGCTCGTACGAATCCGCATCCCAGCCGCTCGGCAGGTCGACCGCCACCACCGGCACGGTCACGCGCGCGAAGGCATCGGCAACCGCCAGCGCGGGCCCACGCAGAGGAGGCTTGAAGCCCGTGCCGAAGACCGCATCGACCAGCAGGTCCGCCTCCCGGAACAGCCCCCTCAGCTCCTCAGCCGAGGTACCCAACGTAATCTCTTCCATCACCTCAGGCGAGGTCGCCGCCTCCAGCCGCCGCAGGCTTTCGGCCGCGATGCCAGTCACCCCGGCTCGCTCCCCGACCAGCATCACCCGCACCCCGACGCCTGCCCCGGCAAGCAGGCGCGCAGCCACAAACCCGTCGCCGCCGTTGTTGCCCTTGCCGCAGATCAGCATTACCTTGGTCGCCTTCGGGTACTGACGCATGCAGAACGAGGCGACCGCCGCACCCGCGGCTTCCATCAGCTCGTCCAGCGGAATGCCTGAACGGACGGTCCGCCGGTCCGTCTCAGCCATCTCCGTGGCTGCGAGAATCCTCATAACGAGAAAGCCCTCCAGAGATGCATCATAAGCCGTTTCCTATCAACGTCCGCCCCTTGAGCCATCTGCCCCCATGGGCGGCAAAGCGGCAACGCCACCCGCTCGGGCCAGAGCCAGGGTGGGCTTTGTACGTAGGCGGGGCGCAGAGCAGGCCGCCGCCCCATCGGTGAGAGGATCGGTGAGAGGATCGGCGAAATCTTCAGCAGGTTGGGCGACGTCAGGATCGTGCGCCGAACGCCATGTCGAGCAGCGCGCGCTCCTCCAGGTCGTGCGCCTTGGCCGAACCGGTCGCCGGGCTTGCGCTCTCGTGCCGCTTCACGCTGACGACCACCCGGTCCCTCGCCATCCGGCGCAGGTGCGGCATTACGTAGAAGAGCGCGCCCATGTTCGCCGGCTCCTCCTGCACCCACACCACCTCGGCCTTCGGGTGCATGTCGAGCGCCGCCTGCACCTCCTGCTCAGGCCACGGGTACAGCTGGTCGATGAAGACGATCCCGATGCCGTCGTCCTTGCGCCTTTCCCGCTCAACCCGCAGGTTGTGCCCGATCTTGCCGCTGCACACAAGCAGCCGCCGGGGATCCTTGACGCCCGTCTCGGGAATGACGTTCTGAAATTGATCCGCCGCCAGGTCGGCCAGCGAGGAGCTCGCATCCGGATGCCGCAGCATGCTCTTCGGCGTGAACACGATCAGCGGCTTCCTCCAGCTGCGCAGCGCCTGGCGCCGCAGCAGGTGAAAGAACTGCGCCGCCGTCGAAGGCTGCGCCACCACCATGTTATCCACCGCGCAAAGCTGCAGAAAGCGCTCCATGCGCGCGCTCGAGTGCTCCGGACCCTGGCCCTCGTAGCCATGCGGCAGCAGCAGCACAATGCCCGTTAGCAGACCCCACTTCGACTCGCAGGCCGAGATGAACTGGTCGACAATGATCTGCGCGCCATTGGCGAAGTCGCCAAACTGCGCCTCCCAAAGCACCAGCGTCTCCGGGTAGTCGCGCGCATAGCCGTACTCGTAGCCCAGCACCGCGGCCTCGCTCAACAGCGTGTTGTACACCTCAAAGAGCGCCTGCGGCTTGCCCAGGCTCTTTCCGAGATGCTCGAGCGGCGTGTACTTGGCCTCGGTCTCCACATCGGTCAGCACCGCGTGCCGCTGATTGAAGGTGCCGCGCTGCGAGTCCTGGCCGGTCAGCCGTACCGGGGTCCCTGCGGTCACGAGCGACGCATAGGCGAGCAGCTCCGCCATGCCGTAGTCAAACGGACGCTTGCCCTCGGCCATCTCCATCCGCTGTTCGTAAAGCTTCTTCACCTTGGGATGAATATGGAAGGTGTCAGGAACCGCCGCGAGCCCGCGCGCAAGGTCAAGCACCTGCCCGGCATCGAGCCCGGTCTTGAGCGCGGCATCTTCCGGCCTCAGCGAACCGCCGTAGAACTTGCCCCAGTAGTTGGGCAGCGTAGCCAGCTTCGAAGACGTTTCAGCCGCCTTCGCAGCCTTCTGCTCCGCAAGAAACATCTGCTGGATCGTCGAAACCTCGTCCGACGGATCGACGCCGATCCGCTGCGCATAGCTCCTGAAGAGCTCGGGCGTGTCCTTGATCAGCGCATAGCGGCGCGGCGAAGTCACGGTCGGATCATCGACCTCGCTGTGCCCGTGCCTGCGATAGCCGATCAGGTCGACCACCACGTCCGACCCGAACTTCTGCCTGAACTCCGCGGCGATCGCGGCGACGCGAATCACAGCGTCAGGGTCTTCCGCATTCACATGGAAGATCGGGATCGGCAGCCGCTTGGCGACGTCGGTCGCAAAGCGCGAGCTGTTCGCCTCCTCGGGCGTGGCCGTGAAGCCCAGCAGGTTGTTCACGATCACGTGGATCGTTCCGCCTACGTTATAGCCATGCAGCGTCGCCATGTTCAGCGTCTCTGCCAGAATGCCCTGCCCCGCAAACGCGGCGTCGCCGTGCATCACCAGCGACAGCACCTGCTTCTGACCCTTCAGCCCGTCGCTCGTGCCGGCAACCAGCGCATCCGCCTCAAGCCGCGTCTGCTTGGCGCGCGCACGGCCCAGGCACACCGGATCTACCGCCTCAAGGTGGCTCGGATTCGAGACCAGGTGCAGGTCGATCGTGCTCCCGGCAGGCGAAACGTAGCGGCCGGTCGCGCCCTGGTGGTACTTCACATCGCCGCCGCCCATGATGCTGCGCGGGTCCACATCCTCAAAACGCGTAAAGATGTCCGCGGCGCTGCGGCCGATTGTGTTGGTCATCACGTTCAGCCTGCCGCGGTGGCTCATCGCAAGCACGGCAGTGTTCACGCCACCGGACGCCGATACCTCGAGCACACGGTCAAGGAACGGGATCAGCACGGTCAGCCCCTCAAGCGAGAAGCGCTTGGTGCCGAGGTACCGCGACTGGATCACCTGCTCGAAGATATCCGCCTTGATCAGGCCGGTCAGCACACGGGCCTGGTCGACCGCGGGCGCCGTGCGCTCCATCTGCTGCTCCAGCCACTCGCGCTTCTCGGCGTTCGCAATATGCATGAACTCAACGCCGATCGTCCCGCAGTAGAAGCTGCGCGCCTCGGCCGCGGCATCGTCCTCGCCTTCAGGCAGCGCAACCGGAAACGGCTCCTTCGGCAGGTACTGGCCAAGCGGGTCAAGCGTGGTCTGCAGGTAACCCCAGCGGCGAAAGACGTCGAAGGTCATGGCGCGCCGTTCTGCGCTCGCTCCATGCTGCACGGATGGATTTGCTTCGAGCGTCCGCGATTGTTCCGGATGCCCAGGTCGATTGAGCCCATCGAGTTGATCGAGCCGATCCAGTTGCTCTGGTTGATCCAGTTGCTCTGGTTGATCCAGTTGATCTGGTTGATCTTCGCCCGCCACTGCCGTCCTGGTCTCCACCGCTTTATTCATCTTCGCCGCCATGCCCTGCCGCCCTCATCTCTTGCGCGTTTGCGCCCGTTTCCCTGCCCTGCCGTCCTGCTCAACATGCTCATGGCGGTCAGCGTCGAGATGCTTGTGCGCCATGGTTAACATGCTAGTCCCAAGTCTTCGGGGTTGGATGCCGTTGCGCGATAAACGAACATGCCGGGATAACCAATTTGGAACCGCCAGCCAACCGCCGTACCAGGATCGAACCCCGCGCCTGAAGCAATGTCCCGCCCGCTCGCCGCGACCGCCGGCACCCGTCTAAGCTGGAGGCTAAGCCGTTCTCCCATGAAGCCGCCATCCCACCTCCGCGTAGCCCTGCTGCTTGCCCTTTGCTTACTGACCGGGCGTGCCCAGACCGCGCCAGCCGCGACCGCGCAGGCCGAAGCCAGGCCCCTGCCTGACGTCACCTCGCTGATGCGCCAGGTGGAGACCCACCAGCGCGCCGCCGAACGGGTCGAAAAGGACTATCTCTTCACCGAAGACTCCACCTTCAACGAGGTCGACGGCCACGGCGCTCCCAAAAAGACCGAGCAGCGGACCTTTGAGATCTTCTGGCTCAACGGCGTCCGCGTCGCCCGAGTGCTCAAAAAGGACGGCAAAGAGCTCTCGCCGGACGACCAGAAGAAGGAGAACGAACGCATCGACCAAGAGGTCGCCCGGGCCCAGGAGCGGCGCGCGAAGATGGACGCCGAAGGCAAGGAGAGCGACTCGCACGGGCATGAAGAGGTCACGCTCTCGCGCATCCTCGAGCTTGGCGCATTCAGCAATCCCCGGCGCCAGCAGATCAACGGCCGCGACACCATCCTGATCGACTTCACTGGCGACCCGAAGGCGAAGACCCACAACCCGGCCGAGGGTGCGCTCAAGCTGCTCGCCGGCACGCTCTGGGTCGACGAGCAGGACTCCGCCATCGCGCGCCTTGAAGCCCACTTCGTCGACAACTTCAAAATCGGCGGAGGCCTGGTCGCGAGCGTCCACAAGGACACCTGGTTCAAGCTGACCAACCTGCGGATCAACAACGAGGTCTGGCTGCCCGGCAACTTCGACGCCGCCGGCCAGGCGCGCTACCTGCTCTTTTTTTCGCTGAACGGAAACGCCCACATCCGCTCAAGCGGCTACCGCAAATTCAAGGCGACCACCACGATCATGCCTGGCGTCCAGACGGTGGACTCCGGTGAGCCTGAAGCCCCCGGGGCACAGCTCGCTCCTAGCCCCACCGCAACCGGATCCGGACCGTCCGATCTAGCTCATCCACCACCTCAAGGATCTTCCGCCGCAGGTCCGGCTCGACCGGCTGCGTCTTCAGATACGAGTAAACCTCGACCTGCGCCGCCGCCGTCTGCTGACCCCCGATAAACGACCCGAGCCAGTCAACCAGGAAGAAGATCCTGCGCGTGCGCTTGATCTGGCCGAGCGCACCGAGCGCCGGCTGCAGATAGGGCCCGGTCAGCTCGGCCTGGTTCCAGGCGTTGAAGGCGCCGAGCGAACCCTCGATCCAGTCTTCGGGGCGCTCCGGGTTGCGGAGATACTCCTCGAAGTACCGCTGCTTGGTCGCCTTGTCCGGGCTCGCGGCCCGGGCGATCCAGGCAAACTTCTGGCCCTCGCCCGTTCGATCGCGCCTCTCCTCTGCGGCCAGAAAGCTGCCGGCCTCGGGATCGTCGAAGCTGACCAGCGTCGTCACCAGCCGCCAGCGGTCCTCCGCGCGCAGCGCGACGCCCGGAACGGCGATCCTGCCCCCCAGCAGCGCCTTGATGCCGGCGCGTGCGGCAGGCGCTTCGGCGAAGCTCGAAAGCGACCGGAAGAAGACGATACGCAGGTCCTGATCCCCGTCGTGCATCATGCGATCGACCGCCAGCGCGGCAAACTGCG
This sequence comes from uncultured Acidobacteriaceae bacterium, assembly GCA_964247475.1. Taxonomy (GTDB): domain Bacteria; phylum Acidobacteriota; class Terriglobia; order Terriglobales; family Acidobacteriaceae; genus Edaphobacter. The sequence goes on along the minus strand of CAXTUS010000119.1, from coordinate 1,797 downwards.
GCGTCAGCTGATGCCGCGTGGCAGTCGGGATGTAGCGTTCAAGCGCGGTCGCGGAGTGGCCGAGGATACTCGCGGTCAGCGCCTCGTCACGCTCGCCCGGCAGGCTCCGGAGCGCGAGCGCGAGGTACTCGGCCGGCGCCATCCGCGCATCCTGAACCGACGCCCAGAGCGCGCCCCACAGCAGCGTGCGCTCAAACAGGCCCCGCAGGCTGGCGACATGCTGCGCCACGTAACCCTGGCTCACGGCATCGAGCAGAAAGAGCCCGCAGCCCTGGTCTGACGCGTTCGCGAAGACGTACGCCGGACAAGCCTGGCCAAGCGCCGCGGGCAGCTGCGCAGACTGCGTGCTGAAGCTGTAGGGAATGGTCTTCGAGGTGCCGTCCGGGTAGCCGAGCAGCGCCTCCGCGGCGATCGGCCAGGTGTGGCCCGCGTCCAGAACATCCTTCTGGCTCAGGGTAAAGCCGGTGATCTTCCCCGCCCCGCAGCTCCACGCAACATCGACCGCCGGCATGCCGCGATGCGTGATCCAGTCCTCGGCCCAGGCCCCGAGCGGTTTGCCCGACGCCGCCTCGAAGGCCTGGATCAGGTCGCTCCAGCGCGCGTTCCCGTAGCGGTGCTGCCGAAGGTAAAGTCCAAGTCCTTTGCGGAAATCATCCGGTCCGAGCACAAAGGCGAGCTGCTTGATCACCGCCGGCGCCTTCTGGTAGACGATGGCGCCATAGGCCGACTTGGCGTCCTTCAGGTTGGGGATGTCCTGGTAGATCGGCGTCGTCCCTGCGGTCTGATCGATCGTGTAGGCAGCCGGCTTGATGGCCTCGTAGAAGCGCTTCCAGACGGCTTCACCGCCGCCATCCCGTGGCCGGGCGAGCGCGGAAAGGGTCTGGTAAGCCATGTACTGGGCGAACCCCTCCTTCAGCCAAAGGTCGTCGAACCAGCGCATCGTGGTGAAGTCGCCGAACCACTGGTGGGTCAGCTCATGCAGCACCAGGATGTCGCGGTTGAAGAGGTTGGTGCGGGTAGGCGCGGTGCGGAACAGGACCGACTCTTCCTTGAGAAACGTGGCGCCGGCGTGCTCCATGCCGCCGAAGGCGAAGCCCGGGATCAGCACCATATCGTACTTGCGGAACGGGAAAGGCTGGTTGAAGTAGCGTCCAAGATAGTCGATGCCGGCCGCGGCGGTCTGCTGGACGGCAGGCGCTTCGGCTTCAGCGGCCTTCAGCTTCGATCTGCGGACGTAGAAGCCGGGGAGCCCGGAGCTTTCGTGCACCCTCTCGAAGGGGCCCGCAGCGAAGGCGAAGAGGTAGGTGCTAATGGGCTCGGTCGGGGCGAAGACAGTCTGCCCGTTGCGTCCCGTCGCGATGAGAAAGTCTGGCCTGGTGTTCGAGATCACCGTCCAGCTGGAGGGATGGTTCACCGTGAGCCTGAAGCGGGCCTTCAGGTCGGGCTGATCGAAGCATGGGAAGGCCATGTCGGCGTCCATCGGGACGAACAGGGTATAGAGATATTCGCTGCCATCGTCCTTGTCTTCAAAGCGCGTGATCGCCTTCTCGGCCGCGCCGATGCTGGCCGTAAACGCGGCTTCGACCATGTTTGACCCGGGCCTGAGCGAGGCCGCGGGAAGGACGAGGTGGCCGTTCACGATCTGAGCCGGGGCTGCATGTCCGTTGATCTGGAGGGACGCGACCTTGCCATCGCGAAAGTCGAGCAGCAGGGGCTTCGCGGCGTCCCGCAGCGTGAAGCGCAGCCGTTCGCTGGCGGAGGTCGAGGGCGCGTGCGGGACAAGGGTGTAGGTGAGGT
>CAXTUS010000118.1:0-10404 GCA_964247475.1 uncultured Acidobacteriaceae bacterium | reverse complement strand
GTTGTCGCTGATGTAGTGAAGAGGGGTGTTGATCTCGTGTGCGATGGCGGCCGCGAGCTGCCCCACCGACTCAAGCTTCTGTGCCTGCAGAAGCTGATCCTGGAGCAGCCGGCGGCTCGTAATGTCTTCAAAGATGCCTGCGTAACCGATCCTCTCTCCCTGCGCATACCTCGCCCGGATGCTGGTTGAGATGGAGATCTTCTGACCTGTAACCTTGACCATCTCCAATTCGAAGGATTTCACGTGGTCCTTCGTTTCGAGTTCGGCGATCAGCTCCTGCCTGCGGCCGGACGAGGCGCCCGCTGACCAGACCGGTGCGTCGGCCGCGCCCAGCATCTGCCCCGCGCTTTGATACCCCATGAACTCAGCCATTGCAGGATTGACATGGATCGCGCGACCCTCCCGATCAAGCTCGAAGAGCCCCACAAGCGCCTCGTCGAACATGCTTCTGTATCTTCGCTCCGCCGCAAGCAGAGCTTGTTCGTGCTTTTTCCGTTCGCTGATGTCGCGTCCCACCCCCGCGATCCCCACCACCGCTCCGTTGTGATCGCGCAGCAGAACCTTGGTCGTCAGCATCGGGATCAGCCCGGTCTCTCGGCTCACGCCCGTCTCCTCGTGTTCGAAGAGCGAGACGCCACGAAGCATGATGCTCTCTTCATCGTTGCGAAACTTGGTTGCAAGCTCCAGTGGGTAGTAGTCAAAGTCAGTCTTGCCGATGAGCAAGTCAGCATCTGCGACTCCGAGGGTCGTTGCCAGCTGCTGGTTGGCCAATATAAATCGCCCGTTCTTGTCCTTGACGTACATACAGTCCGGGATGTGGTCGATCAAGGCGCGCAGCATCTTGCGTTCACTTTCAAGCAGAAGCTGCTGCCGGGAGATGCGTTTGTCGATCACCGAGGTAATGAGAGCGAAGGTAAGGATCACGGCGATCAGGAAGAAGATGGCCAGGTTTGCCACCTCCGTGATCCCCACGGCATGCGAAAGGTCAGGCGGAGGGGCTGAGGCTTCGAACGTCACCGCGGCCATGCCGATGTAGTGCATGATGGGAATAGCAAGTCCGAGCACCAGGGTCGGGAGCAGCTTTCCCGTGCGCGGGTTTTGGCGATCCCGGAGACGGAAGATCAGCAGCAGCCCGCCCATCGAGGCGGCGATGGCGAGCAGGGCCGAGAGCAGGATCAGCCGTACGTCGAAGCTGGCCTTCGCTCCCATCCGCATCGCAGCCATGCCGATGTAGTGCATGGACGCGATGCCCACACCCATGGGCAGGCTGCCGAGCGCCGCGCCGGCAAGATTGAGGTGCCTTTGGCTAACGACGAACAGGGCAACGAACGAGGAACCGATCGCAGCCAGCAGCGACAAGCCGACCATCGATGCATCGTAGAAGATCGGTATGTGCATGTTGAAGGCGAGCATTCCGATGTAGTGCGAGCACCAGATGCCGCTGCCCATGGCGAAGGCTCCTCCCACCATCCACGCCCAGCGCACCGACCTTGTATTTGCGTTGATGCGCGTAGCAAGGTCAGCCGCCGTGTAGGAGGTCAGCAGCGCAGCCGCAAAGGAGAGCGCCACAAGCCACGGGTTATAAGTGCCAGAAAGTGTATGCAAGGTTTCAGATCTCGGGATTGGTCCTGTCAGGGTCTATCGGCGGTAAACGGAAGATCATTAGTTCTGAGGAGACGGGCTATCTCCGGAACGAGCCCTTGAGTGAGGGGCCGGGAGCATCGCGCAAAGCGCGTCGCCCGGTAGCGGACGGCGTCGCCAACTAGAAGAGCAGGACGCGCTCATCGCTCATCTCACCACAAGATTGGACCTGGCAACACTGAATCTGCGGGATCGGACGCTTGGCAAAGCTATCCCTCCCGCCATCAGTACCCCAGCCTGGGCAGCGCGGCGACGTGTCAGCGATGCATCTCGCTTTGATCGCCGCAAGCTTTGAAGAGGCTGCCGAAAAAGCACGTTGGCGTCGACTAGGACGAACACGTATCTCTTCTCGGCCGGGCGTTTCAGCGATGCGCGGCCAGGGTGAGGGAGCTGGCCAGGTGGAAAAAAGACTCCCATGACCGAAACTTCATCCTCGCAAGAGAGGACGCGGTGCTATCAAAGGTCTAGGGGATCTGCGGTACGTCTCACCCGCAGGATCACCCGGCACAATCAGCCTCGCAGTTCTCGCCGGGCTCAGCGCCAGAAAGATCTCGACATGAAGTGTTCGAACCCAGTTCCTGCAATTCTCCTGCTGCTAGCTGCAAGCGCCTCAGCCCAGCACCGCACGTTCACCGCCGACCCCGATAAGAGTGATGTTGCGGTTACCCTCAAGACCAATCACGATATCGTGCATGGCAGCTTTCATCTCGACACCGGCACGATCGACTTCGATCGCCGCACACCACAACTCACCGGCTCCATCATCGTCGCAGCGGGTTCCGGGAAGACGGGGAACGACGTTCGTGATCGGAAGATGAACAAAGAGATTCTCCGCGTTGACCAGTACACCGCGGTGGCCTTCGCGCCGAAGTCGTACACGGGTACCATCCCCGTCTCGGGAGATGGCACCATCGAGGTGACCGGCACCTTCACGCTCATCAACCAGCCGCATCCGATTACCATTCCCATCCAGCTCCACGTGGAAGGCGACGTCTGCACCGCCAGCGCGCACCTCGTTGTCCCCTATGTGGAGTGGGGTTTGAAGAGCCCCAACTTCCTCTTCTGGAAGGCGGAGAATACCGTCCAGGTCGACCTCAACCTGCGCGGTCACCTGGCGGGCTCTGCTACGGGCGCACCGTAGGCGCGACTTGTTGCGGCGAGCAGGCGCACTGCTCAGCGAGAGGAGTAACAGTCCACTTTAGCGCCAAAGCTGTTGAGGCCGCCGCAGCGAAGGTACCAGCTCAGCAGAAAGAGCACCACGACAACGCATGCAGTCCACAGGAAGAGGCGCACCGGCAGCGTCCTCCGGAGCGGGATCCCTGCGTCAGGGTTGGACCTGGCAGGCAGGCAGAAGAGCAGACCGCTTGCGAGGCTCAGGCAGGCCGCCACCGCAAGCCGGGCGAGTCCGAGCAGCGTGCGCTGTTGCCATGGCGTGTCTGGTTCGAAGAAGAATCCCAGGAGCACAGGGTAGAGCGAGAGGATGCAAAGGAAAAACGATGCAGCCTTGCCAAGTTCGAGGAGCATAGTGCCTCCGCTGCCACTTGGAGGGATTCTATGGCACAGCGTGACGATCTTCCAGCGCTGCCAGATGGCACCTCTCGATCTGGAAACACCGGCTAGAACTCAAAGCGCAGTGCAAGTTGAGCCTGCCGAGGATCCCCGACCCCCGTGCGCAGGAAGCCGCTGAAGTCAAACAGTGCGGGCGAACTGAGCGGGTTCAGCAGGTTCGCCGAGTTCGTCGTGTTGAACAGCTCGATGCGTGGAATCAGTGCGAACCTCTGATCATGGAAGTGGAAGGGCCGAGCCATCCCGAGATCAAGCGTGAAGTACTGGTTATTTTTCCGGAGGTGGTTCCTGCCGCAATCGATGCCATCGACGAACCGTGTCGCGGAGTTCGTGAAGCTGCAGGCTTCGCCCACACCCGTGCTGTTGACGTTATCGGTCTGCGGTTCAGCAGAGTGCGCCTGGATGCGCAGGTTGCCACGGAAGCCAAAGGGCAGGTCACCCAGCCCATAGCCGTTGAACTTGTGCCGCTCGTCACGATCGGAGTTGGCGTACTCTGCCTCAAGGTTGTACAGGTTGGCATAGCGGAAGGTAAAGGGATCCCGTTCATTCGAATCGCTGTCTTTATCGACCGAGTAGGTGTACTCCGCCTCGAACTGGAAGTGTTGGCTCATGGGCTTGCGCACGCCGAACGTGATGCCGCGATAGAGGCTCTTGGCAGAGCTTGCAGTATTGGTGATCGCACCCAGGTTCGCGAACGGCGCGGCTCCGGTATAGGTTGCCGTATCAGCATTGCCAGAGGTTCCAGCCTGCCCGGGCAGCACCGCGAATGGACCCACGTTGGGGTTCAGGAAGGTGGTCAGGTACACGCCCTTTGAAAGGGTCGCGTCGAGGAAGGCGACATAATCGCCGCCAACCTGCTGGTCGAAGCCGACGTTATAGGTATAGATTCGCGGATTGTGGTAGTTCCTGTCGAACACCGTCACCCCCGCGCCGGGGCATCCCGTCACCGGGCAGTTCGACGGCGGCAGGATCCCCGCGTAGGTAGGATTGCCAAGTCCCGAAAACTCGGTGATGGTCTGCTGCTGCACGCCGTTGGTGGTAATCGCGCCCACCTGGGTCAGACCATTCTGTCGCGCGTTGAAGATGCCGGCACTCCCCCGCAGGCTTGATCTCCCGTGGCCAAGCACGTCGAAGACAAAGCCAAAGCGCGGCTGAAACATGCGGGTCTGGCTTGGCAGCAATCCAGTTGAAGGAAATCTGGGATCGCCAAGGTACTGCCCATAGAGAGCAGCCGAAGGTGCGATCGTCATCTGCGGGAAGAACTGCGCCTCCCAGCGCAGCCCATAGTTCAGGGTCAGGCGCCGCGCTGCCTTCCAGGTATCCTGCGCATACACCCCGGGCTCCTTGTTCGAGATGTTGGAGTACCCGGCCTGCTGCACGGTCTCGCCGGTCTGCGTGCCTGCATCCTGCAGGTAAAGCAGCAGGGGACTGCCGTTGTTCGTGGTTCCTGCCGGGCAATCCGTGATCGAAACAAAGCTGCCGTCCGAGCACTCCGACACATTGGGCCCGTAGCCATTGCCAAGGGCCGCTGGACTGCTATAGTGCAGAAAGCCCGCCGTGTCGCCGAAGATGTAGCGTCCAAGCGCGAAGCCGTCGAACACCTGGACATTGTGGCTGTAGAGAAACTCGCCACCAACCTTGACCGAATGCTTGCCGCGCGTCAGGGTGAAGTTGTCTTTGAAGTCGAGATGGTAGAAGGTTTCGCTCGAGTCTGGCCCGAGAAAGAATGGCTGGCCGAAGCGAAAGGAAGGAAAGAAGCCGATGCCGGTATCAGGCACCGCGTTCTGGTCGATCGCCGAGCGCGGACGGGTCTCATACCCGTAGGTCACATGGGCTTCGTTCAGCGCCTGGCTGCTCATCGTGGTGATCAGGTTGCCATTCAGCGTCGAAATGCGCGCCGGACCCTCGACCCCGTTCGCCGTCGTGCCATAGGTCGAAACGTCGAAGGTCTGGTTGGCGTTGCGCGAGTAATCGAAGTTGTACGACGTATAGAAGAGGTTCTTCGGAGAGATGTTCCAGTCCGCACGGCCGAAAAACGCTCCGTTATGCACCACGTGGTCAACCGGCAGACCCTCGTTCGAGTTGAAGTTGCTCTTGTAGAAGTTCACCAGCACCTGGCGCTGGCAGTCGCCGTTCGCGTTGATCGCGGCGTCCGTAATGTTCGAGCCGAAGACCGGATTGCTCACGCCGCACGCACCCACGCCAAGCGCCGTCGGATTGTACTGGCTTAGGTTCGAACGCAGCAGGTTCTCGTCAATCCCCTCCGCGGCGCCGAAGTAGAAGAGCCTGTCCTTGATGATCGCGCCGCCGATCGACCCGCCAAACTGCTCCCGATGGAAGTCGGTGAGCGGCGTCCCGTCGGACGTGGCCGAGGTCAGCGCCTCAAGCCGCTGGTAATGGAAGAGACTGCCATGGAGTTTATTGCTGCCGGACTTGGTGATGACGTTGATGACGCCCCCACCGGTGCGGCCAAACTCCGCATTGGCGCCCGATGCAACTACCTGGAACTCCTTCACCGCCTCGAGCGTGATATCGACTGCGGCGCGCTGGCCACCGGACTGCTCGCCAAAGAAGCCGTTGTTGTAGTCACCGCCGTCAAGCGAAATGTTGTTGAAGATGCCGCGTTGCCCGTTGATGTTGATCTCATCGCCGTCTGGACCCTGCACAATGCTCACGCCCGGCGTCAACGTCAGCAGGTCTTCGAACTTGCGTCCAAGCACCGGTGTCGTCGCAATCATCGCCTCGCTCAGCGTCGTCGTTGAAGAGGCCGATGTCTCATCGATCAGGGGGGCCGCATTGACGACCACCGTATCGCTCGCGCTCGCGACCGGCAGGGTAAGCCGCAGCGTGATGGTTCGTCCAACGGTGAGCGCCAGGTTCTTCTGCACCACGGTGGCAAAGCCGGCCTTGGTCACAGTGACCTCATACCCGCCAGGCTGCAGAGAGGGAAAGTCAAAGTGCCCACTGCTATCGGTCAGGACGCTGTGCGGCGTTCCCGTGGCTGTCTCCACGGCTTCCACCCTGGTGTCCGGCACCAGCGCGCCATTGGGATCGGCAATGTCGCCCTGGATGCTTCCGTTCTGAGCCTGCACCTGCGCGTAAACAGAGGTGACGGGCAGGCTGAAACTCGCAGAAGCCAGAGACAAGACCAGCATCGTTCGGCGCATCAGGCAGCTCCTTTTTCAGAACGTGGCAAAAGCAGGGCCCGACTACTGTGTTGTTCTTTGAACGGATCAGGGTGCATGCTCTCAGCTGCATTGAGTCGATGACTGAGTGGATGGAGCAGGCAAAGCTCGCCCTGATCTCAGCTCCATGGCCGAGATAATCTGACGTCAAGCGGGTGGATAGCGAGAGCATACCACGTCAACTTCCGAAAGGGTTCGTTCCTTCTACGGGGGATGCCGAAGTGCTGCCGGTCCTGCCAGGCACGGAGCAAGGATGAGTCTGAAACGCCGACTCGCGGAGAAGCAGGCGGCTACAGGGGCCGCGCAGATCATCCTGTGAGTTCAGCCGTTCGTCGCTCGCTGACGCGCAATGTAGGGCGAAAGATACAACCAGGTTGGCAGACCCTGGGGTGATCGTCTTCTGCAGCGGCCACTACTCAGCATGCAGCGGGGAACCGGGAGCCTCCTGCTTTCTGCGTCTCAAGGTCTCGGGGCCGCCGCTGAGAAACGTTCTCAACGAAGGCTTCTTCCTGTAAGCGTCCTCAGAGACGCGAATCAGCTTGCCACTCGGCAGACGCAGATAGACGAAGTTCTGCATCTCGAGCTTCAGGGTGCAGCGGCCTACCGGGAGCGATCCTTTCGTCAACGCCTCCGTGGGGATCATCACCTGCAGTTTCGCGCCGGGCTTGATCCAGCGGGCTTCAAGGCCGGCAAAGCCCGGCGCCACCCGCATCCGTTCGCAGCCTTCGTAGGTGAAGTTGATGCCCGCCGTACCGGACTGCGGAGTCACCAGGTCGCCTCGGCCGGCGCCTGAGAAGTCGCTGTCGCCACCCCCCAGCGTCAGCGAGCCGTTGCTTGCAGGCGTCACCGCACCGTCCTCCGTCACCCCTGGGAGTGATCCGCTCGACCAGTTAGGCTGCATGCGCACTGTGCGATGGACGTCATCGATCGCGAGGACGTGAAGCCGCAGAGGCCAGCTCGTTCGATCGTCCTGCCGGGCGGGAGGAAGCGTCGCATCCTGCGCCTGGCAAAGCAGTGCAGGGAAGCAGCACGACACCAGCATCGTGATGAAAGGCCATTGACTCACAGTCAGACGGACGCGCGCGTGCCGGTAAAGTTTCGCATGCCGCCTGAAATCCGGCTCGCTGCGCAGCATGGCCTGTGACCGGATGCGCCTCCACGGAACTACCTGCGAAGCAGGCTGACCCTGGAAGCAGAGAAGCGACCCGCAGTCCAGTCTGCCGCCCGACCTGATCGAAAGCGTACTTGTCTAATCGGAGCGCCCAAGCTCACAGGACGAACGAAAGCGGGACCTGTAGCCTTGGACACGAGCGTCCCTGGTTCGTCTCTGCCTCGTCCCTGATGCGTCTCTGGATCAACTCCACCTCGTCTGTCGAACTCCGTTCAATCCGCACCCCCGGTCCTCAGCATCGCCTTAACCTCCACCAGCGACGCCATGGAAGGTTGCGCACCTGCCCGGGTCACCGAGATCGCTGCGGCTGCCGCAGCAAAGCGCGCGGCTTCTTCAGCCGGCAGGCCTATCAGCAGAGCCGTCGCGAACGCGCCGTTGAACGCGTCTCCGGCAGCGGTTGAATCGACGGCCTTCACCGGAAATGAACCGATCAGTGTCCCGTTGCCGCCGGCGGTCCGCACGAACACGCCTCTTGACCCAAGCTTCAGCACCACGCCACCGACGCCGTCTCGCACAAGTGCCTCAGCCATGAGGTCAGGATTCCGCGCTTGATCTTTGTCAGCTTCGAGATAGAAGTCTGCCTCTGTCTCGTTTGGCGTGAACCACGTCACCTTGCTGAGCAAACCGGCTGGAAGCCGTTGCGCAGGAGCCGGATCAAGAATCAACGGTACCCCCTCGCTGGCACACAGTTCTGCAAGGTACTCAACCGTTGCAAGCGGAATTTCTAACTGCGCGAGCACAATCCCCGCGCTCTGAAGCAGTGTGCGATTCGCTTCAAGATCTTCAGGGGTGACCAGTGCGTTTGCTCCGGGAATGATCACGATGCAGTTCTCGCCCCGATCCGACACCACGATGACGGCGACACCCGAACTGCCTTTCGAAGTAGCGACCGAGGACGTGTCCACCCCGGCCTCCTCAAGTCCCCGCCTCAGGGCGCTGCCGAATGCATCATCGCCAACCCGCCCGATCATCTGCACCGGCCACCCGAGGCGCCCCGCAGCGACAGCCTGGTTCGCCCCCTTGCCTCCAGCATGTACCTCGAAGCGGCTTCCAAGGAGGGTCTCGCCTTCAACCGGGATCCGCGGCGCATAAGCCACCAGGTCCATATTGATGCTTCCCACGACCACGATCTTTTTCTTCGTCTCAGTTTTCATAGCGCCTCAAAGAATGATCCCGATGGTTCAGGTTAGCTCCCTGGCCGGGGAGCAAGCGCGATGAAGCTCGGGATGCTAGCAGGAACCCGGGCGGCAGCAGGAACCCAGACGCCGGCAGGAACCCAGATCCCGTGCAGCGCGCATCTCCACTCTCTCCGAGCGTGGAAGTTCCTTCGTCAGCAAACAACATCGTTCGACCGAGCGCTAAAGGCGACTCTCCTCCAGCAACATTTCGGCCCTCAGGAGATCCGGCGCGGCTGGGACGCTTCAATCACCAGGCCCGCCCAAGTCTGCTCTGTGGTGTAGCATCCCCAGCCTGTCCGGCTCACCTGCCCTCCGCATTGCAGGACCATCTAATCTCGAACCATGCATGCTACCTGGACCCCCGAGCTCGAGCAGTGGACCCGTGAGCTCGCGCGCACTCACGGCTTCGACCTCGCGGGCATCGCTCCCGCACCGCCTGCTGATTCTCCTGAAGGCCAGCCCACCGCCGAGCGCTTCCGAGAGTTCATCGATCATGGCCGCGCCGGGGAGATGGAGTACCTCAAACGCCGTGCCGATTCGGGCGAACTCCTGCGCACCTCCGCTCGTGTCGCCCTGCCGTGGGCACGGTCCGTCCTGGTCTGCGCCATGAACTATAACGCTGACGCTCCAAGGTCGATCGATCCGGCGGCGGGAGATCAGGCCTGGATCGCACGCTATGCCTGGAACGGAAGGCGCGCCAGCCCAATCACGGCGAACGAACACAGCGATCAAGCTCCGCTCGCCCTCCTCGCCCCCACCGACTACCATGACGACCTTCTCGCGCGCCTCAAAGCGCTCGAAGCCGGCCTCAAGGCTCGCATCCCCTGCCAGACCCGCTGCTATGTCGATACCGGCCCGCTGCTTGAACGCGACTTCGCCGCCCGCGCCGGCATCGGCTGGACCGGTAAGAATACCTGCGTACTCAACCAGCAGCTCGGTTCCTGGCTCCTGCTCGGTGTCATCGTCACCTCGCTCGAACCCGCCCCATCTGCCCAGCTCCAGATCGCCGCCGACCGCTGCGGCTCCTGCACCCGCTGCCTCGACGCATGCCCCACCAACGCCCTCGTAGCCCCACGCCAGATGGACGCGTCCCTCTGCATCTCCTATCTCACCATCGAGCTCAAAGGCCCCATCCCCGAGCCGCTCCGTCAGCCCATCGGCCGTCAGGTCTTCGGCTGCGACATCTGCCAGGACGTCTGCCCCTGGAACCGCCGCGCACCCGTCGCCGACAAACCCGGCCTTGCCCCGCGCCCCGAGCTCATCAACCCATCGCTCCACTGGCTCGCCGGGCTCGACAATGCCAGCTTCAAGCGCCTCTTCCAAGGTTCGCCGCTTGAACGCACCAAACTCCGCCGCATCGTGCGCAACGTAGCCATCGCCATGGGCAATAGCGCCGACCCAACCTTTATCCCGACCCTCAAAGCCTGGGCAGAGGGGGAAGATACCCTGGTCGCCGAAGCCGCCACCTGGGCCCTCGGCCAGCTGACCAGGGCCCCGGACGAACCTGCTAGCATTTGATCCATGTCCATCCTGAACCTGCCCGCGCAGAAGCTCGAACCCTCTGCCGCCCCGGTTCAGCCCTCCGGCTCCAGCAACGAAACGCCTATCGAAGAGGTCGCCCCCGTCGTCCCTCAAAGCGGATGGTGGGCACCCACCCTCGCCC
>CAXTUS010000117.1:0-10433 GCA_964247475.1 uncultured Acidobacteriaceae bacterium | reverse complement strand
CTCGCCCGGGTGATGGATGCCCAAGGCACGGTTGAGCCGGTCGATGAGGATCGTGAGCTGGTCGATGGCGATTGGGCAGAGATCGAGTTCAAGGGTCAGATCCAGGATATCGCCCAGACAGTGGGTGAAGACGGCGCCGAAAACTCGATTGAGACCGAGCCGATTACGGGCGAGGATATCCTGATCGAGGTGGGCGGCAAGAACACGCTGGCAGCCTTCACGGATGCCCTCCGCGGCAAGAAAGCCGGGCAGGAGATGACCTTCGAGGTCACCTATCCCCAGGACTTTGGCGAGCCTCGGCTTGCCGGTCAGACAGTAAAGTACGACGTTACCGTCAAGTCTCTGAAGAAGAAGTCCTTTCCGGAGAAGGACGATGAGCTTGCCAAGCAGATCGGCGACTACGAGAGCTGGTCGGACTTCGAAGCCAAGCTGCGGGAGCATGCGGGCGGACGCAAGAAGGAAGCGCTTGAAAGCAAGGCCAAGGAAGAGATGCTCGCGCAGTGGATCGAGCGCTACCAGTTCCCTGTTCCCGAAACCTTCGTGCAGCAGCAGATCGATGCACGTCTCGACCGCGGGCTCCGCGCCCTCGCCCAGCAGGGTATGACGTCTGATGACATGCGCAAGCTTGACTTCGGTCACCTGCGTGCCGTGCAGCGCGACCAGGCGATTGCAGAGGTCAAGGCATCCCTGATCCTCGACCGGATCGCTGACGCCGAGGGCGTCGAGGTGACGTCGGATGAGATGGATCGCGAGCTGCTCATGGCCTCGCTCCAGGCGCGTCAGCCGCTCGAAGCAATGCGCGAGCAGATGCAGAAGGATGGTTCAATGGAGCGCATGCGGGAACAGATGCGGCGCGAAAAGACCGGCACGATGGTCTACGAGAAGCTCGCGAAGTGAAACTTGCGAACAGGATTGGGCGGTCGGGATCGCTTTGTTCCCGGCCTGAGACAGCTTTTCACGAGCAAGAGGGAGAGCAGCAAAATGGGTTTAATTCCTTATGTAGTCGAGCAGACGAGCCGCGGCGAACGCACTTACGACATCTATAGCCGCCTGTTGCGGGACAACATTATCTTTCTCGGCACGCCGATCGACGACAATGTCGCGAACGTGATCATCGCCCAGATGCTCTTCCTGTCAGGGGAGGACCCGGAGAAGGACATCCAGATGTATATCAACTCGCCAGGCGGGTCGATCACTGCGGGGCTCGCGATCTACGACACCATGCAGTACATCAAGAACGACGTGGTCACCTTCTGCATCGGTCAGGCGGCCAGCATGGGCGCCTTTCTGCTGATGGCTGGCAAGAAGAGCAAGCGTTTCGCCCTGCCGAACTCCCGCATCCTGATCCACCAGCCCAGCATGGGTGGTCTGAGCGGTCAGGCGACTGACATCGACATCCACGCGCGTGAGATCCTGCGCATCCGCGAGATCACCAACACCCTCATGGCCAAGAGCACAGGCCAGCCGCTTGCGCAGATCGAGCGCGACGTCGAGCGTGACTTCATCATGACGGCGCCGCAGGCCAAGGAGTACGGCATCATCGACGACATCATCGACAGGCCGCGCGGCTGATCCCGATCGCAACAGCGTCAACGCCGACCGGCGGAGCGTTCACACTCCCTCAAAGGTGTGGGTGCTTCGCCAGGGTCGTTGTACCGGCGGCATCGAACAAGCCGCTTCGAATGAGTGTAAACTTCGGTATGGAACGCGTACTTCCGCGTTCAGCAAGGCTGGTGCATCTATGAAGACTTCTCGAGGCTCGGACGAATCCTTACGCTGCTCTTTTTGCCACAAGTCGCAGGATGCGGTGGCCAAGCTGATCAGCTCACCCTCGGACTACCCGCGCGCCTACATCTGCGACGAGTGTGTTGCTGTCTGCAATTCAATCCTCGAAGATGATCGCGGAGAGGTGACGCCCGGCGCAGCCCCCGCACACCTGCCGAAGCCGCAGGAGGTCCGTGCCTTTCTCGATGAGTACGTCATTGGCCAGGAGCAGACCAAGAAAAAGCTTGCAGTCGCCGTCTACAACCACTACAAGCGCATCCAGATGAACAAGACGCGCGGCAACGATGTGGAGCTCTCGAAGTCGAACATCCTGCTGGTCGGCCCTACCGGATCCGGTAAAACCCTGCTCGCCCAAACCTTGGCGAAGGTGCTCGACGTGCCGTTCGCTATCGTTGACGCCACCACCCTGACCGAAGCCGGCTATGTCGGCGAAGATGTCGAAAACATCATCCTGAAGCTGCTGCAGGCAGCCGATGGAGACGTTGTGCGTGCCCAGCAGGGCATCATCTATATCGACGAGATCGACAAGATCGGCCGCAAGGATGAGAACCCCTCGATCACCCGCGACGTAAGCGGCGAAGGCGTGCAGCAGGCGCTCTTGAAGCTGCTCGAAGGAACGGTAGCAAACGTTCCGCCGCAGGGCGGACGCAAGCACCCGCACCAGGAGTTCACCGCGGTCGACACCACCAATATCCTCTTCATCTGTGGCGGAGCCTTTGTCGGCCTCGAAAAGGTGATTGGGCGGCGCGTCGGCAAAAAGGCGCTTGGCTTCAAGACGATCGGCGAAGCGGAGTCCCTCGAGACGGACGTCACCCCGATCCGTGCCCAGCGCGACGCGGAGCTGCTTCGTCAAGCTGAGCCACAGGATCTGCTCAAGTACGGCCTGATCCCCGAGTTCGTCGGCCGACTGCCTGTTCTTGGCGTACTTGATGAGCTCGACGAGACGGCCTTGATCGAGATCCTCACCAAACCCAAGAACGCGATCCTGAAGCAGTACATCAAGCTCTTCGAGTTCGAGGGTGTGAAGGTGACGTTCACCGAGGACGCCGCACGTGAGATCGCACGCGAGGCCCTGCAGCGCAAGGTGGGCGCTCGCGGTCTGCGCATGATCCTCGAAGAACTCATGCTGGATCTCATGTACTACGTCCCTGGCAACAAAAAGGTCAAGGATGTTGCAATCACCGCCGAGATGGTCAAGAAGCACTCGCTCACCTTGCCCATCCTGCTTGAAAAAGCCGGCTAGGCCGACCCCTGTTGTACCCAAGTCAAGGGCTCCGCGCTCTGCATCATTGCAGAGTTTCGGGGCCCTTGTTCCGTTCTGAGACCTCTCCCATTTTGGTACAACCCGAGGAATTTTGACCCCACCATCGGGAAGCGGTCTCCAAGCCCGTTTCCTGTCGAAAGAACAGATTACAATCAGGCAAACGCGGACAGCGGTCTGCACCGTTCAACTCCCCTCGGCCGTCTAATCTCAGGAGACCCATGAAACCATTCAACGAAGAAGTTCTGAGCAGAGACGTTCGCAAGCTCCCCATGATGCCGATCCGCGACATGGTGATCTTTCCGCATATGATGACCCCGTTTGTCGTGGGCCGCGAATCGAGTGTCCGTGCACTCGAAGAGGCTTTGACCGGGGACCGCAAGATCTTCCTCGCGACCCAGCATGACGCAAGTGTCGACGAGCCCAACGCCGACGACATCTTCGAGACCGGCACCATCGGCAACATCGTCCAGAGCGTAAAGATGCCGGACGGCAACATCAAGGTCCTGGTTGAGGGGGTCGAGCGTGCACGCGCGATGGAGGTCAACGACGAGGATGGCTTCTTCGTGGCTACCGTCCGCACCGGCAAGACCTCGCTAGACCTGACACCGGCGGTCGAAGTGATGATGCAGCGGGTTCATACCCTGTTTGAGCAGTATGTGAAGCTGCAGCAGAGCCTGAACTACGAGACGATGACGGCCGGCGTGCGCGGCGACGAGCCCGCGAAGCTCGCCGACTCCATCGCCGCCAACCTGCAGTTAACGATAGAAGAGAAGCAGGAACTCCTCGAAGTCTTCGATCCGGAGAAGCGGCTGAGCAAGATCGCCGACGTGCTCGACGTAGCGATCGAGAAGCTGAACATCGATCGCACCGTGCAGTCGCGCGTGAAGCGCCAGATGGAGAAGGCCCAGAAGGAGTACTACCTCAACGAGAAGATCAAGGCTATCCAGAAGGAGCTTGGCCGCGGAGAGAAGAGCGAGTTCGACGAGCTGAAGAAGAAGATCGAGACCGCCGGCATGCCTAAGGATGTGCTCGAAAAGAGCATGCTTGAGCTCAAGAAACTTGAAGCCATGCCCCCGATGTCGGCCGAATCGACCGTCTCGCGCAACTATCTCGACTGGCTTCTGGCAGTGCCATGGAAGAAGCGCTCGAAGGAGATCCGCTCGATCGAGCATGCGGAGAAGATCCTGAACGAGGACCACTACGGCCTCGAGAAGATCAAGGAGCGCATCCTTGAGTTCCTCGCTGTCCGCCAGCTGGTGAAAAATCCTAAGGGTTCCATCCTGTGCTTCGTCGGACCTCCTGGCGTCGGCAAAACCTCGCTCGGCCAGTCGATCGCCAAGGCGACCGGACGTCGTTTTGTCCGCATGTCGCTCGGCGGCGTGCGCGACGAGGCCGAGATTCGCGGGCATCGCCGCACCTACATCGGTGCGCTTCCCGGCCAGGTCATCCAGTCGATGAAGAAGGCGGGCACCAAGAACCCCGTCTTCATGCTGGACGAGATCGACAAGATGGCGTCCGACTTCCGCGGCGACCCGGCCAGTGCCCTGCTTGAGGTGCTCGACCCTGAACAGAACACCTCCTTCCAGGATCACTACCTCGACGTTGAATACGACCTTTCGCAGGTTCTCTTTGTGGCCACCGCAAACGTGCTCGACACCATCCCTGGCCCGCTCCAGGACCGCATGGAGATCATCCGGCTGCACGGCTATACCGAGATCGAGAAGCTCGAGATCGCCAAGCAGTATCTGGTCAAGAAGCAGCGTGAAGCAAACGGTCTTACCCCCGAGCAGATCGTGATCGAGGACTCGGCTCTCAAGTCACTTATCCGCGGCTACACGCGTGAGGCAGGCGTCCGCAATCTTGAACGTGAGATCGGGAACGTCGGCCGCAAGGTCGCGCGCAAGGTCGTCCAGGGTGGACCGGAGGGCGGTGCCCACCGCGAGGTCGTCACCAGCGACACGCTTGAAGGTCTGTTGGGCGTGGCGAAGTTCCAGGACTCCGAGGTGCATCAGTACTCCGAGGTCGGCCTTGTCACCGGGCTTGCGTGGACATCGGTGGGTGGCGTCATCCTCCAGACCGAGGTGCAGGTGCTCGACGGGAAGGGTCGTATGACCGCTACAGGGCAGCTCGGCGATGTCATGAAGGAGTCAGCAGAGGCCGCCTTGAGCTACACCCGTTCGCGCGCGGCGTCACTCGGGCTTCAAAAAGACTTCTACCGCAACATCGACATTCACGTGCATGTCCCTGAAGGCGCGACACCTAAGGACGGTCCCTCCGCAGGTATCACCATTGCAACCGGTCTTGCCAGCGCCCTGACCAAGATCAAGGTCCGGCGCGATATTGCCATGACCGGTGAAATCACCCTGCGCGGCAAGGTCCTGCCGATTGGAGGATTGAAGGAGAAGCTCCTGGCCGCTCATCGTGCCGGCGTCTTCGAAGCCATTCTGCCCGCGGCAAACCGGAAAGACCTAGCAGACTTGCCGGACCTGATCAAGAACTCGATGAAGCTACACTTCGTCGAGCAGATGGATGAGGTGCTGCAGATCGCGCTTGAGGAGAAGCTGGTGGGTTTGCAGGAAGAGACCCCGGAGGCACTCGCCAACGTCATCCCGCCTGTCGCCCCAGCATCTCAGCCTGTCGCGCACCAGTAAACGTCCGCGACTCAACAAAATGGCCGGACCACCCTATGGGTGTCCGGCCATTGTTTCGTGCTGATGCGATCCCGCTAGACAGCCCGCCGGCCAGCAACAAAGTGCATGATGATCGAGATCACCGCGAAGATCAGCAGCAGGTGGATCAGCAAGCCAGCTGACTTGAACATAACAAACCCGCCCAGCCAAGCGATGATCAGGACGACTGCAAGAATAAGGAACATAGTGGACCTTCTTTCCATGAATTGTTCGCGCTATGTGCCGTTATAAGGCGGAACTTCTAGCGGCGGTACCTTTCATAGGAAGGGGAAAGTACAAGGAACGTTGTATCTTCTTCGGTTTATCCGGCTTTCATCTCCTGAGCGTCAGCAGCAGCCACCGGCGATCGATGGGATCAGCATGACCTCGTCGCCATCCTGGAACGCATAGCTTTCACCGCCCAGGAAGCGAATGTCCTCATCGTTGACGTAGATATTGATAAAGCGCCGAAGCTTGCCTGTCTCGTCTTTGATCTGAGTTGCGAGCGCGGGAAAGCTGGTGTCGATCTCTGCGATGAGACCAGGCAGGTTGGAAGCGTCCGAGGTCAGCTGCTTTTGGCCATCGGTGTGCCGGATGAAGGCGGTCGGGAGGATGATCTTGATAGAGATTGCGTGCTCCTTGTAGCGTGCAGAAGTTCTAGTCGGTCAGGCGCGGCCCGGTCGTTGAGACGCGCCGCGCAGCGACGGCTCCGGCGGGAGCCGGCGGCGCTCGCGCTCAGTCCGCCGCAACCAGGGCCGGCTCCAGGGTTTCGTTTTGTGCAGCAAGATACTCGGCGAAGTCCGCCAGACGGGGACGAATCGCACGATCGAGTACGTACCGATCGGCGATCGCGTCAGTGGTCTTCAAACCGTTGCCGGTGATGCAGACGACGGTCGTATCATCGCGATCGATGCGTCCCTGCGCGTACAGGCGCGCGGCAACCGCCGTCGTCACTCCACCCGCAGTCTCGGTGAAGATGCCTTCCGTCTCGGCAAGTTCCTGGATGCCGGAGACCAGCTCGATATCGGACACATCCTCTGCCCAGCCGCCGGTCGCCCGGATCATCTTTGATGCCGCCGGGCCATCCGCCGGGTTGCCGATTGCAAGCGAACGCGCGATCGTCGCAGGCCGTTGCGGCTCGATGTAGTCCCAACCAGCGCGAACCGACTGCGCGATAGGAGAACACCCGGTCGCCTGGGCTCCGAAGAACTTCACCGGCTTGTCCTCGACCAGACCCAGCGCCACCAACTCTCCGAAAGCTTTTTTGAGCTTGCGAATGAGCGAGCCGCCGGCCATCGGGCAGACGACGTTATCCGGCAGGCGCCAGCCGAGCTGCTCAGCGATTTCGTAGCCTTGCGTCTTCGACCCTTCCGCGTAGTAGGGGCGCAGGTTCACATTCACGAAGCCGTAGCTGTACTCATCAGCGATCAGCGTGCATAGGCGGTTGACGTGGTCGTAGTTGCCATCAATCCTGACCAGGCGCGCTCCGTAAACCAGCGTATTCAGGATCTTGGCTGGCTCAAGGTCCGCCGGAACCAGGATCGTCGCGGCCAGCCCAAGGCGAGCCGCCTGTGCCGCTACCGAGTTCGCCAGGTTGCCGGTGGAGCTGCAGCCAACGGTCGTGAAGCCGAACTTCTGCGCGTTGGCGAGAGCCACAGAAACTACGCGATCCTTGAAAGAAAGCGTAGGAAAGCAGACGGAATCGTTCTTGATATACAGGTTTGCAGCGCCAATGCGGCGGCCAAGCTGGCGGGCACGGAGCAGCGGCGTGAATCCTACCGGAAGGTCTGGCTCAAAGCCTTCGGGGATCGGCAACAATGCCGCATAGCGCCAGATATTATGCGGACCGGCAGCGATCGCGTCACGCGTGAACCGTCCGGTCTTCCGGATCTCTTCAAGATCGTAGGTGATTTCGAGAGGTGCCAGGCACTCCGGGCATCCGGAGAGCGGGCGGTTGCCGAAGCGGCGTCCGCATTCATTGCACTTCAGCTCGTAGGTCTGACAGGAATACTCCATTGCTCAGCTCCCAGTGCTGAGGGGGCTGGCTTGTCTACGACGCCACTCTTTATTGGAAGGGAGGAAACCGGAGGGACGGGGTCGTGGTTAGCTGCGGGTACGGCAGGTAACACATGCTCCGAATCTCATGTTCCCTGTACTGATACACCCAGCCAGGAGAGAGTTGACACCGGTACGCCTTTGTTCTGTCCGGTTGTCGTGGCGTCACAGGGCTCGTCCCTCAGCCACTCTTCATGATATTCAAATCAGCCGAAGCTGACTGGAATAGACCGTTTGTAGCAGATTGGGAACGGGAGTGCAAGTTTCGGGGGATTGACAATCGATATTCGGACCCAGGCTGACCTCAAGGAATGAGCGCGCAAGCGCGAAAGCTCCTACGAACAACCAAGCCCTTCAGTGCAGGGCGAGGGTCTTGTGGACGCCAGCGACAAACGCTGCGGGATCAAACTCGGTCCGCAAGATCTCGTCCGGGCAGTCGGTCAGCGCGTCGACACGCCAGTTGCAGACGAAGGCGACCGTCTGCCCGTGGTGAATTGTCTTCACCTCGGAGCAGAAACGCTCTGCAGCGTGAACCGCGTCGGTGCCCTCCACGTCGATCAGGACCAGATCCGGGGTGAAGCTGCGATAGATTACGACAGCTTCTGAATAGTCGCAGGTTGACTTCACCTTCAAGCCCGAGAGCTTGAGAATTTGGTCGCGAATCGGCCTGAGCACTTCGCGCTTGCAGATATGCAGTACTTTTTGCTGAGCCGCTGACGACATGCGTACGGGTCCCTGTTCCTGATCATGAGCCACGGCTACGAGTGCCATGGGGTTCGTTTGAAGATTGTCTGTCACTGAATTGTAGCGGTCCGATGTTCGAGGAAGCAATGGAATGTACGGTGTTTGCCTCATTCGAGGTTCATATCAGGAAGGTTTTAGCTCCTGTTCCTTGATCGGACCTTAGCAGAGGTCGGAACCTGCCTCCGCCTTTGCCGCCTCAAGGAAGGATCGCAGCGCCTCGATACGAGGTTTGGCAAGTGCCTGGGCACGCGGAAGATGAAGCATCGCCGGCAGGCTGTCAAGAGCGGATTGAAGGCTGCACACCGCATCGCTGAAGCTGTGAAAGCGAGTGTCACGCCCCACCTTGCAGATGGTCCGCAGCGCACCCACCGCACCCAGCTGCTCGAGAATGTCTGCATCCCGCAGGATCGCCGCCTCAAGAGTCGACGGGGCCTTCGAGGGCTGGTGAGTGCTTATCGCCTCGATCACCGCCGGGATCTTCTGCTCCGGAAATCCGAAGCCAAGCAGCAAAGAGGGTGATCTTGCGACGGCATAAGCCGTGTTGTCCCACTCCGCCAGTGCCTCCGGATCTTCCGGGCGATGACCGGTGAAGACGCCGAGATCGTGCAGCCATGCAGCGGCAAAGACCACATCGTCGTCATACGTGCTTCCCTGTCCGATTTCGCTTGTCAGAGAGTAGAGCCGCGGCTGGTGCCCGAACTTTTCAACCGGCCGCGCCTGTTCCCGGATGTACGCGGTCAGCGCCTCGCGCCACGAAGACATACAGCTAGCGGAGCTGATCCGAGAGGTCATGGTTGGATCCCGGCGTCAACGGCATCGCAGGCTGGATCGAGACCAGCAGATCTTCCTTACGCATCACCAGGGTCGTCGCATTCAGTGATGCAAGCTCGAAACCATGGCCGTGGGTGATTGCGTCGGTGGGGCAGGCCTCGACGCAGTAACCGCAGAAGATGCAACGGTTGTAGTCGATGTTATAGACCTTCGCATAACGCTCGGCGGACGAGATCCGAACCTCTTCCGTATTTTCGGCGGCCTCGATGTAGATGCAGTTCGAAGGGCATGCCGCGGCGCACAGAAAGCATGCAACGCACTTTTCGAGGCCGTTCTCATCCCGCTGCAGCTGGTGTTTGCCGCGAAAACGGGACTGGAACACCGCGCCGCGCATCGGTCCTTTGCCATCCGGGTAGTTCTCAACCTCGGTCGGCTGGAACATCTCCTTGAAGGTGATGGACATCCCTTTGGCAATCGCGGCGGCGTCTTTGATCACTGACATATAGGGTGAGTATATCGCGTGACCCGGGGGGCGTGTTGATGATGCGGTAGGCGGCGCGACGTCGATCGAGTAGAGTTTCCGTATGCGGATTGCAGGTTTCATGATGGGAGCATGTTTAGGCTTTGGAGCCCTCACGCGCGCAGGCTCTCTGCGCGCCCAGGGCCCGGCGACGCAGCAGGAGCACGTTCACGACCACATGGGTTCGAAGCCGTCCGTACCTTCGACCAGCCTGGTCGTTACCGTCGACGGCAGGCCCCACAGCTTCAGCCCGGGCGATCTGGCCGCCATGCCGCAAAAGATGCTGAAAGTGAAGAATGGCCACTCCGGAGCCGATGAGATCTATACCGGCGTGACTCTTCAAACTCTGTTGGCGAAGTGCGGCTTCGACGCTGCGCCAGGCAAACGGCTCTTCCACAGCTATGTAAGGGCAGAAGGCACGGACCAGTACTGGGTGCTCTACTCCGCCTCCGAGCTTGAAGGACTGCTAACCGGCAATGAAGCCATTGTTGCCCTGGCTGTCGACGGGAAACCCCTCGGGTCTGACGGGCGCTTCAAGATCGTCGACGCACTCGAGACCGAGCCGGCGCGCTGGGTGCGTAACCTGAAGTCGCTCACGGTCGTTACGGCGGAGTAGCGCCGGCAC
>CAXTUS010000116.1:10003-10449 GCA_964247475.1 uncultured Acidobacteriaceae bacterium | reverse complement strand
GTGGGGGTGTGCGGCGGCATCCTGGTGGCGGAGGTGATTACGTACTTCGCCGGCTTCCCTTCGACCGTGGCGGTGTGGAGCGTCTTTGCCGGGCTGGTGATGGCGACGACGACCGGGCTCTTCTTTGGCGTGTACCCGGCGCGCAAGGCCGCGGAGCTCGATCCGATTGTTGCACTCAGGGCCGATTAGCTTGCGGCTGACTGAGGTAAGAGGAAGGCCAACACGATGAAGATGGGCGATTCGAAAGAGACAGTCAAGATGGCGCTCGACACGCTGCGCACCAACAAGCTGCGCAGCGGTCTGACCATCCTTGGCATCGTGATCGGCGTGATGACGGTGATCGTGATCTCGTCGGTGGTGAACGGGCTGAACAGCAACGTGTCGGCGCTGGTGGAATCGCTGGGATCGAACGTGCTGTTCGTCTTCCGCTTCCCGGTCTTCACCGG
>CAXTUS010000116.1:2906-9993 GCA_964247475.1 uncultured Acidobacteriaceae bacterium | reverse complement strand
ACCTACGAGGATGCGGTCGCCATGCGCGAGCTGCCGCACGTGGTGGCGGTTGCGCCGATCCTTCAGTATGTGGACCGCAGCAGCGGGGGCGGGGGCATCGGCAGCACGGCGATCACGGGCAACGGCCGCAAGATGCAGAACACGTCGCTCGAGGGGGATACGCCGGATATCGAGAGTGTGAGCGAGCTTGGCCTGCTTGAAGGCCGCTTCTTCGACGAGGGGGATCTTGAGCGCGCCGGCAACGTGGTGGTGCTGGGCCACGATACCGCCGATGATCTCTTCGGCCTGAACGACGCGGTCGGCAAAGAGGTCGTGGTCGGCGGTATGACGTTCACCGTGGTGGGTGTCCTCGACAAGAAGAAACAGGCGTTTGGCGGGGGCAAGAACCCGGATGACAACAAGGCTTACTTCCCGATCTCTACCTTTCACAAGCTGCACCCGGAGCAGCTCGACTACTGGATCACGCTGAAGTACGACGACGACAAGAACCGGCCGCTGGTCGAGGACGAGCTGACTGACCTGCTCAGGCGCCGGCGCAAGGTGGCGAACGAAGCCCCGGACAACTTCGCGATCTTTGGCACGGACTCGCTGACGCGGCTTTGGAACTCGGTGACGCAGGGGCTGTTCCTGCTGCTGTTTGCGCTGTCGAGCGTGGCGCTGATGGTGGGCGGGGTAGGCGTGATGAACATCATGCTGGTGAGCGTGACCGAGCGGACGCGTGAGATTGGGGTGCGCAAGGCGATCGGCGCCACGCGCAACACGATCCTGGGCCAGTTCACGCTCGAGGCGGTCACCTTGTGCGCGATCGGCGGGGTGATCGGTGTGATCGTAGGCAGCGCGATCGCCACTGGACTGCGCTTCCTGCTGCCGTCGCAGGTTTCACCCTGGTGGGTGGCGCTGGCGTTTGGCAGCGCGTGTGCGATCGGGCTGGTCTTTGGCATCTACCCGGCGTGGAAGGCGGCGAGCCTGAACCCGATCGAGGCTCTGCGCTACGAGTGAGGCGCCTGCGCCGGTAGACTTAAAGGATGGGAACTGCGATCGAAGCGGTCACGGCGCTGCTGACTTTGGCCGGAATTGCCTACATGCTGCTGTCGCTGTGGGGCGCCAGAGACTTCGTGCGCGAGGTTACCGATGGTCTCAAGCAGCCGGACTTCACTCCCGGCGTTACGCTGCTGAAGCCTTTGAAGGGGATCGACCCACGCATGTACGCGGGGCTCGAGAGCCACTGCAGGCAGCGTTACAACGGTCCGTACGAGCTGATCTTTGGCGTAACCTCGCTGGCTGATGCGGCGGTCGCCGAGGTGCATCGCCTGCAGGCTGAGTTCCCCGACGTCGCGATCAGGCTGATCGAATGTCCGCAGCGGCTGGGAACGAGCGGCAAGGTGTCGAACCTGGTCCAGATGCTGCCCTCTGCTGCCTATGAGTACGTGGTGATCAACGACAGCGACATCCTGGTGGCTCCGACTTATCTGGGCAGCGTGATGCGTCCGTTCAGCGATTTGAAGGTGGGGATGGTGACGGCGCCCTACATTGGCCGTACGGGCGCTGGCGGCCGCGAAAAGACGGTGTGGTCGAAGCTTGAGGCGCTGGGGATCTCTACCGACTTTATGCCTGGCGTGCTGACTGCGCGCAAGCTTGAGGGCGGCATCCGGTTCGGCATGGGATCGACGCTGGCGTTCAGCCGTGCTGCGCTGAGCAGGGCCGGGGGCTTGGAGCCGCTGGTTGAGTACCTGGCGGACGACTATGAGCTTGGCAAGCGGATCGCCGATGCTGGCTACCGGGTAAGCCTGTGCGGGGAGGTGGTCGAGACGACGGTGCCGGCTTATACGCCGGGAGGCTTCTGGGAACACCAGATGCGCTGGGCGCGATCTACCCGGGACTCCCGCAAGCTGGGGTACATGGGGCTGTGCGTGACCTACCCCGTGCCGTGGGCGCTGATGACGGTAATCGCGAGCGGCGGTGCGCTGTGGAGCTTCACGCTGCTGGTGTTTGCGCTGCTGGCGCGGGTGACGGTGGCGTTGACGGTGGGGGTGGGGGTGCTGCGCGATGACCAGGTGCTGCGCGACCTGTGGCTGCTGCCCCTGCGTGACTGCTGCGGGCTGTTGTTCTGGGCGTGGAGCTTCGCCGGGGACACGGTGGTGTGGCGCGGCGAGACGTTCCGTCTGAAAGAAGGAAAGATCACGGCGGCCTGAGCCGGGCGGGCGAAGCCCGGTACCCCACGAAGCGGTCTCCGTCCGCAATCAGGACGCGATCGGCTTCAGCTCTTCTGAAGCTTCTCCCCTACATCATCCAGTTTTTCCTCGAGCAGGTGCATACGCCGCGAGAGTGCCTGGATCTCGCTTTCGGCGCGGACGTTGACGTCGAAGTCGAGCTCTGAGCGCAGGCGGTCCTTCTTGTCCTGGCGGTTCTGGCTCATCATGATGACCGGCGCCTGGATAGCGGCCAGCATCGACAGGAAGAGATTGAGCAGGATGAACGGGTACGGGTCCCAGGCACGCCCTCTCAGGATCTCGTTGGCGGAGGTGTAGGTGAGCAGGATGACGGCGAAGAGGATGATGAAGGTCCACGAGCCGCCAAAGGATGCGACCTTGTCGGCGATGCGTTCGCCGAGCGTTTCTTCCTCTTCGATGAGCGTGTTGGGGTTGCGTGCGGCGCGCAGTCGGATGAGTTGCTGGGTGGAGTGGAACTGGCGCGCCATGACGGTGAGCATGTCGAGGCCGGCCATGGGCTGTTTCTGGAGCAGGACGGAGATGTCGTGGCGATCGATCTCGAGGCAGGTGGTCTGTTCGAGGGCCATGGCGGCGGTCTGGTGCCGGGTCTGGTCGAGCATGGAGGCGAAGCCGAAGAAGTCTCCGTGCGCGGGCGCGGTGAGTTCGACGACCTGCTGGTCCTCGTCGATGGTCGTGATGCGTACCTGGCCTGAGAGCAGGATGTAGGCGCGGTCACCCTGTTCCGCGAGCTTATAGATGGTCTGGCGCGGCAGGAAGCTGCGGAACTCGACCTGGGAGGCGAGGACGGCGAGCTCCTGGTCGTCGAGCAGAGAGAAGAGGGGGACGTGGCGAAGCTCATCCGGCGGGCATGGCATAGTGCAGCCAGTTTAGAGGGTGTGGTGCCTGGCTGACAGCAACAGTGTGTGTCAGGGCTGATGCTGGGGCCCTGGCTGGTTCGAAAGGATCTGCTTTCCGCCGGCGCTGACGATGGGGTAGACCGGGGCCGGCAGTTTGAGCGGCGGCCGGTCCGGGTCGGAGGGGTCCTGCCAGAGGAAGATGCGTTGCGAGCCACGCCAGCGCAGGGCGATGCTTTCGCGGGTCTCGAAGATCTTTGGGGCGTCGGGAAAGAAGGAGCCGTACCAGAGATTCGAGCTGCGGCCTTCGACGATGTGGAGGTCATTGCGCCTGAGATAGAAGCCGAGGGTGCTGCCGGCCTCGTACTCTCCGTGCAGGACGATGAGGTCCTGGGGGGTGACCTGGGGCGCGATGACGGCTGCGAGCTGAGCTGAGGAGAGGGTGGGCGAGAAGATCACCAAGGCCTTCCATGCGGCGAGGAGGAAGACGAAGGTGCCCGCGGTGAGGGTGAGGATGGCGGCGTGAAAGCGGCTTTGCCGGCGCAGGAGGAAGTGGCCGAGCGTGCCGCCGAGCAGAGCGATAGCGGTGAGCCGGAGAGGGATGCGGAAGAGGCCGAGCGAGCGTGCGTTGAGGTCCATGAAGTGGCCGAAGGAGAGGGCGTAGTCCGCTGGATTCTGCTGGAGCAGGCTGGCGAGGTCGGTCTCTGGTGCGGGGGCGCGGGTGTGGATGAGGAAGAAGAGGCTGGCTGCGGAGGCGAGCGAGCCGAGCGCCAGCAGCACCCTGGCGGTGACATCCCCGGAGGTCTGCCGGGGAGTGATCAGGGTGCGGACGATGAGCAGGATCATGGGCGGAAGGGCGGGCAGCACGTAGTACTCCTGCCGGGTGGAGAGCGAGAAGAAGGCGAGCGGGAGGATGGCCCAGAGGACCAGCAGCAGGTTGGTGCGCTCCTGCGGGCTGAGGGTGTGCGAGGCAAGTCGGAAGCGGAAGTCGGCCCCCCGCCACGGGAGGGCCCGGGCGAAGGCGCCTGGCAGGAAGGCTGACCAGGGCAGCAGCCAGGCGAGGATGAGGCCGAGGAAGAGCCACAGCGGCACGGTGTCGTAGTCGCGGGGCATGCGCAGGTTCAGGTAGCGCAGCACCTGTTCGTTGACGAAGTAGAACCACGCCCAGCCGTGGACGTTGCCGTCGGTGGGCAGGGGGACGGTGAAGTGACCGCCCAGGTAACTGAGGCTCCCGGGGTGTCCCTGGGCAGGATTGTGGAGCGCTGCGAGAAGGTGCCAGGGGACGGCGATCCCCAGGAAGAGCAACGTGCTCGACGCCAGGTGGAGGTGCTTGAGGCGTGCGGCGGCTGGGCGCGGGCCGCGCGTCGCCAGCAGGTGGGCGAGGACGATGCCGACCGGGAAGACGATCCCGATCAGCCCCTTGGTGAGCACGTTGAGGGCGCAGGCGAGGGCGAAGGCCCAGCAGGCTGCACGGGACGGGGCGGCCTCGGCTTCCGTGCGCCAGAAGGCGGTGAGCGCGAGCGTCAGCCAGCAGCAGACCAGGATGTCCGGGATGTTGATGCGGGAAAAGATGAAGACGCCGAAGCTTGAAAGTGTGATGAGACCGGCGTAGAGGCCAGCGTAGTCACCGCCGTAGGGGCCGGCTCCGTCCCCGGCGCTGTCCATTGCCCATGCACGTCGTGCAAGGTCTTCAAGCAGCAACGCGAGCAGCAGGACGCCGAGTGCGAGCGGGATGCGCGAAGCCGCCGTCGAGACGCCGAAGACCTTGTAGCTCGCGGCCATCGACCAGTAGAAGAGCGGCGCCTTTTCGAGGTAGCGGATGCCGTTCGCGTAGAGCGTCACCCAGTCGTGGCGGACCAGCATCTCGCGCGCGACCTCGGCGTGAACCGAGTCGGCGTCGTCGAGCAGGGCCGGGGTGAAGAGGGTGAAGGTGCAGAAGAAGATCACCCAGCAGAGCAGCAGCACCAGGCGATTTTTTGAGGCGGCCGCAACCTTCATACCCCCTAAGGGTACATGCGCTGCGCTGCCCCGCTATCATGATCAGGTGGATGCGCTCTCTACCTCCGGACCGCCGGCTGAACTGATCTTTGGCGAGTGGTACCCGGCAGCGCGTGCGGCGACGCTGCGCCGGGGCCGGACGTCGACCACGCTGTTGCTGGGCGTCCCGGTGCTGCTGGGCCGGAAGTCGGATGACAGCTTGTTCGCGATGAAGGATCTCTGCCCGCATCGCGGCATTCCACTTTCGGCTGGCTGGTTCGATGGGCAGACGGTGCAGTGCAAGTACCACGGCTGGAAGTTCGAGCCATGCTCCGGCCAGTGCACTGACATTCCGTCACTGACGCAGTTCGACATCCTTGAGCCGACGAAGATCTTTGCCACCAGCTATCCGTGCCAGGAGCGGGATGGCTGGGCGTGGGTGTACCTGCCGGAGCCGGGCGCGGGGCGACTGAAGGCTGAGCTTCCCCCGGTGCCCGAGCTGCCGAAGTTTTCTGAGAAGTTTCGCGGCGCGCACCTGGCCGCGGATCTGCCGTGCAATGTCGATCACGGGATCATCGGCCTGATGGACCCGGCGCACGGACCGTTTGTGCACCAGGCCTGGTGGTGGCGGTCGAAGGCCTCGATCTACGAGAAGACGAAACACTTCGAGCCCATCCCGCAGGGCTTTCGGATGGCGTCGCACGCGCCTTCGGCCAACTCCGCCCCTTACAAGCTGCTGGGCGTCTATGGCGCACCGATCACGACGACGATTGACTTTGTGCTGCCGAACCGCCGCATCGAGACGATCCGCGCGGGTGACAAGTGGTTCTCCAGCCTGACGACGGTCACGCCGGTGACGGCTTCGACCTGCCGGATCGATGTGATCGCGGCGTGGAATGTCTTCTACAACATTCCGTTCGTGACCTCGATCGCTACTTTTTTTGGTGCGCGTTTCGTTCGTCAGGACCAGGAGACGATGATCGAGCAGGCACGCGGCTTGCGGTCGCATCCTGCGCTGATGCTGATTGACGACGCCGATAAGCCGGCCAAGTGGTACTTCGCACTGAAGCAGGCACGGCTTGCCGGCGGCGGCGCGCATCCGCTAAGCGGACCGGTGGAGCTGCACTGGCGCAGCTGAAGTCCTGCCTCAGCTGAGTAGTGGCTCAGCGAGATCCAGAGGCTTTTGCCACCACCTCGTTCAGCAGGGCGACCCCGCCCTCATGGATCCGGCCGTGGCCGCAGGCGAAGCGCTCGACAGGGTAGCTCAGCAGCCGCCGGGCACTTGCGAGCGCGGTGGGTTTGCTCCACGTGACGACGTTTGGAAACGGGAAAAACCAGGGTCCGAAGCCGCTGATGGCGAGCTTCCGGACGCCAACCAGAGCGTCGCCCGCGAAGAGCGTACCGTCGCGCTCGTCGAGGAACGAGAGATGCCCTGGGATGTGGCCGGGCGTGGCGATGGCGCGCAGCGAGCCATACAGCTCGCCGTCATCGACGATGTGGGTGACGGCAGTCTGGATGCCGGGCAGGCCGCCCCTGATCTTGCCCGTTGGCTCTCCGGACCGCACCGTTTTGTTGGGTGGCTGGTGCAGCAGCGGCAGGCTCCGCTCACTCGCTCCAAGCTCGATCCTTCCCAGCTTCGCCGCCAGCGCATCCACCGATCCGACGTGGTCGACGTGCGCGTGGGTGAGCAGGATGCGCCGGATGACGCCACCGGCCGCTGCTGCAGCCTTGAGGATGGCTGTTTCAGAGCCCTTCAAGCCGGTGTCGATCAGGGTAAAGCCGTCGCTTTCGCGGACAAGGTAGCAGTTCACCAGCCCGTAGCGGGTGAGCTGGAAGCCGTATTGAGTCACCTGTCTGGTTCGCATGCCTTTTTGATGTTCCCCCGGAAGCTGCCCTGCTGGAGTTCTCATACCTGCTTGCTGAGGGTCGCTTTAGAAGGCGGCGACACCCTCTTCGACCACCAGCTCGTCGACCGCGATGTTCATGGCGTTGCCCAGGTCGCGGAAGCCGGCCTTCCACTCGGCGGACCAGTAGGCGGAGTCGGAG
>CAXTUS010000116.1:0-2896 GCA_964247475.1 uncultured Acidobacteriaceae bacterium | reverse complement strand
GGGGATGACGATCCCGTCGACGCCCTTGAGGGCCGCGGCGGCGCCGGCCGGGGTCTCGCAGTCGTCGCTGGGCACCCAGCGGAGCTGGATCTTGACATTGTTGGCGAACCCGGCGGCGCGGATGGCCTCGCTGACCGACAGGTACGCGTCGGGCAGGTCGACGTACTTGCCGACGAGCGCGATGGTGATGGTCCGTTTCGGGTGGTGCACCCGCTGCAGCAGGTCGTTCCAGATATTTTGCGCCTGCCAGATGGTGACTTCGTAGGGCATGGTGCCGATGCACTCGGCGATGCTGAGCGCCGCATAGAGGGCGTTCAGCGCGGTTTCGCTGGTCTGCTCGGCTGCCTCGGCCTCGAGCCGGATCATCGCCCGCTTCATGCGCAGACCTGCAGCGAAGGACAGGATGTGCGTGTCGAGGGTGACATGATCGTTGTTGGCGCGCGCCAGCAGGTCAGCGATGGCAGCCGAGTCGAACTCTTCGGCTTCAAGCGCCTGGCGCAGGCTCACATTGATGGCGAAGCTGGCGGCGAGCGCAAGCGCGGGCGGCGGGTTCATCCCGGATTCGGTGAGGAAGTGCAGCAGCGAGGCGTGATCCTCGTAGATCTTGCGCAGCGAATCTTCCATCTCGCCGACGGTCTGGTTCAGGATGGTATTCAGAATGCGGTGCTGCTCGTCGGCAAAGAGAGAGGTAAGCGAGTAGACGATCGGGGCGACGGTCTCGGCTGGCTCGGGCGCCGGGATCTCGAGGGTGTGTGCGATTCCGGGCTCAACCGGACCCATCACGGCCTCGGTCTGGCCGGGCTGGGGGTCAAGAGGATTGAGCGCAATGTGGGGGGCGGTGGTCTCTGCGAGGCTGGGCTTCGCATCCGGGGCGCCTGCGAAGAAGCGGTCGATGAGCCGGATCACCTCGGGCAGGTTGGCCTTGCGCATTGCGAGACGGATCTCGGCCGAAAACCGGGTAAAGGTATCTGCTTCCTCGGAGGTGTAGAGCCGCACGGCTGCCGATAGGTTCTGGTCGCCGAGGTGCAGCACCGCGTAGCAGATCTCCTCGGTCTCTTCGGTGATGCGTGAGCGGACACGTGCCCGGCCCAGCGCCACCTTGCCGCGGCCGGAGGTGAAGACCTCGTGCGTGTCGCGGTGGAGGGAGAAGCAGAACAGCTCTCCGTCCTCGGGATAAGCCCGGAAGATGGAGGAGATGGCGTAGTGCGCGCCGACCTGTTCAAGCCCGATCTTCATGCCGCGGACGTAGCGGGTGTAGACCTCGGAGCCGTCCTTGAAGTCCGCTACGTTTGGCTTGGCGAGCGCCAGGATGCGGAGGAATTCAGGTTCGAGCGGATGGGCGGCGTCGCCGAAGAGCTTGGACGCGAGCTGCAGCACGCGCCCGGCGTAGGCGATGATCTGCACGGTCTCGATGCCGGAGATCTCGTCGAAGAACCAGCCGCAGGAGGTGTACATCAGCTGGGTGTGACGTTCGAGCTCCATGAGCTCAAGGGCTGCAGTGCGCTCCTCGAGATTGAGTGTGTGGGTGGCGTGCGCGGCGAAGAACCTGTTTGTCGCCTCCGCACCGTTGGCTGACTCGCTGCGCGCGAGCACCACGTGGATATAGGCATCACGCGCCGCCCAGAGATCCTTCAGCAGGCCCTTTGCACGCTGCTCGGCGAGGGGCGCGGTGGCGTCGCGCAGGTAGTCGAGCGCATCGCGCAGCGGCTTTCTCCACTGCTGGTTCCAGCCGGGCTTGCCGCCGTTGCAGCCGCAGTCCGAGCGCCAGCGCTCGATGCCGTGCGCGCAGGACCAGGAGGTGTTTTCGGCGATCTCCGCCTCCCACGTGGGCGGGAAGAGTTCAAGAAACTGGCCGTAGTTGGTCAGCTTGGCCAGGCCTTTGTCTTCAAGGTAGTGCATGGCAAAGGAGAGCGCCATCTCGCCATGTTTGTGGTGGTGACCGTAGCTTTCCCCATCCGTGGCAACGTGCGAAAGCTGGGCCTGGTTGCCGCTGGCGACGGGCTCGTGGAAGCCTGCCAGGAGCCGGTTTGCAAACTTCTCGCCCGAGTCGAGCAGGCCTTCAAAGGCGATGGCGCGGGAGTTCGGTCCGTCGTAGAAGAAGACCGCGATCGAGCGGCCACCATCGAGCCTGACCATGTAGGGCTGGGTAGGGTCGACGGTCGCGTTGGGGGTCTCGGACCAGGTCTGCGCGGATGCCTGGTCGCCCAGGCGGCGCACCCGCGCGCATTGCACCGGGGCGAGGATGGTGAACTTGATGCCCTCCTGCGCGAGCAGGTCGAGGGTATGGCGGTTGGCGGCGGTCTCGGCGAGCCACATGCCTTCGGGCTTGCGCCCGAACCTGTATTCGAAGTCTGCGATACCCCAGCGGATCTGGGTGAGGGCGTCGCGCGTGCTGGCCAGCGGCATGATGATGTGGTTGTAGACCTGGGCGACCGCCGACCCGTGGCCACTGTAATGCGAGGCACTGACGCGGTCAGCTTCAAGGATCATGTGGTAGGTGCGGGGCGCCTTGCTTTGCAGCCAGGAGAGCAGCGTGGGGCCGAAATTGAAGCTCATCCGTGCATAGTTATTGAGGATCCGGATGATCTCATCCTGCTTGTTCTGGATGCGGGAGGCTCCGTTTGGCGCGTAGCATTCGGCCGTGATCCGGTCGTTCCAATCGTGGTAGGGGGCTGCAGAATCCTGAACTTCGACCGTTTCAAGCCATGGATTCTCTCGCGGCGGCTGGTAGAAGTGCCCGTGGACGCAGACGTAACGCGTGGCCGGGGCACTTGCTGAGGCCTGCGCGGCAGCGATGGATGTCAGGACGTTCTTCGATGTCTTCGCCATGAGTATCGTTCGATGCTACCGGAAGCAGATGACGGGCGTTTGAAGGGGCTGGGGTGCGATGCGCGTG
>CAXTUS010000115.1:0-10917 GCA_964247475.1 uncultured Acidobacteriaceae bacterium | reverse complement strand
GCGCGCGTTAGAAGCGCTAGGTATACCTCAGCTTCCTTGCGCGCAGCGCTCCCCCCCCACGAAGTGGCGCACGTACGGCGTTAGGACGCGGTTGCGGTTGCCTGCTCTTAGACGACCGCTGCCGCTTCAAGCTGGCGTTGTTCCTCTTCGCTTCCGGCAGAGATCGTGCCTGTGCCGAAGAGGCCTACCGTGACCAGCAGCACGATGATTGGTTCGATCGGCTGCCGGTAGTCGGCCGAGCTGTGGCTCAGATAGTACGGAAGCGGAAACACCAACACGGCCAGGAGGTACGGCAGCACTGCTTCTCGGTCTTCGCGCCACCAGCGCCTCAGCCCGCGCACCATCGCCCAGGTCAGAAAAATCGTGAACGGTATGTTCGGCAGGTCCAATGGCTCAGCCTCCAGGTACCTGCTGCTGAACGACCAGAAGCCGGTCCAGAACTGGGTCGCGCGACGCACGCACAGCCATGCAAACTGAGCCTGATGATCCAGCACCCAGGCCCTCGCGAGCACACCCTTCCCGGCGATGTAACGGATCTCGCCCTGCCGGATGTAACGCTGCATCTCTGAAGCATCGCTTGCGGGATGGGCTCGCTCGTCATTCGATTTGAAGGTGTTGCCATCGTTGCCCGCGTAGAACTCAAGCCAGAAGCCATCGCGCAGAAAGAACTTTGAGTGCATCACGTGCTCGGACCGCACTGCCCACGGCAGGCACATGGCGAAAAAGGCAACCGACGCGATCAGGCCCCTGCTGAGTACGCTTAGGGAGAACCAGGCTCCGGCCACCCGCCGCACCTTCCATACCGCAATCAGCAGCAGAAATGGGAGCAGAGACACAATGCTCGGATTACACAGGGCAGTGACGCCATAGAGCGCACCAAAGGCGGCCCAGCCGGCGATCCCACGCAGATGCAGTTTCTGCGAAGCCCACAGGCAGCAGCTGAAGAGCAGGGAAGTCAGCGCGTAGTCCCAAACCCGGTCAGCCGAAAAGTAGATGGCAAATGGATAGATCGCCCATGCGACGCTGGCGATCCGCGCCACTTGTACATCGAGCGCGTTGCGCGTGAAGAAGAAGATCGGGATGCACGCAAGCGACGAGAAGAGGGCGTTGAGGCCAAGCGTTGCAAACGCTGCCTCGGGCGTGTAGAGGCCAAAGACCTTGAACAAGCCAGCCAACAGGCAGGGATAGAGCGGAGGCACCAGCGCGGTAGGTCCTGTGACTGGCAGGAACGGTGAGCTGAAGCCCTGGCCGAGCGCGATGCTGCGCGCGGTCCAACCCATCTCCCATCCAAAGACGTTGTGGTCAGCTGAAGGTGCGGCAACGTCGGAGAAGCCCGCGGCTACCACGATCATCCGCAGGCTCAGGGCGAGCAGGAAGGTAGCCGTCAGCCAGCGAGCCGGCGACGCGGCAAGGAAGCTGAACCACGGATCAACCATCCGTCGCAGCCGCCTTCGCGTCGCTACGCCTGCACGTGGTTGAGCTGGAGTGTGAGAGATGCTAGCCGCTTTCCTTCAGGATTTTTGATGTTTTCAGTCTAACCTTCAGAGAAGAGGCACGTTGACAGCGTTGCATCGTGCGGCATGAACTTCTCTTCACTTTCCGCCGGCCGGCAACCAGGGTTAGCGAAGATGCGCCCCCAGCTCCGCTGCCGCGTTCCGCAAGGGCGCCAGGAAGTGCGTCTGCATGTCGAAGACCGGCATCCGTGGCGCATTGCCCGAAAGGTTGACGGTCGCCACCACCTTCCCGTTAGGTGCATACACAGGTACTGCCAGCGACCGCAAGCCCACCTCCAGCTCCTGGTCAACCAGCGCATAGCCCAGCCGCCGCACATTGCGCAAAGCCAGCCGCAGCTTTTCGACAGAAGTGATGGTGCGCGTCGTGTGCGGCGTCAGCTCTGCCTTGGCCAGGTACTGCTCCAGCTGCTCCGTCGGCAGGTAAGCCAGCAGCACCCTTCCCATCGACGTGCAGTACGCCGGCAGACGCGACCCGATATGCAGATCGACCGCCATCACCCGCGAAGGTACGACAGTGCGGGCGATGTAGACGATTTCGTTGCCATCGAGCGTCGCCACCGAGAAGCTTTCGCGGTAGAGCGAAGACATGCGCTCAAGGATCGGCTGGGCTGACTGCGACAACGTCGATGACGTCGTGTAGGTGTGCGAGAGCGAGAGCATCCTCGGCCGGAGCGCGTACCGCTGGCCATCCTCGGCACCTGCAAACCCAAGCTTGGTCAACGTGTACAGGCACCTTCGCACCGCAGCGCGAGATAGCCCGGTCTTGATGGAAAGCTGCGAGATGGTCATCTGCGGGTTCTGCTGCGTGAACGCCTGGATCACGATCAATCCACGCGCCAGGGACGTCATGAAGTTCGGATCGCCCTGATAGATATCGAGGCTTGAAGCTGGTGTAGTGCGGGCCGGGACAGGCTTTGTGCCGGTCTCTTCTTCGGGCAGGGGAGGAGTCAAAGTACGGGCTGCGACAGGCATACACAATCCTTCTCCGCCTCAGTGCCTGAGATCCTCAAAGGTTCTCGTGCGATAGACGGACTAAGATAACGATAAACGCACAGCCCGGTCTCTCGCAAGCAAGACGTCGCGCGTGCTGCCCAAGGATTGACCCGATCAAGCCCGCTAAATTCATCCACCCTTGCATCAACCCGGGCGCCCGTCCTCTCTAAGATAGGAGAGCAGAGAAAAGGAGAAGCAACGCTCATGGCAACGGAAAAGACCCCTCTCATCGAACGCACCGCATGGAAGGCGCTCGAGCAGCACCACCAGCAGATCGGCACCATCCACCTCAAGGACCTCTTCGCGGCCGATCCCGCCCGCGGTCAGCGCTATACGGCAGAGGCCGACGGCATCTTCCTCGACTACTCGAAGAACCGCATTAACGACGAGACCCTGAAGCTGCTGCTCCAACTGGCCCAGGAGTCTGGCGTGGCCGAGCACCGCGACGCCATGTTCCGCGGCGACAAGATCAACATCACCGAGAACCGTGCTGTCCTGCACATCGCCCTGCGCGCGCCAAAGTCTGACAAGATCATCGTCGATGGTGAGGATGTCGTTCCCCAGGTCCACGAGGTCCTCGACAAGATGTCTGCCTTCGCCGATCGCGTCCGCTCGGGCGAGTGGAAGGGCCACACCGGCAAGAAGATCGTCAACATCGTCAACATCGGCATCGGCGGCTCGGACCTAGGCCCCGTCATGGCCTATGAGGCACTCAAACACTACAGCCAGCGCGACCTCACCTTCCGCTTCGTCTCAAACGTTGACGGTACGGACTTCGTCGAAGCCGTGCACGATCTCAGAGCCGACGAAACCCTGTTCCTTGTCGCATCGAAGACCTTCACCACGCTCGAGACCATGACCAACGCGCACTCGGCCCGTGAGTGGGCACTCGCCGGCCTTGGCAACGACCAGACCGCCATCGCAAAGCACTTTGTTGCTATCTCGACCAATGCGAAGGAGGTGGCGAAGTTCGGCATCGACACCGCCAACATGTTCGGCTTCTGGCATTGGGTCGGCGGTCGCTACTCGATGGACTCGGCGATCGGTCTTTCGACCATGCTGGCGATCGGCCCTGACAATTTCCGCGCCCTGCTCGACGGCTTCCACCAGATGGACGTGCACTTCAAGACGGCGCCGCTTGAAAAGAACCTTCCCGTGCTGCTCGGCCTGCTCACCGTCTGGTACACCGACTTCTTCAACGCCCAGACGGTTGCCATCCTCCCCTACGAGCAGTACCTCAAGCGCTTCCCGGCCTACCTTCAGCAACTGACCATGGAATCGAATGGCAAGCACGTCACCCTCGATGGCGCGCATGTCGGCACCGAGACCGGACCCATCTACTGGGGCGAGCCAGGCACCAATGGCCAGCACAGCTTCTACCAGCTCATCCACCAGGGCACACGGCTTATTCCATGCGACTTCATTGGCTTCTTCAAGTCTTTGAATCCGCTCGGACGGCACCACGACATGCTGATGGCAAACGTCTTCGCGCAGGCCGAGGCGCTCGCCTTCGGCAAGACCGCCGAGCAGGTCAAGGCTGAAGGCACCGCTGACTGGCTCGTCCCGCATCGCGTCTTTGAAGGCAATCGCCCCTCGAACACGATCCTTGCCGACGTGCTAACCCCTGCGGTCCTCGGCAAGCTGGTCGCTCTCTACGAGCACGCTGTCTTCGTCCAGGGCGCTATCTGGAACATCGACTCCTTCGACCAGTGGGGAGTTGAGCTTGGCAAGGTGCTCGCCACCCGCATTCTGGGCGAACTTGAGTCCGAATCGGCCCCCAAGGCCGACCACGATTCCTCGACCAATGCCCTCATCGAGCGCTACCGCAAGAACAAGTAAAACGTCACATGAGCAGCAAGGGCTCGCGGATCTTGCCCGCGAGCCCCTTGTCCTGATGGGTACAGTGCAGTGGAGATCCGTTCGGATCCCGGGCGCCAGGGTGAGAGGTTCATGAAGAGCACTTACGTTCTGCAAGTCGCGATGATTTTCTTGCCCTGCCGCTTGCGAAGGCACAGGCTGGCGTGACGTTGCTGGTAAAAGCCAATCAGACCTGCGACTGGAAGCTTGATGGTCAGCCGATGGGCCAGCTTACGCGGGACGAACCGCGTGTGGTTCTGGTCGCAGCCGGTGAGCATCTCCTCGAAGCTTCTGCAACGAGGAGTGAGGCTTCGGTTCGCACCCGGGTAACTGCTGGTCAGACGGAGCAGACGGTCTTGCTGCAGCTGAAAGGTGCTGACACAGAACATCAGGACACTGACGGTCAGCATCTGCCAAATGAGGAAGATACTCCTTCGTCAAAGCCGCAGGACAGAACTCCCACGGGGGGGGGAAGGCGGCGCTCCCGGAAGCAGCCGGGGGTAGTCCCGCGCGGCATGCAACGTGGACCGACCCTGCTACCGGTCTCACATGGACCGCCGAGGATAACGGCCCGGACCTCGACTGGCCGCAGGCCGTGACGTACTGCGCTGAACTGAGGCTGGCCGGTGATCGCTCCTGGCGCCTGCCCACGCTTGACGAATTACAAGGGATCTACGATGCAAGCACGAACATTCGAACGACCTACGGGACCGGCACGTCCTACAATCTGCACGTCAAGTGCCATCTCGGTGTTACTGGAAGAGTCTGGAGCGCACGTCAGGTAGATCATTTAGGTAAGCCCTACCAGGATGCCTGGTACATGAAGCTCGGGAGCCAGGCCGAAGCTCCTCCCGAAGAGGTAGGGGTGCCGCTCAGCAACTTCCTGCACTTCACCTGGAACATGCGTGCGTTGTGTGTTCACCAAACAGGCGAGTAGCGTGTCTTCGAGCGCGCTACAGCAGCTCCATCAGCTCGCCTGGCTCGGGCCGGACCCTCTGGTCAGCGAACGCGCTTGCGTACACGATGACGCCGCTCGTCCCATCCGGACGAATCAGGAACAGCCCGGGCAAAGGCAGACGCCAAGCCGCATCGGGTGCCGTGTCATACGTCAGGCCGCTGTTTGCGAATGGAATGTTCACCAGGATCGAACGGTAGTAGCGCCGTGCATCCTCAGGCACCGTGTGAGCGAGGCCAAACTTCTCCGCGACGGCAGACCCCGGGTCTGACAGCAAGGGGAAGGGAAGCCCGTGCTGTTGCGCAGCGAAGTCGTTTTGCCGGCGGGTCTGCGGAGAGATCGCTACGAACAGCACGCCGCGTTCGCGCAGACTGGGATACAGATCCCGCCATGCCTCCAGCTCAGTGACGCAATATGGGTCCCAGCGCCCGCGGAAGAACTTCACTACCAGGGGCCCGATCGCAAGCAGATCAGAGGAACGGACAAGCTTTCCCGGCAGTCCAGAGTTCGCATCATCGAGCGTGAACTCGGGCGCAGCCGCCCCGACCTTGATCACACGGTCTTCAATCCCTGTCTCGAACAGCGCCTCAACTGCCTGCTCCGAGATCGCAAGCCGGTCTGGCTGCACCAGCGAGCGCGTCCGTGCTGTGATCGCATCAAGACGGTCCTGCAGCGTGGGGGAAGAGACAGCCATCACTCATTATCGCAGCGTTGCCTAGCCGGGGGCCAGACCAGAGTTCGCGAAAGCGAAGTCCTTCGCCCAGGTTGCGGAGGTCACCGAAGCGACGAGGCAGCCTCGGATCGGAGTGCTCCCATCTCACCTGCTCCGGGTAACCGCATTCCCGGTTCAACCCTCTAAGTGTTCTGGTCTGAACGAGCGGGCCCAGCGAGGCAACACCATGGCGAACGCATCAACCTCCCCGGCCCGGCAGAACCAACCCCGGCAGACCTCCTCCCGCCAGGACGCCCAACAGCCTGAGCAGACCATCGAAACCGACGTGCCCCAGCGCATGGATCGCCTCCCCTGGTCCTCCTGGCACGCCCGCATCATCACCGCGCTTGGCGTCTCCTGGCTGCTCGACGGCCTCGAGGTGACGCTCGTCGGATCGCTTTCGGGCGTGCTCGAAAGCAGACAGGGCCTGAGCCTTACCGACCCGCAGGTCACCTCCGCCGCCACCATCTATCTTGCCGGCGCTGTGCTTGGTGCCATCCTCTTCGGTTGGCTTACCGACCGCCTGGGACGCAAAAAGCTCTTCCTTATTACCCTCGCCACCTACTCGCTCGCTACAGTGGGAACCGCTTTTTCGCACGGCCTGCTGTGGTTCGGCATCTGCCGCTTCTGCACGGGGCTTGGGATCGGCGGCGAGTACGCGGCGATCAACTCCGCCGTCGACGAGCTGGTTCCGGGCAAGGTCCGCGGCACGGTCGATCTGATCGTGAACGGGACATTCTGGGTGGGAGCTTCGCTTGGCGGCCTGGCCGCTATGTACCTGCTAGGCAACCACGGCATCTCGCAGGCCATTGGCTGGCGCTATGCCTTCGGCATCGGCGGCACCCTTGGTATGCTTGTCCTGCTGCTACGCCTCCAGGTTCCAGAGTCTCCGCGCTGGCTCATGCTGCGCGGCAAGGAAGACGAAGCTGACAGGATCGTCACCGACATCGAACAGAAGGTCGGCAGGGGGAAGCCTCTGCCGAAGCCGGAAGGCGACAAGCTGAAGCTCGCTGTACGCGATCACACACCCATCAAGGACATCTTCAAAAGCATGTTGAGCGAGGAGAACCGTTCACGGTCCTTCCTCGGGCTCGTCCTGATGGTCGGTCAATCCTTCTTCTTCAATGCGGTTTTTTTCACCTACGGCCTGGTAGTCAAGAAGTTCTTCCACATTCCGGATAGCGCCCTACCCATCCATCTGCTGCCCTTCGCCATCGGCAGCTTCTTCGGTCCCATGGTGCTCTTTGACAAGATTGGCCGCAAGCCGATGATCACCGCTACCTATGCGATCGCAGGCGTGCTGCTGGCCGCCGTCTGCATCCCCTTCGCGCACGGGACCCTGGGCGTGAAAGGGCTCGGCATCTGCTTCACTGTTATCTTCTTCGTGGCTTCGTCGGCAGCGAGCGCCGCCTATCTTACAGTCAGCGAAATCTTCCCGCTTGAGATCCGGGCCTTCGCCATCGCGATCTTTTATGCGCTCGGCACATGCATCGGCGGCGTCTTCGCGCCTGCGCTCTTCGGCGTGTTGATTGCGTCGGGCTCGAAGGCGAACGTGGCCGGGGGTTACGCGCTGGGTGCGCTGCTCATGATTGGCGCCGCGGTTTGCGAAGGATTCTTTGGTGTCGAAGCTGCAGGCAAGTCCCTGGAATCTGTCTCAAAGCCTCTGCAATCGCGTTGAAGTATCTGTCAGTTCTTCAACAGTCGTGCATCTAGGCGGACAGGGCAGCGATCGAAACCATGACGGCAAACAAGAGCAGACCGATGCGGGCGACCGTGGCAGGTTGCAGGGTATTGCGTTGATTCGTGTTCATGGAGATCCTCTCGCGCTGCGGCGCACCAGGCCGATTCGCTGGTTCACCCAAGATGCATCCGCGGAAAGCGGACATGGCAAACGACAGTCGACACCGGGCCTTACCCAGGTATAGCCGAGCGGCGGCGCACACGCCATGACCCACGGGTGTGACCTTGTCTGCGACCTTCGAGGGATTACCAGTCCTGCTCGGTGTACCCATGCCTCTCTAGTGTTATTGGCATCAAGCGTCGGCGCATGAAATAAACATTTCCGAGGACCCGATATTTCACCATGTGCCGATTCGCAGCCGCCTTCGTCTTGCTCTGCTCTGCCGCCCTGGCTCATGCCCAGGCCTACCGCTCGATCGTCGTCTTCGGCGATTCACTCTCGGACACTGGCAACGCGAAGCACCTGACCACCGCCGCTTATGGCGGGCCTGCGTCCTTCCCCGGGCCCATGTGGAACTACACGCAGGGCCGCTTCACCGATGGCGTGGACACCGGCTCGGCGGCGCAGGCCTACAACGGCGTTTGGGTCGAGCAGTTGGCGGCTGGGCTTGCGGCTGCACCTCCGGTCATCGACTCGCTGGATGGCGGCACCAATT
Source organism: uncultured Acidobacteriaceae bacterium (assembly GCA_964247475.1). GTDB lineage: Bacteria > Acidobacteriota > Terriglobia > Terriglobales > Acidobacteriaceae > Edaphobacter. The sequence goes on along the minus strand of CAXTUS010000115.1, from coordinate 2,490 downwards.
ACGCGTACGCGAATTCCACGACCGCCGACGGCACCACGTCTCTGTCGTACGGCACGAACAACGCCTTTTCGGTCAACGTCAACAATCTCGGTCAGCAGGTTTCCGACTACCTGGCGACCAACCCCACCATCACGGCGCAAACCCTCTTCATCGTCTGGGGAGGCACCAACGATGTTCTGAACGCGAGCGCGCCGGGTCAGCTGACCGCCGCAGCCGCGCGCGAAACTGCACAGATCGAGCGATTGATCAACGCCGGTGCGACCGATATCCTCGTGCCCAATGTCCTGCCGGTCGGGTCCGCGCCGATTTACAACGGTGCGGCCGCAACAAAAAACGCTGGCAACCTGGCCGCCGCCACCTTCAACCAGGCGCTCGCTGCCGACCTTGCCGCTCTGCCGGCTGCCAATCCTACGGTCAACCTGCACCTGTTCCCGCTTGATATCTCCGGCCTCTACAGTTCCTTGATTGCGACTCCCTCCGCATATGGCTTCACCGATGTTGTCGACAGCGCTCAGGGGGTGAGCTCGATCAACCCCGACACCTGGCTCTTCTGGGACTACCTGCACCCCACTACCGGCGGGCACCACCAGATTGCGCTGGCGGCGCTTGCGCTGATCACGCCTGCTGCTACCAGTACCACCCTGACGTCGTCCGACCCTGACGATAACCTGGGCGCGCCCGTAACCTTCACAGCGACCGTGAGCGCGTCATCGGGTACACCTACCGGTACGGTCACGTTCTTTGACAATGGCAATCCGGTGGACATCTGCCAGGTCCGCAAGACGTCGGCCAACGTGGCCACCTTCACCACCTCAAGCCTGGCTGCGGCGACGCACACCATCACCGCCGCCTATAGCGGCTCCGCTGGCTTCGATGCCTCCATGTCCGCACCAATCACCGAGGTCGTGATCGCTCCATCGGTTGCTCCTGCGCTTCTGACGGGCTCGGTCACGGTGCAGGCCGGGGCGACGATCGCTGATCTCGTGACGGTACCGTCGGCGGGCGGCTATAGCGGTACGCTCACACTGTCGTGCGGCATGCTTCCTGCGCACATGAGCTGTGTCTTTTCCCCCGCGGGTCTCAGCTTTGCCGGGGCGAACAATACGCTCACGAGTACCCTGACGATCAACACATCGGACGCGCCTGCGACGACAGCCCTGCTCCCACCTGAGGTTTGGCAGTGGCGATCGCCCGGGCTTGTCATCGTCTGCGCTATGCTGCCCTTGCTTGTGCCTTCCGCGCGTCAACGCAGGCTTGCAGGCCTGCTATGCCTGACACTGGTGGGTGCATGCGTGGCCGGGCTGAGTGGCTGCTCCGGCTCGTCTTCCGCGCCCAGCGTACCGGTCGTCAACAAAGTGGCCGCCGGCAGCTACATGGTGCCGGTCAACCTGACAAACGGGAGCGCGACGTCGACTCTTTCACTCACGGTCAACGTCACGCCCTAGCTGCATATGTCCGAACGCTGCTACTTCTTCGCGCCGCTACGCTTTGCAATCCGGGTGACCGAACCATCCGGCATCACGATGTACTTGTCCCCTGTCGCCTCTTCAATGTAGGAAGACTTGCTGCCGGTCACGAGCGTCACCTCACGCGCATCGGTCTGGCCGGGCGCAGTCAGGATGAAGTGCTTGCCGTCGCCGGTATCCTGCACCGGGGACTTGCCGGTCGGCATCGGGGCCACGGGTGCCGCAGCAGCGATTGCGGGCGCCGGACTCTCTGATGGCGCGCTGCCGGTGAAGGCTACGATCTTGCCCGTCTGGCGGAAGTGGACGTACTCCGGGCCTTTGATGCCCGCGACGCATTGCGAGTAGGCGTCGGTGCCCACCTGCTGGCCGATGGCGGTGGTGCTTGCCACGTTATCGCTGTTGCGTTCTGTGCGTTGGGTGGCGCCGGTTGCGGCGGCGGTCTGCGCGCCATTGTTGTTGCCGTGATTCCACCAGCCGTAGCTGTTCTTGCGCGAGATCGCGCTGGTCGCCGCGCCGGCGATGCCGGTGACCGCGCCCTGCTTCATCTTGTCGTTGTCCTGGCCATGTTCGCGCTTGTGCAGGGTGTCCTGTTCGGCGGCAAGCTGCGAGGTGGACTGCGAACGGCACTGCGAGATCTGGTCGGCGGTGATGGGCATCATCTCCATGGTGATGCCGTCGGCGGGCGCGGCTGCGGGTGGCGCGGTCTGGGCCAGGACGGAGAGGGAAAGGGCAGAGAACAGGGAGGCCGTAACGAGCGACAGGGTGCGGGGCATGGCGGAAAGCTCCTGAGGGATTTTGGAGAGTTCAAACGCAGATTACCGGGGCCCGTTTGGTGAGAAAGAGGAGTGGTCCCCATGCTACGCCGAATCCCGGAGCATGCAAGCCAATTTTCGTGTGGCGACATGCTAGCTCTGAAGATCCGGGAATGATCGCATCGCGCGGTCCCGTGGACCTGGACATGGCCGCGGCTTGCTGTTTACAGATGGCGAGTAGGCCAATCAGTGGAAGACAATTCCTGGCCCGA
>CAXTUS010000114.1:0-10947 GCA_964247475.1 uncultured Acidobacteriaceae bacterium | reverse complement strand
CCCCCCTGGCCCTCCCCCCCCACGAAGTGGCGCCCGTCCGGCGTCAGGACGCGGTTGCCGTTGCCTTTAGTAGCGGTACATCTCCGCCTTGTACGGTCCGTCGACCGGGACGCCGAGGTACTTGGCCTGCTTGTCCGAGAGGGTGGTGAGCTTGACGCCGATCTTTTCAAGGTGAAGGCGGGCGACCTCTTCGTCGAGCTTCTTGGGCAGGATGAAGATGTCGTTCGCGTAGGTGTCCTTGTTCTTCCAAAGGTCCAGCTGCGCGAGTGTCTGGTTCGAGAAGCTGGCGGACATGACGAAGCTGGGGTGGCCGGTTGCACAGCCGAGGTTGACCAGGCGGCCTTCGGCGAGGACGAAGATCGCGTTGCCGTTGGGGAAGGTGTACTTGTCCACCTGGGGCTTGATGTTCAGGCGGGTTGCGCCTGAGCCTTCGAGCTGCGCCATCTGGATCTCGTTGTCGAAGTGGCCGATGTTGCAGACGATGGCCTGGTCCTTCATCAGCTTCATGTGCTCGAGCGTGATGATGTCGACGTTGCCGGTGCAGGTGACGTAGATGTCGCCGCGGCCGAGCGTTTCTTCGATGGTTGTGACCTCGTAGCCTTCGATGGCGGCCTGGAGGGCGTTGATGGGATCGATCTCGGTGACGACGACGCGTGCGCCGAGGCCGCGCAGCGAGGCGGCCGAGCCTTTGCCTACGTCGCCGAAGCCGCAGACGACTGCGACTTTGCCTGCGATCATGACGTCGGTGGCGCGCTTGATGCCGTCGACGAGCGACTCGCGGCAGCCGTAGAGGTTGTCGAACTTCGACTTGGTGACCGAGTCGTTGACGTTGATGGCGGGGACCAGGAGGGTGCCGGCCTCCTTCATCTTGTAGAGGCGGTGAACGCCGGTCGTGGTCTCTTCCGAGACTCCGCGCCACTGCTTGGCGACATCGTGCCAGCGCTGCGGGTACTGCGCCTGCACCTTCTTGAGCAGGTTCTTGATGACGCCTTCTTCCTGCGAGCTCGATTCGGAGTCGACCCAGTCGTGGCCGTTCTCCATCTCGTAGCCCTTGTGGATGAGCAGGGTGACGTCGCCGCCGTCGTCGATGACGAGCTGCGGTCCGAGCAGGCCGCCGTTGCCGTCGGGGAAGGAAAGCGCTTCATTGGTGCACCACCAGAACTCTTCGAGGGTCTCGCCCTTCCAGGCGAAGACGGGCACGCCTGCGGCGGCGATCGCGGCGGCGGCGTGGTCCTGGGTCGAGAAGATATTGCAGCTTGCCCAGCGCACGTCGGCGCCGAGGTCCACCATGGTCTCGATGAGCACCGCGGTCTGGATCGTCATGTGGAGCGAGCCGGTGACGCGCACGCCCTCGAGCGGCTTGTCGACCGCGTACTTGCGCCGGATGGACATGAGGCCGGGCATCTCCTGCTCGGCGATCTCAATCTCTTTGCGGCCGAAGTCAGCCAGGCTGATGTCCGCCACCTTGTAGTCGTGTGTCGCTGCCTTGCCCACTTGACCGATCGTTGCCGTTGCCATGTTCGTGTGTCCTCAACCTTCCAGATGTCAGTACATCTAAGGTTAGCACCGGGGTGGCGGGCGGGGGACGTCCCTTTTTGGGAGCTTTGCCCGGATCAATGCGGGTGGACGCGGGCCTGGAGAGCGCTCGAGAGTGACGCTTCGCCGGTACGCTTTGCCCAGACGCCGTGGGCTATCCTGCGAGCACCCTGGCGAAGACATCGGCGTCCACGTTGCCGCCGCAGAGCACCACGCCGACGCGTTTGCCGCGCATCTGTTCGCGCTCCTGCATGAGGGCTGCGAAGGATGCCGCGCCGGCGCCTTCGGCGACGTTGTGGGTGGCGGTGAAGAGCGCGCGCATGGCGGCTGCGACTTCATCTTCGTCGATGGCGATGACCCGTTCGGTTCCGGCGAGCATGGCTGCGAGGCAGTCGTCGTTCGGCGAGCGGCAGGCCATGCCGTCGGCCAGCACGGTGGTGACGGCGTGTTCTATTTTGCGCCCGGCTGCGAACGACAGCTGGTAGGCGGGGGCGCCGGTTGAAACGACGCCGACGATCCTGGTCTTCAGTCCGAGTGCGTCGCGCGCGGCCATCATGGCGCAGATGCCGCTGCCCATGCCGACCGGCACATAGACGGTATCTAGCGCGGGCACGCTGCGCAGGAACTCCAGGCAGTACGTTCCCACGCCGCGGATCAGCAGGGGATCGAGGCTTGGCAGACGGTGCATGCCACGTTCTTCGGCGATCGTGTTCGCGCACTCGCACGCCTCCTGGAAGTCGTGTCCGGACTCGATGACTTCGACGCCGAGGGCGCGCATGGCGGCGTTCTTTTCGCGGCTGTTGCCGTGCGGAACGACGACCACGGCGGGCGTTCCGGTCATGCGTGCGGCGAAGCCCATGGACTGGCCGTGGTTGCCGCGGGTGGCGCCGACGACGCCGCGGGTCTCCGGGTGGGTGTGCTTGAGTGCGTCCAGGTAGACGATGCCGCCGCGGATCTTGAAGGCGCCTACCGGGGTGTGGTTCTCGTGCTTGACCCAGACTTCGGTGCCGGCGATTTGATCGAGCAGAGGCCAGCGGTACTGCGGGGTGGGGGGCATGTGATGGTAGATCAGGGTGGCGGCGGCATCCATCTCCCTGAGCGTGGGCAATCTCCAGGTCATGCTTCCATGCTACGTTACGCGGGCTTCCGGTCTCACTTGGCGGGGTGCTGCTCGGCCTGCCGGTTGGTCCTGAGCGCGATGCAGAGAAGCCCACCGACCGCGACCAGCCCGCCGACTACGAGCAGGCCCGCGGTGTAGTTGTGGGTGCGGTCTTTGAGCGCGCCGGTGAGTGCGGGGCCGATGGCGCTGCCGATGCTGCCGATCATGGTGATGACGGCGACGCCGCCGGCTGCGGCACGTCCGCCGAGGACGCGGGTGGGCAGAGCCCAGAAGGGACCTTGCATGCTCCAGCAGCCCATGGCTGCGAAGGTGAATGCAAGCAGAGCTGCGACCAGGCTGTGCGCGTAGGCGGCCCAGAAGAAGCCGCCGCATGCGAGCAGCAGGCAGCCTGCGATGTGCCATCGGCGCTCGCCGGTGCGGTCGCTTGACCAGCCGATGATGACGGTGAAGATGGCTGCTGCGAGGTAGGGCAGGGCGCCGAGCCTGCCGACCCTGACCGCGCCCTCGGTACCGCCGACGTGCATGATGGCTTCGAGCATCAACGGCATCCACAGCGTGACCGTGTAGACGCCCAGCTGCGAAAGCATGAAGACGCCGGCGAGGACCCAGACCATGGGGAGTTTGAAGGCGTCCTTGAGGTTGTGCTTGTCGGTGGCGCCGCCTTCTTTGCGGTCGCGCTCGAGCTCTCGATCGAGCCAGTTCTTTTCGTCTTCGCTGAGCCAGCCGGCGTCGCGCGGGTGGTCTTTGAGCAGGAAGAGGACCGAGACGCCGAGCAGGACGGTGGGCAGGCCTTCCATCATGAAGAGCCACTGCCAGCCGTGCAGGCCGGCCTGGCCTTCGAGCTTGAGCAGGACGCGCGAGAGTTCGGCGCCGACGACTCCGGCGATCGAGGTGGCGGTCATGAACTTGGCGACGGCGCGGGCGCGTTCCTGCGATGGGAACCAGTAGGTGAGATAGAGGATCATGCCGGGAAAGAAGCCGGCCTCGCTGATGCCGAGCAAAAGGCGCATGGCGTAAAAGGAGTGGGCGCCCTTGATGAACATCATGCAGGTGGCGATGATGCCCCAGGTGATCATGATGCGCGCGATCCAGAGGCGCGGGCCTACCTTTTGCAGCAGCAGGTTGCTGGGCAGGTCGAAGATGAGCTGGCCCATGAAGAAGATGGCGCCCCCATAGCCGAAGACCGAGTCGGAAAGGTGCAGGTCGCGCTTGAAGCCGAGCGCTGCGAAGCCGACGTTCGAGCGGTCCACATAGGCGAGGATGTAGAGGATGAAGATGTAGGGGATGATGCGCCAGGAGATCTTGCTGTAGAGCCTCCTGCTGTCGATCTGGCTGCTGAGCGCTGCCTTGTCCGTGCCGGGGATGGCGCTGCCGGGGTCTGCCTGTTGCGTATGCGCGGCGGTCATCGCTTTATGCTAACTGGCGATGGGGCCGGCGGGCGCGGGCTCCTGCAATCAGCCTTTCGTGTGCTCACCATCGGCGTGAACCGGTGGAAGCACCTGGACCCTGCGGTCTTCGCGCCAGGCGAGGAAGCCGGCGGTCGCCATGAGCAGGAAGAGGCCGCCGAAGCCGGCGACGACGCCGAGCACGGCCACGACGCCGAGCACGATATCCCACAGCGGCGCGGACTTGTCGGCGAAGGTGACGAAGGCTGCGGTCACGGCGATGGCGAGCAGGATCAGCGATCCGACCAGGACGGCCATGCTGAGGATGAGCCAGGGTTTGTAGCCCCTGGGCAGGGACTCGGTCATGGGTGTGCCTCGGTGTGCTGCGGGACGTTTTTGGGGTGCTGCGGGAAATCTTTGGGGTGCTGCGGGACGTCTTTCGTGTGGCTCGGCGAGGCTTCGGTGTGCTGCGGGACGTTTCCGGGCGCAGGGGGCTCGACGCGTTCGGCATCGAGCAGCGCACGTTTCCGCTCGAGGCCCCAGCGATAGCCGGTGAGGCTGCCGTCCTTGCCGATTACGCGGTGGCAGGGGACGATCAGGGCGACGGGGTTGGCGGCGCAGGCGGTGGCGACGGCACGCACGCTGCGGGGGCTGCCGATCTCCTGGGCGATCTGCGAGTAGGTGCGGGTTGCCCCGCGCGGGATCGCACGCAGCGCACGCCAGACCCTCTGCTGGAAGGCGGTGGCGCGGACATCGAGCGGCAGGGCCAGGGCGCTGGTGTTCTCTTTGAGCGCGCCTGCGATGCGTTCGACCGCGTAGCTCAACTCGCGGTCCATCTGCTTGAGCACGGCGTTGGGGAAGGCGGCCCCGAGGCCAGTGACCAGCTCGTCGCCGAAGGCCACCCAGCAGACGCCGCGAGCGGTGGCGCCGACGATCATCCTGCCCAGGGGCGTTTCAGCCTGCGTGTAGCGGATCACCTCGCCGCGGCCGCCGTTGCGGAGTGCTGTCGGCGTCATGCCGAGCGTCTGGTCTGCGCCCTCGTACATCCGGCTGCTCGACCCGAAGCCCGCTTCGTAGATCGCTTCGGTTACGGTGCCCTTCGGCAGCCGCACCTTTTCCTTGAACTTCGCTACGCGCTGCGCCTTCGCGTACTCTCGCGGGGAGACGCCGAGCACGCGCTTGAAGCCGCGCAGGATGGTCAAAGGGGCGAGGCCGGTAGCTTTCGCTACATCCTTCAAGCGGGTGCGCTCCTCGGCGTGTTCGGTTAGATAGCTGGCCACGCGGTCGATGGCCGCGACCTGAGGATCGGCCTTCTTCTCGACTGACTCCGGGTTGCAGCGCAGGCAGGCACGGTAGCCGGCGTCGCGCGCCATCTCGGCGGTCGGGAAGAATGTGACGTTTTTCCGTTCGGGACGCCGGCTGGGACAGCTTGGGCGGCAGAAGACCTTGGTCGTCTTGACCGCGTAGAAGAACTGGCCGTCGGCCTTTTGATCGCGCGCGAGCACCTGCTGCCAGGCCTTGCCGGCGAAGACACTGGGGACCTTGAGCTTTTCGGCGGTCTGGTGGGTGGTTGCAGTCATGATGTCCATACCCAGTATCCTCCCTCGGCGGCTGGGAGCGCACACTCCGGTTCTGTGCAGGGAAGTCTGAAGGCCAGGACGCGGTTGCGATTGCGGTTGCTGCTAAAGCTTGGGCGGCAGAGGCACGGGTGTTCCGTTGGGGTTGACTTCGAAGCTTTCCACCGAGAATTTCTTCAGGTTCGCGATGCCGAAGCTGGTGGTGATCGCGACGTCGGTGGCGTCGCGGCCTGCTGCCATCAGCACGCGGCCCATGCGTTCGTCGTTGTGGCGTGCGTCCATGGTCCACCAGCGTCCGTCGAGGAAGACCTCGTACCATGCGCTGAAGTCGCCGGGCCCGCTGTTCGGCCGGCGTATGTCGCCGAGGTAGCCGGTGACGTAGCGCGCCGGGATGTTCATGGCGCGCGTCATGGTGATGGCGAGGTGCTGGAAGTCGCGGCAGACGCCGACGCGTTCGGTGAAGACGTCGAGTGCGGTCTTGTTGGGGCGCGCCGAGGCGTAGTCGAAGCGTACGTGGTTGTGCACCCAGTCCCTGATCCAGATGGCGCGCGCCCAGCCGGTGGAGGTATGGCCGAAGAGGTCGCCGGCGACGAGCGAAAGGGAATCCACCTGGCAGTAGCGGCTGCTGAGCAGGAACTGCAGTACGTTCGACGGCAGCTGTTCGATCTGGTGCTGAACCGCCGCGGTGTTGATCGGATCCTTAAAGGCGTCGCGTTCGACGAGGCTCTGGCCGGACAGGCGCAGGCGGCCTTCGGGGGCGAGAAAGCGGGTGCAGCGGTTGCCGAAGGAGTCGATGTAATCTTCGGTTGCGACAGGATGCGCCGCGTCCCCTTCGAGGTGCTCTACCCTGAGCACCTCTTCGCCGCGCACGGCGTTGTCGAGCGACGGATGGAGCCTGAGCAGGCCGATGATGGCTACGGTCTGTGGCAGGTCGAATTCGATCCCGAACTCCGAACGAATCAGCATCGATACTCCTTTTGTGGCCTTCGAGGTGCAGCGGCCTTGCCCGTCGATTGAAGGTGCAAACAGGGACGGTCCCAAGAGACTACCATTGCAGCTTGCGGACGGCGGCCCCGGCGCGGGGCCGCGCACCAAAGCACAAGCATTGGGCGCGGGGGCTGCGCACCAAAGCACAAGCCCCGGGCGCGGGGCTCGGGGCCTGGGCATGGAACAGAGCGGGTTACTTGGCGGCGACCAGCTCGGAGACGCCGGCCTTGAGGGCTGCGGCCTTGTCCGTCTTTTCCCACGTGAAGTCGTCGCCGGTGCGGCCGAAGTGGCCGTACGCGGCGGTCTGCTTGAAGATGGGACGGCGCAGGTCGAGCGACTCGATGATGCCTTTGGGGGTGAGCTTGAAGTTGGCGCGGACCAGCTCTTCGAGCTTATCGGCATCGACCGTGCCGGTGCCGAAGGTGTCGACCAGCACGCTGACCGGCTCGGCGACGCCGATGGCATAGGCGAGCTGCACCTCGCAGCGGTCGGCCAGGCCTGCTGCGACGATGTTCTTTGCGACGTAGCGCGCCATGTAGGCCGCGGAACGGTCGACCTTGGTCGCATCTTTGCCGGAAAAGGCGCCGCCGCCGTGACGGCCCATGCCGCCGTAGGTATCGACGATGATCTTGCGGCCGGTGAGTCCGGAGTCGCCCATGGGGCCGCCGATAACGAAGCGTCCGGTGGGGTTGATGTGGAACTTGGTGTTCTCGTCGAGCAGCTCGGCGGGGATGACGGCGCGAATGACGTTCTTTTCGATCTCTGCGCGCAGCTGCTCGTTGGTGACGTCCTCGTCGTGCTGGGTCGAGATGACGACGGCATCGATGCGCGAAGGCTTGCCTACCTCGGCGTACTCGACGGTCACCTGGCTTTTACCGTCGGGGCGCAGGTAGGGCATGAGGCCGGACTTGCGGACCTGGGTGAGTTTTTCAGAGAGCCGGTGTGCGAGCGAGATGGGCAGGGGCATGAGCTCCGGGGTCTCGTTGGTGGCGTAGCCGAACATCATGCCCTGGTCGCCGGCGCCGCCGGTGTCGACACCCTGGGCGATGTCGGGGGACTGCTTGTTGATGGTCGAGATCACCGCGCAGGTGTTGGCATCGAAGCCGTAATCCGAGTGCACGTAGCCGATCTCGGCGACGGTGGACCGGACCAGTCCTTGAAAGTCGACATAGGCCTTGGTGGTGATCTCGCCGGCGATCACGACGAGGCCGGTGCAGGTCAGGGTTTCGCAGGCTACGCGGCTCATGGGGTCCTGGGCCAGGCAGGCATCAAGAATCGAATCGGAGATCTGATCGGCAATCTTGTCAGGGTGCCCCTCGGTTACAGACTCACTGGTAAACAGAAAACGGTCGCGTTTCGCCAAAACAAACTCCTCCAGGGACCTGCGTCAGATATGCCCCTCGTCAACACCTTCGAATGAACTTTGGACAATCTCGATCAGGAGATCGCTTCCGGCAGATTCAATCGGTGGCAGGGCAGAGCAGAGACCTCTGCTATCTTACTAGCCTCCCGGGCTTTCTACTAGGCTGCTGAGGGTTCAGGGCCAGGGTTGCGGGCCAGGGTTCAGGGCCAGGCGAGCGGCCAGGGGAAGGGTTTGCTGTGCGCGCGCAGACGATCGGCGCGCTATCAACGTGTGCCGCGGTATGCAAGGCATGCGGCGGCAATGACCGCCCGGAGTGTGGAAAGATGGGATCTGGAGGGAGCCGATGCCCGGAATCGTGACCCAGCTTGCACGCCGCACCGGTATTTCGCGAGCCCCTGCGCCTGGCATCCCGGTGCTGCGGCCGGCCGACCGGCCACCTTCTGCGGGCCTGAACGTGCAGCGCCTGGCGAACTTCTTCCTGTTTGCCATCCTGCTTGCTACCGCGTTTCTGAATAACTGGGAGTACCGCCGGGGATTTCAGGTGAAGCCTGATGCGTACCTTGACGTGGTTCGCGGTGCCGCCCACGCACCCGACCAGTATCGCGTGGGCGTGATCGACCCTGCGGTGTCGATCGCCCGGCATGGCGGCTTGCTGCTTGAGAATGTGCTGACGGTCGTGGACTTCGTGGCGGTCGCCGCGGCGCTCTGCCTGCTGCTTTCGCTGCTGCGCCGGTCGGATTCCTATGCGGCGGCGAAGGATGCTGGCCGTGTTGCGGCCGAGGTGACGTTTCTGCTGCTGGCCGAGTACTACCTGGTGTGGCTGCTCTGGTATCACCGGCCGGAGACCCTGACTGCCGCCGCCCTGCTGGCCGCGGGATCGTACCTGATCACCCGTCCGCTGGCGGCGGGGGGCATGGGCCGCTGGCTGGCGGGGACAGGCCTGATCCTGGTCACGGCGGCGCAGAGCCTGGTGCGCGCGGATGTGGCGCTTACGTTCAACCTCGGAATCCTGATCGTTGCGCTGCTGCAGCCGAAGGCCACCTTTGCCATGCCGCGGCGGCAGATGGCTGCGACGGCCGCGGGTGGGGCGTGCACTGCGGCGGCGATCCAGTACCTGCTGATGCACAGGATCTTCCCGAACGCCGGCTACGGGGACACGCCTGTCTTCCAGTTGCGCCACAACCTGGTCAACTATGTCGGCTATCTGCCGTTTTTCGTCTTCATGGCACCCGTGCTGTGGACGGCCTGGCAGGCGCTGGGCAAGCGCCTGAAGGTCAGCGCGCCCGACGCGTCGCTGTTGATTGGCTCGTTTATCTTCGTGGGGATGTGGGCGGTGGTGGGCGTGCTGCAGGAGGTTCGGATCTTCATGCCCTTTGCGCTTGCGCTGGCGCCGCTGACGGTGAGCCTTCTGCTCGAGCAGATGAACCCCCTCCCACTGGTTGCGCGTCGGGAGACGGGTGCGCCGGCGCAGACCGCGAGTGCGATCCAGATCGGGAACCCGGTCCAAATCGGGAAGAGGAACCGGCCGAACTGAGATTCGCGGCATCTTGTCGGCTTTTGCCGGCCCGTGGGCTGCTAGGATCCGGGCAAGATGCGCATACCCCTTGCACGGCGGATTCGTTTGAAGCACGCCGCCGTCTTCGCGCTGGTGCTGGTGGCGCTGCAGCAGCTCCAGGGTACGGGGCTTCAGTTTTCCGTGCTGTGCGCAGCGTATGTCCTGATCTCGACGATCGCCTTCAATGCTGCGGGAGGGTTCCGGTATCCGTCGGGCTTTTTCATCTTCTTCACCGCAAGCATGACGGCGATGGTGGGGCTGGTGATGAAGGTGGTCCTCGGAGAAGCCGGGGACTCGAACCTGCGTGCGCCGACGGTGACCATGGCGGCTTATTGCGTGGGTGTGGCGAGCATGGGTGCGGTAGCGCTGCTGCTGCGCCGTGTGACGCGGGCGCAAGGGCTGCTTCCGCATCTTGAAGCCGGGGAGTCGATGTGGAAGGCGGCGCAGGGAGCGGTCGTCCTGGGGATCGTGATCCAGTCCTTCACGCTCGGCGGGAACTCCGAGGATGGGTCGGTGGGGAGCGCGGTGCGGCAGATCAACTACCTGATCCCGGTTGCGATTCTGCTTGCCACCTTTTACCAGGTGAAGAAGACCGGTGGCCGCCGCAGCACGAACTGGGTGGTCTGGGCGGCGGGGCTTTGGAGCCTGGTGCTCGGCATCGCCTCTTTTTCGAAGCAGGGGATTCTGACGGCCCCCGTGATGTGGTTTGGCGCGGCGGTGGGAGCGGGCAAGGACTTCAGCCGGAAGCAGATCCTGGGTGTTTTGCTGGGCGCGGCCTTCTTCCAGATGTACCTGATTCCGTTTTCTCAGTATGGGCGCGTCTTCAAGAGTGAGACCGCGACCTTCAGCCAGGATGCGGTGACGGCGGCTGAGCTGCTGCTGAACCTGCGCCGGACCCGCGCCATCTACGAGGAGACCGCGAAGGACCCGCTGCGGGACTACGGCGACGTTCCTCATTACTTCAACCAGACGCAGGGCATCTTTGATCGCATGTGCATGCTGGCGCCCGATGATGCGCTGATCGCCTACACGGAGCAGGGCAACCTCGCCGGGTATGCTCCGACTCTTCAGGGCCTGATGAACGTCGTGCCGCACGTGATCTGGAAGAACAAGCCGTTCTATTACGTGGGCAACGGCTATGGGCGCGAGATCGGGATTATCTCTGAAGATAACGAGACGACCGGAATCTCGTTCAGCCCGGTAGCCGATGCGTTTCACCAGGATCGCTGGTTTGGCGTGACGCTGATGCTGCCGGCGATTATCCTGCTGCTGTTCCTGATCGTGGATGGGCTTGCGGGGGAGATCAGGAGTTCACCGGGGGGGCTCTTCTTCGCGCTCACCTTTTCGCACACTGCGCCTGAGGGCATGATCGGCGGCCAGATCTACACCGCGAGCTACACCGCCTTCGGGATCACGATTGTGGC
>CAXTUS010000113.1:2117-11256 GCA_964247475.1 uncultured Acidobacteriaceae bacterium | reverse complement strand
GCGACAGGCTCCGCGACGGGGGCTGCGACGGGCCTGACCGCGGGCCGCTGAGCATGTTCCAACATGCTCTGGCAGAGAGGCGGATTGCCGCTAAAAGCATGATTCCAAAACTCTGAAGCTCCACTTGACAGGAAGTTCAGGCACCGGGAAAGAAGTTATTGCCAATGGTCTCGCCATAGGCTTACTATCCGTCTCGCACTCGGTTCAGTCCCGGCTTGGGACGCACCAGGGTGTTTCGAGGCCCCCGAAATACTTCCGGGAAGTGGAACCAACGCATGATTGGGCAGTGAGACCCATCAGCGTGCATTGGAGCGAATCATCATGTCGTGGTATGCCTACTGCATCGCAGAACGCCAGTCTTTTCCGGAACTTGCCCGCCACCGACGTCCGATGCCCCTGACGGGGGTTTCAGGACTCTTCGGGAACCAGACCTTCCTCTTTCCTGCCGGTGACCTGGCTGTCATCGTGTCGGAGCACGCTACCACGGACGCCGAACGATTCGACCAGCAGGCAGCCAAGGATCATGCGCGGGTGATCTCGGACTGCTTCAAGCTGTCCACAGTGCTTCCCTTCCGTTTTGCCACCACCTTCCACGATGACGACTCGCTGCGGCGTTCGGTGCGTTCGAACCAGCGCCACTTCCTGGCCAACGTGGAGCGTCTGCGGGGTAAGGCGGAGATGCACCTGAAGGTGCTTGTCGATGACACCTGCCCGGGCACCTCGGCACGCGATATGACGGTCGGCCAGCAGTACCTGATCAGCCTGCGCGAGAGCGCAAGCCGGCAGCGGGAGCGCCAGTCGAAGGCGCGCGCGTTGTCGATCCAAATGCACCGTATGTTTCTGCCGATTGCCGAAGAGGTGACGTGCAAGCGGATGGATTCGGGCAAGATGCTGCTGGATATCGCACACCTGATCGATCACAAGACGGTGGAGCGGTACCAGAACAAGTACAGCTCGGCGACCCAGGAGTTGAAGGAGTGCAGGATGCAGCTGTCAGGTCCGTGGCCTCCTTATCCCTTTGTCCAGCGCACCGGCGGCGCCGCCAACACCGCCTTAAGCGAAGCCCCCCACTTGCGGATGGCCCGCGCTTGGCAGCGATGGAGGGCCATCCGCTTTTTTGAGTGGCTCGGTTTGGATTGCTAGGGCGCGATCCGTCGGACAGGCAGCGGACCCTCTCACGTCCGAGGGCCGGGTGTGAACGCCTGTTTGTGCTTCGAAGCGCGTCGGGTTGCCTGGCTGATCTGACATTTGAAACCTTCGTTGTCCGCGATTTGGACACCCTTTACCCGGTCCCGGGCATCCGTTAAGCAAGGTGTAAAGCCCAAACCTCAATGCACACGCTGTTTGCGCTCGTTCCGTCAAGGCGGTGCGCCATGGCTTCACCCAGGAGAATAGAAATGTATCGCACGAAGTACAGCACGTCCCCTGCTTCACTCGCCTTCCGCATGCTTGCCAATGGCCTCGTCTCAGGAGCTTTGATCACGGGTGTGGCCTTCTGCCCCGCCTCGGCTTTCGCCCAGGAGGCGAACCCGACCAGCAATCCGGCGCCCGCGGCCGTCACCGGAGTGACGCAGAACGGCGACGTCTTCTTCTACCGCGTAAAGGCTGTGCAGCAGGACATCGATGCTGTGAACTACCTGCATCGCAGCGGATCGACCGATCTGAAGTTCATCGGCACCGGCCTGCTGCCGAACGGCGAAGGCAAGGCGAGCGTGAAGAGCGAGCGCGGCGGCATCACGATCGATGCCGAGTTCAAAGGGCTGACCCCCGCGAACGGCTTTGGCCCGGAGTACCTGACGTATGTGCTTTGGGCGATCTCGCCCGATGGCCGCCCGAACAACCTGGGCGAGGTGCTGCCGGCGGGCACCAAGAACAACATCCACGTGACGACGGCGCTGCAGTCCTTTGGCCTGATCATCACGGCCGAGCCGTACTTTTCGGTGAGCACGCCGTCTGATGTCGTCGTGATGAAGAACGTGGTCACCAACAGCACCAACGGCGTCATCGAAAAGGTGACGGCGCATGCGACTCTGATGCCGCGCGGCATCTATGCCGAGGACGGGGCGCACACGATCTCGCACCCGATTACGCGGGATGAGAAGTCCCCGCTCGAGCTTTATGAGGCCTACAACGCGGTCCGGATCGCACAGGCTGCCGGAGCCGAGAAGTATTCGCCCGAGACCTTTGCGAAGGCGAGCCTGGGCTTAAAGAATGCGGCCGATATGGATGGCAGCAAGCACCGCGACACCAAGATGGTGATCACGTATGCCCGCGAAGCGGTGCAGCGCGCCGAAGATGCGCGCGTGGATACGCTGCGCAAGCAAGCGGCCGAGCGTCAGCGCAACGCGGAGCTTGCCAAGGTGAAGGCGCAGGAAGATGCGGCACAGTCGCAGCAGCAGGCGCAGCAGGCGGCGCTTGAGGCACAGCAGGCACAGGCAGCCAAGGCGCAGGCGGACGCCGAGCGCGCCAAGGCCGAGGCCGAAGCAGCCGAGGCGCGTGCGAATGCAGCCGCGGCGAACAAACAAGTGGACGACGCGAACGCGATCCGCGAAAAGCTGCGTTCGCAGCTGAACAGCGTGCTTGCGACGAGCGAGACCGCGCGCGGCCTGATCGTGAACATGTCGGACGTGCTGTTTGACACCGGCAAGTACACGTTGAAGCCGGGCACGCAGATCTCGCTTGCGAAGGTTGCGGGCATCCTGACCGCTTACCCCGGCCTGAAGGTGCAGGTGGAGGGCTATACCGACATTGTGGGTTCGGATGAGCTGAACCAGAAGCTGTCGGAGAACCGGGCGAACGGCGTGATGAGCTTCCTGGTGGCGCAGGGCGTGAACCAGGCGAACATCACGGCGGCGGGTTATGGCAAGTCGAACCCGGTGGCGGACAACAGTACCGCCCAGGGTCGCGCGCAGAACCGCCGCGTCAACATGGTGGTGTCAGGCGATGCGATCGGCATCGAGCAGCAGGCTGCTCCTTCGCCTACGAACTAAGGGCAGCGGCAAGTGCGCCCTGATCGCGGGCGGCGACCACTTCGTGGGGTACAGGACGCTGCGCGTGCAAACATGCGCAGCGTCCTGTTTTGCTGGAAGTGCTGCTCGGGCCGGCGTCGGGGCGCGCCTGCGACCGCTTCTGCTGATACAACGCTTCTGCTGATACAACGCTTCTGCTGATTCAACGCTTCTGCTGATACAAAGGAAAGATGGAAAACTTTCGCGGCAAGACTGTCCTGGTAACGGGTGCAAGCTCTGGGATCGGCCAGGCGACGGCCCGGGCTTTTGCAACTCAGGGCGCGCGCCTGTTGCTTTGTGCGCGCCGGCTCGACAAGCTCGCGGAGCTGGCAGGGACGCTCGACCAGGCAGAGGATGTTTACAGCTTCGCGCTCGACGTGCGCGATCGTGCGGCGGTTGAAGAGACGATCAAGGCGCTGCCCGAAGCCTGGCGCGCGATCGATGTGCTGGTGAACAATGCCGGCCTGAGCCGGGGGCTTGCGAAGGTGTACGAGGACGATCCCGAGAACTGGGAGGAGATGCTCGACACCAATGTGAAGGGGCTGCTTTATGTGACCCGGGCGGTTGTTCCGGGGATGGTCGAGCGCGGACGCGGCCATGTGATCAACATGGGCTCGACGGCGGGCAACCAGACCTATGCGAACGGCACGGTTTACTGCGCGAGCAAGGCGGCTGAGCGCGTGATCTCGGAGGGCCTGAAGCTTGACCTGATGGGGACGCCGGTGCGGGTGACGACGGTCGACCCGGGGATGGTCGAGACCTCTTTTTCAGAGGTGCGGTTCCGCGGGGACGCGGAGCGTGCGGCGAAGGTCTACCAGGGGCTGACGCCTTTGCAGCCTGAAGATGTGGCGGAGACGATCGTGTGGGTGGCGTCGCGTCCGGCGCACGTGAACATCCATTCGATCCTGCTGACTTCGATCGACCAGGCGAACTCAAATGTGCTGAATCGGAAGAGCTAGCGGTCAGCCCCGGGTTGAGGGGGAGCCGCTAGGCTGCGGCTGCCCCGGCCTCGATATGCAGCGGCAGCCAGACGGAGAAGAGGGTTCCGTGCAGCTCGGGATGCTGCTCCTGCAGGCGGCTGCGCATCTTGATGCGTCCCTTGTGCTTGTCGATGATGCCCTTCGAGATCCAAAGGCCGAGCCCGGTGCCGGTGACTTCTTTGCTGGTGTGAAAGGGCTCGAAGAGGTGGGTCTTCATCTTGGGCAGGAAGCCGGTGCCGGTGTCCGCGACGCAGAAGCGCAGGCCTTCACGCTGGGTGATGGGGCAGGTGGCGGGGCGCAGACGCACGTGCAGCCTTCCGCCTTTGGGCATGGCGTCGTAGGCGTTGCGGATCAGGTTGTTGAGCACCTGGCGAAGGTCGCCTTCGAGCAGCATGGCGGACGGAGTGTCTTTGAGGTCGAGCTTCACCTCTACCTTGCGCGAGGTGAAGCGCGAGCTGTAGAGCCGGAGCACGGCCGGGATGGTATCGGTGAGGTCGACCGGGGCGGCGGTGGACTGCTGGCGGTGGAAGCGCAGCGTCTGCATGGTGATGTCGGAGACGCGGGCGATCTCCTGCTCGGCGAGCGTGGCGTAGGTGCGCATGTCATCGACTGACTCGGCGGTCCTGACCAGGTAGAGCAGGTTGATAACGGCTTCGAGCGGGTTGTTGATCTCGTGGGCGATGCTGCTTGCGAGCTGACCGACGGCGGCGAGCTTTTCGCTGCGGCGGAGGGCCTCTTCGGTCAGGCGAGCCTGGGTGACGTCGCGGAAGGTGACGACGGCGCCGCGCGATTCGCCGTCCTCGAGGATGGGCTGGGCGGACATCTCGGCGTGAAAGTAGGTGCCGTCTTTGCGGAAGACGTGGTCGAGCTGGTTTTGAAAGGGCTGGTTGTGCCAGAAGACGTTGTAGATGCTGCACTCTTCGCGCGGGTAAGGGCTGCCATCGATGCGGTGGTGGTGCACCATGTCGTGCATGTTGCGGCCTACGAGCTCTTCAAGGGTGTAGCCGAGCATGGTCAGGGCGGCGCGGTTGACGAAGGTGCAGTCGCCGTTCAGGTCGACTCCCCAGATGCCCTCACCCGCAGAGTCGAGCAGTGCCTGCCATGGCTGCTCCCGTTGCCAGGGCTTATCGGCGATGGTTGGAGTGGACGCACTTTGGTCGTACATGGGGAGCCCCTGACTGCGGTTCAAGTCCTGCTTTGCCGTTTGATGCATCTTTTCGCTGCGGTCCATTCTGAGCTTCGGAGTTGAACGCCTTCGCGCCCTGGTCGACCCGGATTACGGGCTTCCTTTCGGAGTGAGATGATCTCCTGATGCGAAGGTTTGTAAGTCGGATCGCCATTGCCGCTGCATCTGTCCTGATTTGGGACCAGACCGTACCTGCCCAGAACGCGCCTGTGGTCGAGATCCGGGTGGACGCCGGCGGCTCGCTCGGCCAGTACAAGCCGGACTGGAACTTCTTCGGCGCGGACGAACCGAACTATACCTATGCGCCGAACGGGACGAAGCTGCTGCAGGAGCTGAGCCGGATCGACCAGGCGACCCCGGTTTATTTCCGCCCGCATAACCTGCTTACCTCGGGCGACGGGTCGGCGTCGCTGAAGTGGGGCTCGACCGGCGTCTTCAGCGAGGATGCGGAGGGCAGGCCGGTCTACAACTGGGCGATTACGGACCGGATCTTCGACAACTTCAAAGCGACCGGGGTGCGGCCGATGGTCGAGATCGGCTTCATGCCGGAGGCGCTTTCGCCTCATCCTGAGCCTTACCGGCACCGCTTCGGGAAGGGCGGCGATGATGTCTTTACCGGCTGGAGCTATCCGCCGAAGGATTACGCGAAGTGGCGCGCGCTGATTGTGGCGTGGGTGACCCACCTGCATGACCGCTACGGGGCGGCTACCGACGACTGGCTCTGGGAGGTCTGGAACGAGCCGGATATTCCCTACTTCCACGGGACGCTTGAAGAGTACGAGAAGCTGTACGACGTGACGACCGGGGCCGTCCGGCAGGTGCTGCCGCATGCGCAGGTCGGTGGGCCGGGCGCGACCGGACCCTATCCGCACCAGGACCCGGCGAAGAACAGTCCCTTCCTTCACGACTTTCTGGAGCATGCGGCGCACGGCGTCAATGCGGACACCGGGAAGCCTGGCGTGCCGCTTGATTTCATCTCGTTCCATCCCAAAGGCAGTCCGAAGTTCATCGACGCGACCGCCGGGGTGCCTGGCCATGTGCGGATGAACCTGGCGCCGCAGATGGGGGCAACCGACCTGGGGATGAAGATCGTGGCCGGGTTTCCGGAGTTTCGCCGGACGCCGATCATCCTGTCCGAGAGTGACCCGGAGGGCTGTGCCGCGTGCAAGGGGCCTGGGAACGGCTATCGCAACGGGCCTCTCTACGGGGTGAGCGTGGCGGAGATGCTGGCGCGCTCGGCCGAGCTGGCGCGGCTGCACGGGGTCAATCTTCAGGCCGGGGTGACGTGGGCGTTCGAGTTTGAAGATCAGCCCTGGTTTGCGGGTTTCCGCGAACTCGCCACCAACGGTGTCGACAAGCCGGTGCTGAGCGTCTTCCGGATGTTTGGCATGCTGCATGGGACGCTGCTGCCGGTTACCAGTTCGGGAGCCGTCCCGGTTCAGGAGATCATCGGACATTCGGTCACGGGCGCGCCCGATGTGAACGGGCTTGCGACCCGGAGCGGGAACTCCGTCGATGTGATCGTCTGGAACTACCACGATGAGGACGTTGCCGCGCCGCCGAGCGAGGTTTCGCTCGAGGTGAAGGGGCTGCCTGGAAAGCAGGTTGCGGCGACTGAGTACCGGATGGACGGCGATCACTCGAACGCGTACAGCGCGTGGCTGAAGATGGGCAGCCCGCAGCAGCCGACAGCCGCGCAGGTGGCGGAGATGGAGTCGGCTGCGCGGCTTGCGGTGTTGCGCAAAGCTTCCGTGACGTTGACCCACGGGGCTGCGGACTGGAAGCTGACGTTGCCGCGGCAGGGTGTTTCGCTGGTGCATTTGGCATGGTAGGGCGAGGCTAGAATGTTTTCAGGGAAACGGCGAGCGCGCTTCGGCCTCGACTTCGGCTTCGGCTTCGGCTTCGGCTTCGCTGTTCACGTTGACAGCTGACGGCAACGGCAAGTGCGCCCTTGACGAGGGCGGCGACTACTTCGTGGGGTGACTTCGCTTCGCGACGATGTTCTGGATGGGATGATATGACGTTGATCAAGCAGGGCGACCTTATCGAGAGCGTGCGGGCGGCGCTGCAGTACATCAGCTTCTTCCACCCCGAGGACTACATCGTGAACCTCGCGCGGGCGTACGATCTCGAGCAGTCGCACGCTGCCAAGGACGCGATCGCCCAGATCCTGATCAACTCCCGCATGTGCGCCGAGGGCCATCGGCCGATCTGCCAGGACACCGGCATCGTCACGATCTTTATCAAGCTGGGGATGTCGGTCCAGATCACCGGCGACGACGGTCACGAGGCCAGGATGTCGCTGCAGCAGATGTGCGACGAGGGTGTTCGGCAGGCGTGGCTCGACCCGGACAACAAGCTGCGCGGGTCGCTCCTGCGCGCCCCTGCGTTTTCGCGAAAGAATACGGTCGATAACACGCCGTGTGTCGTCGAGGTGTCTCTGATCCCGGGCAACCGGATCGACGTGACGGTGGCGGCCAAGGGCGGGGGCTCCGAGGCGAAGTCGAAGTTCGTCATGCTGAACCCGTCCGATTCGGTGGTGGACTGGGTGGTCAGGACGGTTCCGACGATGGGCGCCGGCTGGTGTCCGCCGGGGATGCTCGGCATCGGCATCGGGGGTACGGCCGAGAAGGCGATGCTGCTGGCCAAGCAGTCGCTGATGGATCCCATCGACATGCAGGAGTTGAAGGCGCGTGGTCCGTCCACCAACATCGAGCAGCTGAGGATCGATCTCTACGACCGTGTAAATGCGCTGGGGATCGGCGCGCAGGGGCTGGGCGGGCTGACCACCGTGCTCGATGTGAAGATCCTCGACTGGCCGACGCATGCGGCGAACCTGCCGGTGGCGATGATCCCGAACTGTGCGGCCACGCGCCACGCGCACTTTGTGCTGGAAGGGGATGGCCCGGTTTATATCGATCCGCCTGCGCTGACGAAGTGGCCGAAGCTGACCTACGACGTGCACACGGCGCGGCGTGTGGATCTCGAGACCGTGACCCGTGCCGAGGTCGAGACCTGGAAGCCGGGCGAGGTGGTGCTGCTGACGGGCAGGCTGCTGACCGGCCGGGATGCCGCGCACAAGCGCATGATCGACATGCTGAATCGCGGCGAGGAGCTGCCGGTCGACTTCACCAACAAGTTCATCTACTACGTGGGCCCGGTCGATGCGGTTCGCGACGAGGCGGTGGGGCCGGCGGGGCCGACGACCGCGACCCGCATGGACAAGTTCACGCGGCAGCTGCTTGAAGCGACCGGGCTGCTGGGCATGATCGGCAAGGCGGAGCGCGGGGATGCTGCGATTGACGCGATCCGCGACCACCACGCCGTCTACCTGATGGCGGTGGGCGGTGCGGCGTACCTGGTGTCGAAAGCGATCAGGCATTCGCGTGTGCTTGCGTTTGAAGACCTGGGGATGGAGGCGATCTTCGAGTTTGAGGTCGTGGACATGCCGGTAACAGTGGCGGTCGACGCGGCGGGCACGAGTGTGCACAAGACCGGCCCGGCGGAGTGGTCGGCGAGGATTGCGGCCAGCCAGGCGATCGGCGGAGTGGCGATCCTCGGCCAGTAAGCCGCGGCAGCCGGCGTTGGCTAGGCGACCCGGGTGAGGTTTGGGCTGACGCCTGAGCTGACGCTTTCACCGGTCGCTGACGGAGCTTTGGGGGAACGCAGCCTCCAGCGCTCGACGCAGCCGTTGCAGAGATGAAGGGTGGGAACCCAGAGGGCGAGTGCGGCCAGGATGGCGATGGCGATCAGGGGGGCGAGTATCTCTTCTGACATGGCTGTTCTCCGGATGAAGCTCTTGGGAGTGCGCGCGCAAGGTAAGTCAGGGGAACCGACACCAGTATGCCAGTGTTTGAGCGAAAGGCAACAACAAAAGCAAGGGCGTCCTGATCGCGGACGGCGACCACTTCGTGGGGTGGGGGCGCTGGGGCGCGGGGCTGGAGGGGGAGCGTAAGGGGGGTTTT